>NZ_JBJQJE010000008.1:0-200517 GCF_046487585.1 Escherichia sp. WS1265
ATCCGCCTGCCGGGTCAGCAGTATGATGAGGAGTCAGGCCTGTATTACAACCGCCACCGCTATTATGACCCGCTGCAGGGGCGGTATATCACTCAGGATCCGATTGGGCTGAAGGGGGGATGGAATTTTTATCAGTATCCGTTAAATCCGGTTCAGTATATAGATTCAATGGGACTGGCATCTAAATATGGACACTTAAATAATGGCGGATATGGAGCGAGACCCAACAAACCGCCTACGCCCGATCCAAGTAAGTTGCCAGACATAGCGAAACAATTAAGACTGCCATATCCTATTGACCAGGCCAGTAGTGCGCCTAATGTTTTCAAAACATTCTTCAGAGCATTAAGTCCTTACGATTACACACTGTATTGCAGGAAGTGGGTAAAACCCAATCTGACTTGTACGCCGCAGGATGATCCCCAGTATCCAGGGATGGAGACAAAGACAGCAAGTGATTACCTGCCACAGACAACTTGGCCAACAACTCAATTACCACCAGGATATACTTGTGCAGAACCCTATTTATTCCCAGACATTAATAAACCCGATGGGCCAGCAACAGCAGGGATAGATGATTTGGGTGAAATTTTAGCTAAAATGAAACAGAGAACATCGAGAGGAATAAGAAAATGAAAAGAGCTTTGTTCTTTTTGCTGATGATATTCGTTAGTTTTGGTGTTATAGCTAATTGCGAAACACAAGCTAAAGATCAAGATTGCTTTACCATTTTCACTAAGGGTACTATTTTTTCCGCGTTTCCTGTCTTAAATAATAAAACCATGTGGAGATGGTATCAGAATGAGGACATAGGTGAGTATTATTGGCAAACAGAGCTTGGTATATGTAAAAATAACAAATTCACACCAAGCGGGGCGAGACTCTTAATTCGCGTCGGATCACTACGCCTTAATGAAAATCATGCAACCAAAGGAACGTTGCAGGAGTTGCTAAATACAGCAGAAAAAACGGCGTTTCTCGGCGATCGGTTTAGAAGTTATATAAGAGCGGGTATCTATCAAAAAAAGAGCAGTGATCCAGCTCAGTTGTTGGCAGTCCTTGATAATTCAATCATGGTTAAATATTTTAAAGATGAGAAGCCAACTTATGCTCGAATGACAGCACATCTCCCGAACAAAGATGAGTCTTACGAATGTTTAACAAAAGTACAGCATGAACTGCTTCGTAGTGAAGAAAAATAAAATCTCTTCCTGAGAAAATAAATTAACTATTCGAAAAAATATGTTCTTAATGGGTATCCAGGAACACCAGAAGGTCGATTTGGAAAAATGGATTCCGATGGTAAGAATATCATATATTCTGAATGTAATGTTTTACCCACAACTTTTGAGATTCGATAGGTGTAGAGCATGAGAAACTCACTAATATTACTTATTATGATATTGTTTACAATATCACACTCAGTATTTGGAAAAGAAAATTCAGCGGAAATTTTAGTAAATAGTCG
The DNA here is from genome assembly GCF_046487585.1 of Escherichia sp. WS1265. Classification (NCBI taxonomy): domain Bacteria; kingdom Pseudomonadati; phylum Pseudomonadota; class Gammaproteobacteria; order Enterobacterales; family Enterobacteriaceae; genus Escherichia; species Escherichia sp. WS1265. The sequence continues at coordinate 1,469 of NZ_JBJQJE010000008.1, forward strand.
TGAAATGGCTTTGGAATTATCATATGTTTATATTAAATATATATACGGGAAAGAAAAAGCAGAATTTCAGAAACCATATAGTATTACAGATGACAATAATTGTTGGAAAATCGAGGGAAAACAACCGAAGACGTTAGGAGGAAATTTTACAATACTAATAGCGAAAAAAGATGGGCAAGCGTTGGATGTAATACACAAAATAATCCACTGTTCAGACGATTCAAATATTTTACCAAGGTGTGTTTCGTAACTATTTTGTGTACAATATGACTCTACATATCGACGAAAAAACCACTTGATTTGACAGGAACACATTCAAAAAAATTTCTTTTTCATTTCAGGAGCGATTTTCATCTGTTACTTGAAGTATCTGTGAGATTAAGTGACTCCCCCTAACGTCGTACTAAATAGTAATTACTGGCCATACCGGGAGCAGTATTCGGCGCTTCCCACATGCAGCAGAATAACCGCATCAGCGAAGATGTATTGTATTTTTACTATCACAATGTGTACGGACGGTTTATGGAAAAGAATGAACATTAGATACGCGATGCGGCGGCAGGTTACACGGTTATCACTACGATAGCCAATACTGGCTGGTGCATTACCGCCGTGAACAATAGGACGCCGTACTGCTGGAAATTTCTTACCTTTATGACTCCCCGCGCCGCCGTATTGGGAAACGGGAAGCAATCAAGATGAGGCTGATATAATGTGCGGAATGCCTGAGTATTTTTAGAATAGGGGGGTAATATGTTTGATAGAATATATCTTGGTGATCGAGCAATAAAAAATTGAATTTGATTTATGGAGTAAACAAATTAGAATTCAGGTTAATTTAATCTCAAGGATAGCCTATGGTACAACAGAATGGAATTTTTATAATAATGAAGACTTAGAAGATGGTTATTTGGTATTTTCAGATGTTAGTTTCTTCAATATAACTCCTAATGGCTCTATTCCAGATGATTATATAATTTCAATAATTACAGATAATGTCAATGTTGAATATTTTGAATCAACTATAGTTGCTGTTGGTCAAATTCGAAACACAAATGTTGGTGACATTGATAATATTGGTGAATGTCAAATTTTCATCAGGTATAAAGACAGCTGGATTGAGAATAAACTCAAAGAAAAAATAATTGAATAACCATGTTATGTATAGACATTTTAGATGGAACGAACCAGAGGAAGGCATGCCTCCGACTTGGGTTATATGGGCACGGAGTTTTAGTGTAGTGAACTCAACGACGCAAACCGAATAACCTGCCGCTGGCGCTTATCAGCACGTAAGGGACAACAGCGTAGTACGTAGAATAATCCTACCCACGTAGTATGGACACAGGCCTAAGCGAGGTTCTGGTTTTCAAATTTTTCGGGAGTTAGATGATTGGAGGAACAGATGATAAGAATCGCATTTTTAATAACCAATAAATTTCTTGAGATAGATAGTACCACTCTTGCTGGATATGATTTTAGCGGGATGAATCTACATCGTGCCACCCTCAATGGTTATTGTCTTGATGGGGCGAAATTTGAAAAAACTCATTTAAGAAATGTAATGATTCAACATACATCAACTAGAAATGCTGTCTTTCGCAATGCGGCTCTGATGAATGCTATTCTGAATAACTCAGATTTCACTGGAAGTGATTGTAGTAATTCAAGGTCAATAGGTGAAAATTTTAAAGCAATAGATAATCATGGGAAAGATATAATAAATGGAAAAGGATTGCCTAATGTTTGCAAAATACATGACAACGTATAAGAAAATATTATTCAGAACCTATGTGATTGTATCTTTATTTTTACATACAACACATGGGCGCAGTGTAATAATATTATTATAATGCGCAAGTATGAAAGTGAGGGGAAATACACCGTTAGAAATTTGGTCAAAAATAAAGCTATAGCATTGGAATTAGCTGAGATGTATGTTAAAAATCGTTATGGACATGATGCCGAAGAAGAAGAAAAACCATACAAAATCATGGAATTACCAACAAGTTGGATTGTTGAAGGCACCATTGAATCAGACCAAATTGCTGGTAGGGTTTTTATTATAGAAATAGGCAAAAATGACGGGAGAATTCTAAATTTTGGCCACGGAAAATAAGTATGTAAGGATAAACAAACATCGTGTGTGCTGATGGCAGAGTAGGTGGAGGACTCCAGACAGTCAAACGATAGAAAAAGATAGTCTTTATGGAGGTTCCTGCAATGTCGAATACATACCAGAAAAGAAAGGCAAGTAAAGAGTATGGTTTATACAATCAATGTAAGAAACTAAATGATGATGAATTATTTCGCTTACTTGATAATCGCAATTCATTGAAAAGGATTTCATCTGCCAGAGTATTGCAGCTAAGAGGTGGGCAAGACGCTGTTAGATTGGCAATTGAATTCTGCGCTGACAAAAATTATATCCGTAGAGATATAGGAGCATTTATACTCGGGCAAATAAAAGTTTGCAAAAAATGCGAAGATAGCGTTTTTAATATTTTAAAAAAGATGGCACTGAATGATAAAAGTGCTTGCGTTCGAGCTACAGCAATCGAGTCAACTGCTCAGCGATGCAAGAAAAACCCAATTTATTCACCTAAAATAGTAGAACAATCTCAAATTACTGCTTTTGATAAATCGGCTAATGTCAGACGTGCTACGGCATTTGCTATTTCTGTTATCAATGATAAAGAAACAATTCCACTATTGATTAATCTGTTAAAAGATCCAAATGGAGATGTCAGAAACTGGGCCGCATTTGCAATAAATATCAATAAATATGATAATAGTGATATTAGGGATTATTTTGTGGAGATGCTTCAGGATAAAAATGAGGAAGTCCGTATTGAAGCAATAATCGGACTTTCCTACAGAAAAGATAAAAGGGTTTTATCTGTTTTATGCGATGAGTTAAAAAAAAATACTGTTTATGATGATATCATTGAAGCTGCGGGTGAATTAGGTGATAAAACGCTACTTCCTGTTTTAGATACTATGTTGTACAAGTTTGATGACAATGAAATTATAACTTCCGTTATTGATAAGCTGAAGCGTTCATAGCGTGAGTTGCCTATGCACAGTGAGGTATTCCCGCCGGCACGGTGCAGATGCTCGACCGGCTGGAAAGTGAAATCCTGGCTGACCGGGTGAGTGAGGAAAGCCGACGCTGGCTGGCATCGTGCGGCCTGACGGTGGCGCAGATGCAAAACCAGATGGACCCGGTGTACACGCCGGCGCGAAAAATCCACCTGTACCACTGCGACCATCGCGGCCTGCCGCTGGTGCTTATCAGCACGGAAGGGGCAACAGAATGGTGCGCAGAATACGATGAGTGGGGCAACCTGCTGAATGAAGAGAACCCGCACCAGCTGCAGGGGCGGTATATCACTCAGGATCCGATTGGACTGAAGGGGGGATGGAATTTTTATCAGTATCCGTTGAATCCGATAACTGATATTGACCCGTTGGGATTAGCGACCTGTTTATACAGCATAACTTTAGGTATGCTTTCATGCGTTTCAGATACGCCAAGTGATGATAATTCTTATGGTGTGCTTACTATTTCAGTCGCCTCTGGTAATAATGGTAATAATATGCAATGTAAAAATAATCCTGGTTGTACACACTTACAAAATAGAGGCCCAATACCTCCAGGGGTATGGAGCTGGAATGTTAATGGTCCTGGAGCAACTAATAGAAAACCTAATGGTATACGTTTAGTACCGTCAGCAAATACAGAAACGTATAATCGTGATGGATTTTTAACACATAGTTGTTTAAACGCTTTCGGTCCATCTTTAGGACCTCGATTCTGTTCCGAGGGTTGTATAACTGGTTCATCTAATGACATGCAAAAATTAAATGAGCTAATATTTTCAGAGCCAGATAGCACATTAACAGTGACGGACTAGAAATATGGCAAGGTTATTAACAATTGTGCTTTTTTTCTCTATTTCTGCGAATGCAGTTACTGTAAACCAATTTCAGAGAGAGTTGGATTTGGCAGACAAGGCAATATTATGGGCACTAATATCAGCCAGTACCCAAGAGGGACGAAAAGCGTGTTCACTTAGCTATTTTTCATGTAAAGCCGCAGAGGCTGAACTCGGACTGGCATATATGGCTGCTAATGATAACAAGGCATTTCTCACATCCTTATCTAGAATAATGATGTACAAAATAGATGCTGGACTTTCCGAATCCTATACATGCTATTTATTAAGCAAGGGAAAGATCATAAGACCATATCTGAAGAATCTAAATCCACACCAACTTGTCGCTGATTGCATTGAAACTGTAAATAAAAGATAAAAATAAAAAAATCATTGATATAGATTCAGTTAATATTTGCAATGATAATAAAAATATAAATTGGAGAGTTAATAGTACTATTGTAGCCATTGATGATTCTATAAAATGCATCGATGAATAATAACTTAATTATATTTAAAAATATATTAATGACTCACTCTCCAGGAGTTTTTTAACTTAGTGTTATAATGAATACGATAATTAAAAGTGAAGAGAAAAATAGTTGTATACATATATTACATGAACCTACATTGTGATCTATAAATTAAATATTTTTAAATGTGACTGTCATCCTTCAGATAATAAAGCCATCATTGCAATAGATGGAAAAGCACTCCTGCTCTTTTTTGATTAGAGCCGTGGCAGAGGAACAACTCATATCATCATTGCGATCTCGACAATGTATGGTCTGATCCTTCGGCAGATCAAGACGGATAAAAAATCCAATGAGTTCACACTCATCCCGAACTTCTTAACATAATAGATATTAACGAAAAATCATCGCAGCCAATGAAGTAATATGCAAAAATAATTAGTCCTTACAGGGAGCAAAGTTCCATAATCTCCCCCTTCCCTACTCAATGATCCAAATAAAGATAATGCATCCAACTGGTCATTCTCAGCAGCACCTTCCGCATCACCGAAACATGGCTGAAATGGTCGGAGTAAACTGCCACCTGGGCGTAGATGCCGTCGGGTAAGGCATCGATATCAGCGTTAGGGTCCAGTTCAATGGTTCCCAGCACACCGTCCGTGCCGGGCACGACCGTTAATGATTGCAATACCCCTTGCGCCTGATACGAACCGCCTGGCACGACAGGTAAAATACTGGTCAGTTTGCCGTGGAACACCTGCCCAGGTAGCGCGTTAAACACCACTTCCGCATCATCGCCGGGTTTCAGACGTAACAGCGAGTTTTGCCGAAATTGGGCGACAATTTGCCGTTTTTGCTCGGGGATGAAAACCATCACCGGACGTAGCGGCAAGGCAGCTGCGTATGTACCTGGGCGGATCAGTACCTGAGTAACGTAGCCATTGCTTGGTGCGCGAATGACAGTCTGCTCAAGGTTATATTTTGCTTCAGTAAGTTGCGCTCTTAAGCTCACAATCTGCGATTGCTCGCCGTTAACCATACTGTCGAGCTGGCTCTGGATCTGCGCCTGCTCCGCCACCGAGCCTTTCACCAGCGCGTCCTGCGCGAGGAAGTTTTGCCGCGCATCGTCGATGTCACGTTCCGAGAACGGATTCACCGCCGCCTGGCTGCCTTTCAGATAACGTTGATAATTTTTAAATAGACGGTCGCGCTCCGCTGAAACCTGGGTGGTGTTGGCCTGCGCTTCAGTGAGCTGCGCGCGCAGCGTCTTTATATTATGCGTCGCCGTCATCAGGTCAGCCTGAAGTCTGTCAACTCGCGCCTGGTAACGAACCGGGTCGAGTTTAAAAAGCACCTCGCCCTTTTGAATAAGCTGATTATTCTTGTCAGTGACTTCAGTAACAATTCCCGTCACCTGTGGCGTGATGGGGATCGCTATCACTGCCTTTTGCGCGGTAAAAGTGTAAGGGTGATTGTAGTTCATCAACAAAATCAAACCACTCACCAGAAACACGCCTCCCAGCGCCGCCGTCGCCAGCGTCCACTGATTCACCGGAATGCGGAAGATTTTAAAGACCGCCCACGCCAGCGCCACGTAAGTTAAAACGATCAATAGATCCATAATTAGATCTCCGGGAACGTGGAATAGTCAGTCTTTTTCTCGGCGGCGAGTTGATGCTCCAGCCGGGAAATTCGGTCAGAAAGTGCGGCGATTTCCGGGTCAGTCGCTTTCTCCTGCGACGCAACATGTGACTGCATACCCCAGCCACGCTCCGGTTGATAGAGCGTCGCCCAGATCCACAGAAACGGCCAGATAACATGCAGAGTAAACAGGCTCACCCAGCCCGCCGTATGAATAGCGTCGGCATGGGGATGGTTGCGCTTTTTGGCAATCAGATAAGGGATGTCATGTATCGCGATGATTCCATAAAAAATCACCAGAAAGACGAAGATCAGCACTCCCAACGCGAAATAGTTTAGAAACATATCTGCCTCGGATTCACGTTTATCAGTGTTGTTTTTTGGCTGGCAGCCAGAAGGGAGTCAGGCTGATATTTTGACAATAATTCGGGTTCGCGATTCTCGCCATAACACCAAAGAATAATTTTTAGAGGTGATGAGTTGCTTAGTTACATAACGATTTTATGACGAGGGCATAACATGCTGCAGATCACATCAGGTGAACGTCGTAAGAAAATATCTTGTGATTCAGATCACAAAGATTCAACAAACCAACAAAACAAAAATGTGACATTACTCACATTTAAATGCCATTTTTAGCGAAAATCGCCGCCTTGTTGCTTTTTTACACAAGCGTTTTGTGATGAGCATCACGTCAATTACCTCTCTACCCCCTATATTTATGTGACCGATATCACACAAAAGGCCGTCGACTGGACAGTTAACCGATTCAGTGCCAGATTTCGCAGTATCTACAAGGTCCGGCTACCTCTGCCGCCACATTAACAAAAAACCTCGGGCTTCCAGCCTGCGCGACAGCAAACATAAGAAGGGGTGTTTTTATGTCATCCGATATTAAGATCAAAGTGCAAAGCTTTGGTCGTTTCCTCAGCAACATGGTGATGCCAAATATCGGCGCGTTTATCGCGTGGGGTATCATCACCGCGTTATTTATTCCAACAGGGTGGTTACCGAACGAAACGCTGGCGAAGCTGGTCGGGCCGATGATCACTTATCTCCTGCCGCTGCTGATCGGTTATACCGGTGGTAAGCTGGTAGGCGGCGAACGTGGCGGTGTAGTCGGTGCCATCACCACCATGGGCGTTATCGTCGGCGCAGATATGCCGATGTTCCTCGGTTCGATGATTGCAGGTCCGCTGGGCGGCTGGTGCATTAAGCACTTCGACCGCTGGGTAGACGGTAAGATCAAATCCGGTTTTGAGATGCTGGTGAATAACTTCTCCGCAGGCATCATCGGGATGATCCTCGCTATTCTGGCATTCCTCGGCATTGGCCCGATTGTTGAAGCCCTGTCCAAAATGCTGGCTGCGGGCGTTAACTTCATGGTTGTCCATGACATGCTGCCGCTGGCGTCTATCTTTGTTGAACCGGCGAAAATCCTGTTCCTCAACAACGCCATTAACCACGGTATCTTCTCGCCGCTGGGTATTCAGCAGTCCCATGAACTGGGTAAATCCATCTTCTTCCTGATTGAAGCTAACCCAGGTCCGGGTATGGGCGTGCTGCTGGCGTACATGTTCTTTGGTCGTGGTAGCGCTAAACAGTCTGCGGGCGGTGCGGCAATCATCCACTTCCTGGGCGGTATCCACGAAATCTACTTCCCGTATGTGCTGATGAATCCACGTCTGATTCTGGCCGTTATTCTCGGCGGTATGACTGGCGTGTTCACGCTGACTATCCTGGGCGGTGGTCTGGTTTCTCCGGCATCTCCGGGTTCTATCCTTGCGGTACTGGCGATGACACCAAAAGGTGCTTATTTCGCTAACATCGCGGGTGTGTGTGCGGCGATGGCTGTCTCCTTCGTTGTCTCTGCCATTCTGCTGAAAACCAGCAAAGTGAAAGAAGAAGATGATATTGAAGCAGCAACTCGTCGTATGCAGGACATGAAAGCTGAGTCTAAAGGTGCGTCCCCGCTGTCTGCGGGCGATGTGACTAACGACCTGAGCCACGTACGTAAAATCATCGTTGCCTGTGACGCCGGTATGGGTTCCAGTGCGATGGGCGCAGGTGTGCTGCGTAAGAAAATTCAGGATGCAGGTCTGTCGCAGATTTCTGTTACTAACAGCGCGATCAACAACCTGCCGCCAGATGTGGACCTGGTCATCACTCACCGTGACCTGACCGAACGCGCTATGCGCCAGGTTCCGCAGGCACAGCATATTTCGCTGACCAACTTCCTCGACAGCGGCTTGTACACCAGCCTGACCGAACGTCTGGTTGCTGCCCAGCGCCATACTGAAAACGAAGTAAAAGTGAAAGACAGTCTGAAAGACAGCTTTGACGATTCCAGTGCTAACCTGTTCAAACTGGGCGCGGAGAACATCTTCCTCGGTCGCAAAGCGGCAACCAAAGAAGAAGCGATTCGTTTTGCTGGCGAGCAGCTGGTGAAAGGCGGTTACGTTGAGCCAGAATACGTTCAGGCGATGCTGGATCGTGAAAAACTGACCCCGACTTATCTGGGTGAGTCTATCGCGGTGCCACACGGTACGGTTGAAGCGAAAGATCGCGTACTCAAAACGGGCGTGGTGTTCTGCCAGTACCCGGAAGGCGTGCGCTTCGGTGAAGAAGAAGATGACATTGCCCGTCTGGTGATTGGTATTGCTGCCCGTAACAACGAGCACATTCAGGTTATCACCAGCCTGACCAATGCACTGGATGATGAATCCGTCATCGAGCGTCTGGCACACACCACCAGCGTGGATGAAGTGCTGGAACTGCTGGCAGGTCGTAAGTAATCCAATCCCACCTCTCCACATGGAGAAGGTGGGGCTTATTGCCTGATGCGCTACGCTTATCAGGCCTACAAAACAAAGCGCAGTTTGTTGAATTTGCACGTTCTTGTAGGCCGGATAAAGCGTTTACGCCGCATCCGGCGCGGCCCCTCTCCTCACGGAGAGGGTTTGGGTGAGGGAAAAGCCTCACCCCAGCCCTCTCGGGTAAAAACATTGATGAAGGTTAATACTATGAAAGCATTACATTTTGGCGCAGGTAATATCGGTCGTGGCTTTATCGGTAAACTGCTGGCAGACGCGGGTATCCAACTGACGTTTGCCGATGTCAATCAGGTGGTACTTGATGCCCTGAATGCCCGTCATAGCTATCAGGTTCATGTGGTCGGTGAAACCGAGCAGGTAGATACCGTTTCCGGCGTCAATGCCGTCAGCAGCATTGGTGATGATGTCGTTGATCTGATTGCTCAGGTTGATTTAGTCACTACCGCCGTTGGTCCGGTTGTGCTGGAACGTATTGCCCCGGCAATCGCCAAAGGGCTGGTGAAACGTAAAGAACAAGGTAATGAATCCCCGCTGAACATCATCGCCTGTGAAAACATGGTACGCGGCACCACGCAGCTGAAAGGCCATATAATGAACGCCCTGCCGGAAGATGCCAAAGCGTGGGTAGAAGAACACGTTGGCTTTGTCGATTCCGCCGTTGACCGCATCGTGCCGCCTTCGGCTTCTGCAACCAACGATCCGCTGGAAGTGACGGTAGAAACATTCAGCGAATGGATTGTTGATAAAACCCAGTTCAAAGGCGCGTTGCCGAACATTCCAGGCATGGAGTTAACCGACAACCTGATGGCATTTGTCGAACGTAAACTCTTCACCCTGAATACAGGTCATGCTATAACCGCGTACCTCGGAAAAATGGCCGGTCATCAGACCATTCGTGACGCTATTCTCGACGAGAAAATCCGCGCGGTGGTAAAAGGTGCGATGGAAGAAAGTGGTGCAGTATTGATCAAGCGCTACGGCTTTGACGCAGACAAACATGCGGCGTACATCCGGAAAATCCTCGGTCGTTTCGAGAACCCGTACCTGAAAGATGATGTAGAGCGCGTAGGCCGTCAGCCGCTGCGTAAACTGAGTGCTGGCGACCGTCTGATCAAGCCACTGCTCGGAACGCTGGAATATGGTCTGCCACATAAAAACCTGATTGAAGGTATTGCCGCTGCAATGCACTTCCGCAGTGAAGATGATCCGCAGGCTCAGGAACTGGCAGCGCTGATTGCCGACAAAGGCCCACAAGCCGCGCTGGCACAGATTTCCGGTCTTGATGCCAACAGCGAGGTTGTATCCGAGGCGGTAACCGCTTATAAAGCAATGCAATAATGGTGGACCAGGCGCAGGACACCCTGCGCCCGAATAACAGATTGTCAGATATGCAGGCAACAATGGAACAAACCCAGGCCTTTGAAAACCGTGTGCTTGAGCGTCTGAATGCTGGCAAAACCGTGCGAAGCTTTCTGATCACCGCCGTCGAGCTTTTGACCGAGGCGGTAAATCTTCTGGTGCTTCAGGTATTCCGCAAAGACGATTACGCGGTGAAGTATGCTGTAGAACCGTTACTCGACGGCGACGGTCCGCTGGGCGATCTTTCTGTGCGTTTAAAACTCATTTACGGGTTGGGCGTCATTAACCGCCAGGAATACGAAGATGCGGAACTGCTGATGGCATTGCGTGAAGAGCTAAATCACGACGGCAACGAGTACGCGTTTACCGACGACGAAATCCTTGGACCCTTTGGTGAACTGCATTGCGTGGCGGCGTTACCACCGCCGCCACAGTTTGAACCTGCAGACTCCAGTTTGTATGCAATGCAAATTCAGCGTTACCAACAGGCTGTGCGATCAACAATGGTCCTTTCACTGACAGAGCTGATTTCCAAAATCAGCTTAAAAAAAGCCTTCCAAAAGTAAGCAACGTCTGCTTACTGCCCCTCTACCTGCTTCGGCCGATAAAGCCGACGATAATACTCCAGACGTTGTAGATATAACGGCACGCTTTCATCAGGTATTCCGGACGGAATCGCGTTACGGGGAGGTAGTTTTTTCAGATACTCCCGGAACGCCTGGCTCGATGCCATGAAATCTACGGCTTTATCGATAAGAAGCGGAACGTTTTCACCTAATTTGCCCATGATGATATCTCCGTATTACCCCGCGCCGGGAATGCGCGGCCGCCAATTTTAGTTTAGATCCCGGTATAAATGACATTAAGGAAAACGTGCTCAATCCTCAATAATCATCCGTTTCTATTAACTATCTTTTTTCTTTAAATTTCTTAATTAATCAATAAATTGCGTAGTTTTTAAGCATGTTAATGTTTACGTTATAGAACTATTGCAATGTCATCAGTTGTGAACAAAGCACCTGGTCGCGCATACTAGGGGCTATAAATTTATCTTTATCAGAAGCCATCACATGAAAGAAGTCGAAAAAAACGAAATCAAACGTCTCAGCGATCGTCTGGACGCCATCCGCCACCAGCAGGCCGATCTGTCGCTGGTTGAAGCCGCAGACAAATATGCTGAACTGGAAAAAGAGAAAGCCACTCTGGAAGCAGAAATTGCTCGCCTGCGCGAAGTTCACAGCCAGAAACTCAGTAAGGAAGCACAGAAGCTGATGAAGATGCCGTTCCAGCGCGCGATTACTAAAAAAGAGCAAGCTGATATGGGCAAACTGAAGAAGAGCGTTCGCGGACTGGTCGTTGTGCACCCAATGACCGCGCTGGGCCGCGAAATGGGCCTACAAGAGATGACAGGGTTCTCTAAGACTGCGTTTTAAGTTCCTTTCTCGTCGCTGTAATTACAGCCACTCACGATTTACTCGCTCCTGCTGGCACATGCAGGAGCCTGTTTTAGCGATCGAATATTTATAACGTTCTTAACATTATATATTCAACTCCACCTACACTTCTGAGCGCTCGGAGCAGGCTAAATTCTGAAAATCCGGTACAAATTAAAGAATGATGTATCAATATTAACAATGAATTGCCGCATATCAATGCTTGAAACATAATTAATTATTTAAATTTTTCTATCAGCATCGCAAACTTCGCAATAAAACATCACTCAACTGAATATTTACCTTTCCCTGCCCTGGGCCTTTATCCGGTGAAACATTTGACATTGATTGACACCGATCATTAAAATCCGCGCGATTAATATTATTGGCTACAAACCAAAATTGTTTGACACTTAATAACATATTCGCACAACCAATTAATACAAAAATTCTCTAACAAATTTATTTGTCGGATATGCTCCACTCTAATCATTCATAAAAAAAATGATTGTGCCGTAATTATCAACTGTATCGGGATTATGAAAAGGAATTCATCCTATGAACCTAAAGAAAACACTGTTAAGCGTGTTAATAATAGTGCCTCTCTGCTTATTGGCAGGGTGTGACTATATTGAAAAAGCGAGTAAGGTCGACGACCTCGTTACACAGCAAGAGTTGCAAAAAAGCAAAATTGAGGCGCTTGAGAAACAACAGGAACTCGATAAGCGAAAGATAGAACATTTTGAAAAACAACAAACTACTATCATAAATAGTACCAAGACGCTCGCTGGCGTGGTGAAAGCGGTTAAAGACAAACAGGACGAATTTGTCTTTACAGAATTTAACCCGGCACAAACACAATACTTCATTCTAAATAACGGTTCTGTCGGTTTGGCAGGTCGGGTGCTGGCTATTGATGCGGTTGAAAACGGCAGCGTTATTCGTATTTCACTAGTCAATCTATTAAGCGTTCCCGTATCAAATATTGGCTTTCATGCGACATGGGGCAATGAAAGACCCACCGATGCCAAAGCTCTGGCGAAGTGGCAACAATTACTTTTCAACACCACCATGAATTCCACTCTGCAATTAATGCCTGGTCAATGGCAAGACATTAATCTGACATTAAAAGGCGTTTCGCCTAATAACCTGAAGTATCTGAAGTTGTCCATCAATATGGCAAATCTCCAGTTCGACACTGTTCAATCTGCTGAAACTCGGCAGCGAAAAAACAAAAAATAAATGCAGCTTCTGCGCTTATATCAAGGAATAGAGAGCATCAATAATGAACAAAATTTTTAAAGTTATCTGGAATCCAGCGACGGGCAGTTACAGCGTTGCCAGCGAAACGGCGAAGAGCCGTGGCAAAAAGAGCGGACGCAGTAAGCTGTTAATTTCTGCGCTGGTTGCGGGTGGGCTGTTGTCGTCGTTTGGGGCAAGTGCAGATAATTACACTGGGCAGCCAACTGATTATGGCGATGGCTCAGCAGGTGACGGCTGGGTTGCTATCGGTAAAGGTTCAAAAGCAAATACCTTTATAAACACAAGTGGCGCGAGTACAGCTTTAGGTTATGACGCGATAGCCGAAGGTGAGTACAGCTCTGCCATCGGGTCAAAAACCCTCGCAAGTGGTGGAGCATCCATGGCGTTTGGGGTTAGTGCAAAAGCATTAGGTGACAGAAGTGTCGCGCTGGGTGCATCTTCAACAGCAACTGGCGATCGTTCGATGGCTCTTGGTCGTTACGCAAAGACGAACGGTTTTACATCTCTTGCTGTTGGGGACTCCTCCCTTGCCGATGGTGAAAAAACTATTGCGTTAGGAAATACGGCTAAAGCTTACGAAATTATGAGCATCGCCCTCGGTGATAATGCCAATGCGTCAAAAGAATATTCAATGGCGCTGGGTGCAAGTAGCGCCGCATCTGCGGCTAACGCGATTGCAGTAGGCCGCAACAGTGCTGCTGCTGGCGTAGACAGCCTCGCATTAGGTAGACAATCACTTGCCAGTGCAGCGAACGCCATTACGATTGGTGCTGAAAGCGAAGCCGCTGAAAATGCGACGGCTGTAGGTACTAAAGCGAAAGCTCGAGGCAAAAACAGTCTTGCATTAGGTGCAAACAGTGATTCAACAGGTGAAGGTTCTGTTGCCCTGGGATATACAGCAGCGGCTGCTGGCGCAAGTGCTCTTGCCTTGGGGCAAAATGCGCAAGCATCAAACACAAACACCATTGCATTAGGCCAGAACAGCAGCGCATCAACCGCAAATGCTATTGCGATCGGTACAGGAAGTTCTGCGGTTGGATCAAACAGTCTTGCATTGGGAAGTTCATCTTCTGCAGGAGGGAATAATTCCGTCGCGATTGGTGCAAGCTCTACTGCAGATGAAGACAACGTTGTGTCGGTCGGCTCAGGGTCAGCACAGCGTCGCATCGTCAATATGGCGGCAGGTGAAATCTCAACAGACAGTAAAGAAGCCATTAACGGTTCACAACTTTACGCCATTAGTCGGTCGGTAGCAGACAGGCTGGGAGGCGGAGCAGATGTAGCCAGTAACGGAACAATAAAGGGGATGTCTTATAAACTGAAGAAAAGGGATTTCAATAACGTTGGTGAAGCACTCCAGTACCTTGACAATGAAACTCTGCACTGGGACTCAGCTAAAGGGGCTTTCAGCGCCAGTTATATTGTTAAAAATGCTGATGGAACGATTGCCAGTACCGTAGCAGAAAACAAAATCATCAATGTAAAAGATGGCGATATTTCGGCTACCAGTAAAGACGCCATTAACGGCTCTCAGCTGAAAACCACCAACGATAACGTAGCGACCAACACCACCAATATCACCAACCTGACTGATTCCGTTGGCGACCTTAAAGACGATGCCCTGCTGTGGAATGGCACCGCATTCAGCGCCGCTCACGGTACCGATGCCACCAGCAAAATCACCAACGTCAAAGACGGTGATCTGACGGCTGGCAGCACTGACGCGGTAAACGGCTCTCAGCTCAAAACCACTAACGATGCCGTGGCAGCCAACACCACCAATATCGCCACGAACACCACCAACATCACCAACCTGACTGACGCTGTTGACAGTCTCGGTGATGACTCTCTGCTGTGGAACGCTACTGCGGGGGCATTCAGTGCCGCGCACGGTACTGATGCCACCAGCAAAATCACTAACGTCAAAGACGGTGACCTGACGGCTGGCAGCATTGACGCGGTTAACGGCTCTCAGCTCAAAACCACTAACGATGCCGTGGCAGCCAACACCACCAATATCGCCACGAACACCACCAACATCACCAACCTGACTGACGCTGTTGACAGTCTCGGTGATGACTCTCTGCTGTGGAATGATGCAGCGAAAGCATTCAGCGCCGCGCACGGTACTGATGCCACCAGCAAAATCACTAACGTCAAAGACGGTGACCTGACGGCTGGCAGCACTGACGCGGTTAACGGCTCTCAGCTCAAAACCACCAACGATAATGTGGCAACCAACACCACCAATATCGCCACGAATACCACCAACATCACCAACCTGACTGACGCTGTTGACAGTCTCGGTGATGACTCTCTGCTGTGGAACGCTACGGCGGGTGCATTCAGTGCCAAACACGGCACCAACGGTACTGACAGCAAAATCACCAACTTACTGGCAGGCACTGTATCCTCTGATAGCACTGACGCCATTAATGGCTCACAACTTTATGGCTTAGCTGATTCATTTACGTCATACCTTGGCGGTGGTGCTGATATCAGTGATGCGGGTGTATTAACCGGGCCAACCTACACTATTGGTGGTACTGACTACAATAACGTCGGTGATGCTCTGGCTGCCATTAACACGTCATTTAGCACATCACTCGGTGATGCCCTACTCTGGGATGCGACCGCCAAGGGCGGTGACGGTGCGTTTAGCGCCGGTCGCGGAAAAGATAACACGGCCAGCATCATTACTAATGTTGCAGACGGTGCAATTTCCTCTACCAGCAGCGACGCTATTAACGGCTCACAGCTCTATGACACCAGCAAGTACATTGCCGATACTCTGGGTGGTGACGCAGAAGTCAATGCTGACGGCACAATCACCGCACCGACTTATGCCATCGCTGGCGGCAGTTACAGCAACGTCGGTGACGCGCTGGAAGCGATCGATACCACGCTGGATGACGCTCTGTTGTGGGATGCAACAGCCAATGATGGCAATGGTGCATTTAGCGCCGCTCACGGAAAAGATAAAACAGCCAGTGTAATCACTAACGTCGCTAACGGTGCAATCTCTGCCACCAGCAGCGATGCCATTAACGGTTCACAACTGTATACCACCAACAAGTACATTGCCGATGCCCTGGGTGGTGACGCAGAAGTTAACGCTGATGGTTCTATTACTGCGCCGACTTACACCATTGCAAATGCCGAGTACAACAACGTCGGTGACGCCCTGGATGCGCTCGACGATAACGCTCTGCTGTGGGATGCAACAGCCAATGACGGCGCAGGTGCCTACAACGCCAGCCATGACGGCAAGGCCAGCATCATCACAAATGTTGCTGATGGTAACATTGGCGAAGGCAGCACTGACGCCATCAACGGTTCTCAGCTGTTTAACACCAATATGCTGATCCAGCAGAACAGCGAAATCATCAATCAGCTTGCCGGTAACACCAGCGAAACCTACATCGAAGATAACGGTGCGGGCATTAACTATGTACGTACCAACGACAACGGCTTAGCGTTCAACGATGCCAGCGCTTCAGGTATTGGCGCTATGGCTGTGGGTTATAACGCTGTCGCCTCAGGCGAAAGCAGCGTAGCCATTGGTCAAGGTAGCAGCAGCTCCGTTGATACGGGTATCGCCCTGGGTAGCAGTTCCGTTTCCAGCCGTGTAATAGTTAAAGGTTCTCGTGACACCAGCGTGTCGGAAGAAGGTGTTGTGATTGGTTATGACACCACGGATGGCGAACTACTTGGTGCGTTGTCTATTGGTGATGACGGTAAATATCGTCAAATCATCAACGTAGCCGATGGTTCCGAAGCCCATGACGCCGTTACGGTTCGCCAGTTGCAAAATGCCATTGGTGCAGTCGCTACCACGCCGACCAAATACTTCCACGCTAACTCAACAGCTGAAGATTCACTGGCTGTCGGTGAAGACTCGCTGGCAATGGGTGCGAAAACCATTGTTAATGGTGATGCAGGGATCGGTATTGGCCTGAACACTCTGGTGTTAACTGATGCAATCAACGGTATTGCTATCGGTAGCAACGCGAGTGCAAATCATGCAAACAGTATTGCGATGGGTAGTGGTTCCCAGACCACCCGTGGTGCGCAGACTGACTACACCGCCTACAACATGGACGCGCCGCAGAATTCTGTCGGTGAATTCTCTGTCGGCAGCGAAGACGGTCAACGTCAGATCACCAACGTCGCGGCTGGTTCAGCGGATACCGATGCGGTTAACGTAGGTCAGTTGAAAGTCACTGATGAGCGCGTAGCGCAAAATACCCAGAGCATTACTAACCTGAACAATCAGGTGACGAATCTGGATACTCGCGTTACCAATATCGAAAACGGCATTGGCGATATCGTAACCACCGGTAGCACCAAATACTTCAAGACCAACACCGATGGCGTAGATGCCAACGCGCAGGGTAAAGATAGTGTTGCGATTGGTTCTGGTTCCATTGCTGCCGCTGACAACAGCGTCGCGCTGGGTACCGGTTCCGTGGCCAACGAAGAAAACACCATCTCTGTGGGTTCTTCTACCAACCAGCGTCGTATCACCAACGTTGCTGCAGGTGTTAATGCCACCGATGCGGTTAACGTTTCGCAGCTGAAGTCTTCTGAGGCAGGCGGCGTTCGTTACGACACCAAAGCTGATGGTTCTATAGACTACAGCAACATCACTCTCGGTGGTGGTAATGGCGGTACGACTCGCATCAGCAACGTCTCCGCTGGCGTCAACAACAACGACGCAGTGAACTATGCGCAGCTGAAGCAAAGCGTGCAGGAAACGAAGCAATATACCGATCAGCGGATGGTTGAGATGGATAACAAACTGTCCAAAACCGAAAGCAAGTTGAGCGGTGGTATCGCTTCTGCAATGGCAATGACCGGTCTGCCGCAGGCTTACACTCCAGGTGCCAGCATGGCCTCTATTGGTGGCGGTACTTACAATGGTGAATCGGCTGTTGCTTTAGGTGTGTCGATGGTGAGCGCCAATGGTCGTTGGGTCTACAAATTACAAGGTAGTACCAATAGCCAGGGTGAATACTCCGCCGCGCTCGGTGCCGGTATTCAGTGGTAATGCTCCATTAACTTAGTGTGACTAAGGGCAATTCTCTGATGAGGATTGCCCTTTTCTTTACCAGACATCTCCCTCCACCAAGAATTGGCCCTACCAATTCTTCGCTTATCTGACCTCTGGTTCACAATTCCCCAATTAAAACTCACATCAATATTGCCAATGCATAACATTTAGTTAACCATTCATTGTCATTATCCCTACACAACACAATTGGCAGTACCACTTTTACACAACGTGTGACAAGGAGATGAGCATCAGACTCATTACACGATGTGCGTGGACTCCAGGAGACCTGCAATGAATCTCTGGCAACAAAACTACGATCCCGCCGGGAATATCTGGCTTTCCAGTCTGATAGCATCGCTTCCCATCCTGTTTTTCTTCTTTGCGCTGATTAAGCTCAAACTCAAAGGTTATGTCGCCGCCTCATGGACGGTGGCAATCGCCCTTGCCGTGGCTTTGCTGTTCTATAAAATGCCGGTCGCTAACGCGCTGGCCTCGGTGATTTATGGCTTCTTCTACGGTTTGTGGCCCATCGCGTGGATCATTATTGCAGCGGTGTTCGTCTATAAGATCTCGGTGAAAACCGGGCAGTTTGACATCATCCGCTCGTCTATTCTTTCGATAACCCCTGACCAGCGCCTGCAAATGCTGATCGTCGGTTTCTGTTTCGGCGCTTTCCTTGAAGGAGCCGCAGGCTTTGGCGCACCGGTAGCAATTACCGCCGCATTGCTGGTCGGCCTGGGCTTTAAACCGCTGTACGCCGCCGGGCTGTGCCTGATTGTTAACACCGCGCCAGTGGCATTTGGCGCGATGGGTATTCCGATTCTGGTCGCCGGGCAGGTAACAGGCATCGACAGCTTTGAGATTGGTCAGATGGTGGGGCGTCAGCTGCCGTTTATGACCATTATCGTGCTGTTCTGGATCATGGCGATTATGGACGGTTGGCGCGGTATCAAAGAGACGTGGCCTGCGGTCGTGGTTGCAGGTGGTTCGTTTGCCATTGCTCAATACCTCAGCTCTAACTTCATTGGGCCGGAACTGCCAGACATTATCTCTTCGCTGGTATCACTGCTCTGCCTGACGCTGTTCCTCAAACGCTGGCAACCAGTGCGCGTATTCCGCTTCGGTGACTTGGGGGCGTCACAGGTTGATATGACGCTGGCTCACACCGGTTACACCGCAGGTCAGGTGCTTCGCGCCTGGACACCGTTCCTGTTCCTGACCGCCACCGTAACGCTGTGGAGTATTCCACCGTTTAAAGCCCTGTTCGCTTCGGGTGGTGCGCTGTATGAATGGGTGATCAATATTCCGGTGCCGTACCTCGATAAACTGGTTGCCCGTATGCCGCCAGTGGTCAGCGAAGCGACAGCGTATGCCGCCGTGTTTAAGTTCGACTGGTTCTCTGCCACCGGTACCGCCATTCTTTTTGCTGCCCTGCTCTCGATTGTCTGGCTGAAGATGAAACCATCTGACGCTATCAGCACCTTCGGCAGCACGCTGAAAGAACTGGCTCTGCCTATCTACTCCATCGGTATGGTGCTGGCGTTCGCTTTTATCTCGAACTATTCCGGACTGTCATCAACGCTGGCGCTGGCACTGGCGCACACCGGCCATGCATTCACCTTCTTCTCGCCGTTCCTCGGCTGGCTTGGTGTCTTCCTGACCGGATCGGATACCTCATCTAACGCCCTGTTCGCCGCCCTGCAAGCCACTGCAGCACAACAAATTGGCGTTTCTGACCTATTGTTGGTTGCCGCCAACACCACCGGTGGTGTCACCGGTAAGATGATCTCTCCGCAATCTATCGCTATCGCCTGTGCGGCGGTAGGCCTGGTAGGCAAAGAGTCAGATCTGTTCCGCTTTACCGTCAAACACAGCCTGATCTTCACCTGTATGGTGGGCGTGATCACCACGCTTCAGGCTTATGTCTTAACGTGGATGATTCCTTAATGATTGTTTTACCCAGACGCCTGTCAGACGAGGTTGCCGATCGAGTGCGGGCGCTGATTGATGAAAAAAACCTGGAGGCGGGCATGAAGTTGCCCGCTGAACGTCAACTGGCGATGCAACTCGGCGTATCGCGTAATTCACTGCGCGAGGCGCTGGCAAAACTGGTGAGCGAAGGCGTGCTGCTTAGTCGACGCGGCGGCGGGACGTTTATTCGCTGGCGTCATGACACATGGTCGGAGCAAAACATCGTCCAGCCGCTGAAAACGCTGATGGCCGATGATCCGGATTACAGTTTCGATATTCTGGAAGCCCGCTACGCCATTGAAGCCAGCACCGCGTGGCATGCGGCAATGCGCGCCACACCAGGCGAAAAAGAGAAAATTCAGCTTTGCTTTGAAGCAACGCTAAGTGAAGACCCGGATCTCGCCTCACAAGCGGACGTTCGTTTTCATCTGGCGATTGCCGAAGCCTCACATAACATCGTGCTGCTGCAAACCATGCGCGGTTTCTTCGATGTCCTGCAATCCTCTGTGAAGCATAGCCGCCAGCGGATGTATCTGGTACCCCCGGTTTTTTCACAGCTGACCGAACAACATCAGGCAGTCATTGACGCCATTTTTGCCGGTGATGCTGACGGGGCGCGTAAAGCAATGATGGCGCACCTTAGCTTTGTTCACACCACCATGAAACGATTCGATGAAGATCAAGCTCGCCATGCACGCATTACCCGCCTGCCTGGTGACCATAATGAGCATTCGAGGGAGAAAAACGCATGATTATTTCCGCAGCCAGCGATTATCGCGCCGCAGCACAACGCATTCTGCCGCCGTTCCTGTTCCACTATATGGATGGGGGTGCATATTCTGAATACACGCTGCGCCGCAACGTGGATGATTTGTCAGAAGTGGCGCTGCGCCAGCGTATTCTGAAAAACATGTCTGACTTAAGCCTGGAAACGACGCTGTTTAATGAGAAATTGTCGATGCCGGTGGCGCTGGCTCCGGTGGGTTTGTGTGGCATGTATGCGCGTCGTGGCGAAGTTCAGGCTGCCAAAGCGGCGGATGCGCATGGTATTCCGTTTACTCTCTCGACGGTTTCCGTTTGCCCGATTGAAGAAGTCGCTCCAGCTATCAAACGTCCGATGTGGTTCCAGCTTTATGTGCTGCGCGATCGCGGCTTTATGCGTAACGCGCTGGAGCGAGCAAAAGCAGCGGGTTGTTCGACGCTGGTTTTCACCGTGGATATGCCGACACCGGGCGCACGTTACCGTGATGCACATTCTGGGATGAGCGGCCCGAACGCGGCAATGCGCCGCTATTTGCAGGCGGTGACGCATCCGCAATGGGCGTGGGATGTGGGCCTGAACGGTCGTCCACATGATTTAGGTAATATTTCGGCTTACCTCGGCAAACCGACCGGACTGGAAGATTACATCGGCTGGCTGGGGAATAACTTCGATCCGTCCATCTCATGGAAAGACCTTGAGTGGATCCGCGATTTCTGGGATGGCCCGATGGTGATCAAAGGGATCCTCGATCCGGAAGATGCGCGCGATGCAGTACGTTTTGGTGCTGATGGGATTGTGGTTTCTAACCACGGTGGCCGCCAGCTGGACGGTGTACTCTCTTCCGCTCGTGCATTGCCCGCTATTGCGGATGCGGTGAAAGGTGATATTGCCATTCTGGCAGATAGCGGGATTCGTAACGGGCTTGATGTCGTGCGTATGATTGCGCTCGGTGCCGACACCGTACTGCTGGGTCGTGCTTTCCTGTATGCGCTGGCAACAGCGGGCCAGGCGGGCGTGGCAAATCTGCTTAATCTAATCGAAAAAGAGATGAAAGTGGCAATGACGCTGACTGGCGCGAAATCGATTAGCGAAATTACGCAAGATTCGCTGGTGCAGGGGCTGGGTAAAGAATTGCCTGCGGCACTAGCTCCGATGGCGAAAGGGAATGCAGCTTAAGGGTTAGACGAATATCTGCTATCCTGCCCCCGCACTAAGGGGGCAGTATGCTAAACATCGTACTTTACGAACCAGAAATTCCGCCAAATACTGGCAACATCATCCGTCTTTGCGCTAATACCGGCTTTCGTCTGCATATCATCGAACCAATGGGATTTGCCTGGGACGATAAGCGCCTGCGCCGCGCGGGGCTGGACTATCACGAGTTTACCGCCGTTACGCGTCATCATGACTATCGCGCGTTCCTCGAAGCAGAAAATCCCCAGCGCCTGTTTGCCCTCACCACGAAAGGTACGCCTGCTCACAGCGCCGTAAGCTATCAGGATGGCGATTATCTGATGTTCGGCCCGGAAACACGCGGCCTGCCAGCAAGCATTCTTGATGCCCTGCCCGCTGAACAAAAAATTCGCATTCCAATGGTGCCGGACAGCCGCAGCATGAACCTGTCCAATGCGGTGTCGGTCGTGGTGTATGAAGCCTGGCGGCAGCTGGGATATCCGGGAGCGGTGTTGAGAGATTAGTTACTGTATGCCGGATAGATGATTACATCGCATCCGGCACAATCACAGGACGTCAGATCCCATCCCCATATTCAAACGTATGGTTAATACCGTTGAAATGCTGATCCATATCCATTGACGGTTTATCGCTATCCGGCTTGCCGACAATGCGTGCCGGAACGCCAGCGGCGGTGGTATGCGGCGGCACCGGTTGCAGCACCACGGAACCTGCGCCAATCTTCGCGCCGCGCCCAACTTCAATATTGCCGAGGATTTTCGCGCCCGCGCCAATCATCACACCTTCACGAATTTTCGGATGACGGTCGCCACCAGATTTACCCGTACCGCCAAGCGTCACAGATTGCAGAATCGATACGTCGTTTTCAATCACCGCCGTTTCACCGACGACGATGCCCGTCGCATGGTCAAGCATGATACCGCGGCCAATTTTTGCTGCCGGGTGAATATCAACCTGGAACGTCACAGAAACCTGGTTTTGCAGAAAGATTGCCAGTGCGCGGCGGCCCTGATTCCACAGCCAGTGACCGATACGATAGGCCTGCAAGGCATGAAAACCTTTCAGATATAACAATGGCGTCGAATATTTATCGACTGCCGGGTCGCGGGTACGCACCGCCTGAATATCACAGGCCGCAGAGGCGATCATTTCCGGGTCGGCGGCGTAGGCTTCTTCCACCACTTCGCGGATAGCAATGGCAGGCATAATTGGCGATGACAGCTTGTTCGCCAGCATGTAGCTCAGTGCACTGCCCAGGTTTTCGTGCTTGAGTAGCGTCGCGTGGTAAAAACTGGCCAGCATTGGCTCACAGTCCGCCAGGGTTCTGGCTTCAGCTTTAATATTGTTCCAGACAATTTCCAGTTCTTCACACGACATTGCTTACTCCACACGATGAGATAATGACCGGCCCGTTCTGCGCGGGCCGGGTCATAGCGGTAACAAAGTTCCCTGGGATTAGTGGCTGCTGCGCTCGTCCTTGCGTGCACGACCTAATAACGTCAATGCTGCCTCGCGCGCGTTTTTTCCGCAATATAATACTTGATAAATTTCCTCGGTTATTGGCATTTCAACGCCGAAGCGATGCGCCAGTTCGCGGACTTCTTTCGTATTGCGGTAGCCTTCAACCACCTGACCAATCTTCTCCTGCGCGCTTTGTACATCCATGCCCTGACCGAGCATCATGCCAAAACGGCGGTTACGCGACTGGTTGTCGGTACAGGTCAGCACCAAATCGCCCAGCCCCGCCATGCCCATAAAGGTGGCAGGATCGGCCCCCAGCGCCGCACCAAGACGCGACATTTCAGCCAGCCCACGGGTGATCAGCGCCGTACGCGCATTCGCACCAAAACCGATACCGTCGGACATCCCCGCGCCAATGGCGATGACGTTTTTCACCGCGCCGCCAAGCTGCACGCCAATGAAATCCGGGTTGCTGTAAACGCGGAAACTTTTGCCGCAGTGCAGCAGCTGCTGGAGATCATCGGCAAAGGTCTGGTCGGTCGAGGCCAGCGAAATAGCCGTCGGTAAACCTGCCGCCAGTTCTTTCGCAAACGTTGGGCCAGAGATAACCGCCAGCGGAATTTGATCGCCTAACGCCTCACGCGCCACGTCCTGCAACAGACGCCCGGTTTCCGCTTCCAGACCTTTGGTCGCCCACACCAGACGCGCATCAGGACGCATCAGCGGTTTAATCTGACGCAGCACTTCACCAAAGACATGGCTGGGTACGACGACGAGAATATTACGGCTGGCTGCCAGCGCAGTGGCGAGATCGCTTTCAAGATGGAGCGTATCGGGAAAAGGCACATCGGGGAGAAACGCGGCGTTACAGCGGTCGCGTTCAAGCGTTGCGATATGTTCAGGGTCATGGCCCCAGAGGACAACCTCGTGGCCATTTCTTGCCAGGGTGATGGCAAGAGCGGTGCCGTACGAGCCGGCACCGATCACAGTCATTGAAGCATTACGTTGGTTCATCAGGCATCCTGATGTTCTTCAGTACCTTCGCCAGCCTGCTGCTGCAAATAGTTCATGAACAGCGCATCGAAGTTAACCGGCGCAAGGTTCAGTTGCGGGAATGTACCGCGGGATACCATGCTGGTGATGCACTCACGAGCATACGGGAACAGAATGTTCGGGCAGTATGCACCCAGGCAATGTGCCATCTGGGTGCCTTCGATACCCGCGATGGAGAAAATACCGCCCTGCTGAACTTCACACAGGAACGCGGTTTCTTCGCCCAGGGAGGCCGTTACGGTAACACGCAGTACCACTTCGTAAACGTCATCTGCCAGTTGAGAAGATGCCGTATCCAGATCAAGTTTAACTTCTGGCTGCCAATCTTTCTGGAAAACGTGCGGCGCGTTCGGCGCTTCGAAAGAAATATCCTTGGTATAAATACGTTGGATCTGGAAAGTCATTTCGGTGTTGTTTTGTTCTGACATGTGTAGAAAACCCTTAAGTGTTGTCCTTAAATACTGCGCAATGTAATGCCAACGTTCACACGTTATTTCAGCAGGGGATCCAGTCCACCACGTGCATCCAATGCATACAAGTCATCACAGCCGCCAATGTGCTGTGCGTCAATAAAAATCTGGGGAACCGTGGTGCGCCCGCTGCGTTTGATCATCTCTTCACGCTTAGCGGCGTTGCCATCGATCGGCAACTCCTGAAAACTCACGCCCTTGCTGCTCAGCAGTGCTTTCGCACGATGGCAATACGGGCAGGTTTCTTTGGTATAGATTTCAACATTGGCCATAACTTAGCTCCTGTTTTTTTACCCTGAAATTTCATGTTGCAGGGCGGCTGCAAAATGGAGTGTCCCCAGAAGCTTATAACAATAAGTCGCTGGGGGCCTAATTGCAGCTAACGGCCTGCATCATGAAAGACGACAGGTAAATTATTTGCCGCGCACCAGAGGTAAGTTTTCGCCAGCCCAGCCAGCAACGCCCTCTTTCAGCACGAATACTTGCGCAAAACCAGCTTTCGTCAGCGCGTTTGCAGGCTCCTGGCACTGCATGCCAGAACCGTCTACCACGATAACCGGTTTGTCTTTGTGCTTCTCAAGCTCACCAACATTGTTGGCTTTGATTTCGCTCGGCAACAGGTTGATAGAACCTGCGATATGGCCTTTACGGAAGTCATCACGCTGACGTAAATCCACAACCACAGCGTCTTCTTTGTTGATCAGACGCGTAGCTTCACCACGAGTAATCACCTTCACTTTCGAGGTCAGGCTCTTAAACGTAGTCACAAGAACCGCCACCAGTAACGCGATCCAGGCGATACTCAGTATGGGATGACGGCCAACAAATTGCATAATTTCTTGCATGGGGGGTAACAACTCCCGACGTAGTGATTAAAAAAACCAGGAAAGGAGTATACCTGCGCGGTGCGGCAAATACAGCCAGCGCGTTAACTGGAATGCAATTTTGCGGGGCGCGACGAAAAAAAAGCGCAAATCTGGCATCGGCTTGCTGCGAGCGGTCGTATATTTTGATCTTCAGAGGCTATTTTATCGATTCAGCTGTAGTAAAATTACGCAAATTTTGACTCTTGAGTATGAGGTTGTCGCAATGTCGGTTTCTAAAAAACCTATGGTACTGGTGATTCTGGATGGCTATGGCTATCGTGAAGAACAGCAGGATAACGCCATTTTTAGTGCTAAAACCCCGGTAATGGATGCACTGTGGGCCAATCGTCCGCATACCCTGATCGACGCTTCCGGTCTGGAAGTCGGTCTGCCTGACCGTCAGATGGGTAACTCCGAAGTAGGCCACGTTAACCTGGGTGCCGGCCGCATCGTGTATCAGGACCTGACTCGTCTGGACGTTGAAATCAAAGATCGCGCTTTCTTCGCTAACCCGGTACTGACTGGCGCGGTAGATAAAGCGAAAAACGCAGGCAAAGCAGTTCACATTATGGGTCTGCTGTCCGCAGGCGGCGTACACAGCCACGAAGATCACATCATGGCGATGGTAGAACTGGCCGCTGAACGCGGCGCAGAAAAAATCTACCTGCACGCATTCCTTGACGGTCGCGACACTCCACCGCGCAGTGCCGAATCCTCGCTGAAAAAATTCGAAGAAAAATTTGCCGCACTGGGCAAAGGCCGCGTAGCGTCCATCATTGGTCGTTACTACGCCATGGACCGCGATAACCGTTGGGATCGCGTTGAAAAAGCTTATGACCTGCTAACTCTGGCGCAGGGTGAGTTCCAGGCCGATACCGCCGTTGCTGGTTTGCAGGCTGCTTATGCTCGCGACGAAAACGACGAATTCGTGAAAGCGACCGTTATCCGTGCAGAAGGTCAGCCAGACGCGGCAATGGAAGACGGCGATGCGCTGATTTTCATGAACTTCCGTGCTGACCGCGCACGTGAAATCACTCGTGCATTCGTGAACGCTGATTTCGATGGCTTCGCGCGTAAGAAAGTGGTTAACGTCGATTTCGTGATGCTGACCGAATACGCCGCTGACATCAAAACTGCGGTTGCTTACCCACCCGCTTCCCTGGTTAACACCTTCGGCGAGTGGATGGCGAAAAACGACAAAACTCAGTTACGTATTTCCGAAACCGAAAAATATGCCCACGTTACTTTCTTCTTCAACGGTGGCGTAGAAGAGTCGTTCAAAGGCGAAGATCGCATTCTGATCAACTCACCGAAAGTGGCTACCTACGATCTGCAACCGGAAATGAGCTCCGCAGAGCTGACCGAAAAACTGGTTGCGGCAATCAAGAGCGGCAAATACGACACCATTATCTGTAACTATCCGAACGGCGACATGGTAGGTCACACCGGGGTGATGGAAGCGGCGGTTAAAGCGGTTGAAGCGCTGGATCACTGCGTGGAAGAAGTCGCGAAAGCAGTTGAGTCCGTGGGTGGACAACTGCTGATCACCGCTGACCACGGTAACGCTGAACAGATGCGCGATCCGGCAACGGGTCAGGCACACACGGCACACACCAACCTGCCAGTTCCGCTGATTTATGTTGGTGATAAGAACGTGAAAGCGGTTGAAGGCGGCAAACTTTCTGACATCGCGCCGACCATGTTGTCGCTGATGGGTATGGAAATCCCGCAAGAGATGACTGGTAAGCCGCTGTTCATCGTGGAATAATCCCTCCCCATGAGGGGAAAGGCGATTAATACCATGACACGGGCCGTGAAACCGCGCAGGTTTGCAATCAGGCCCATCATCTACGCCAGCGTTCTTAGCGCTGGCGTATTGTTGTGCGCCTTTTCCGCCCACGCGGATGAGCGTGACCAACTCAAATCTATTCAGGCCGATATCGCCGCGAAAGAGCGCGCGGTACGCCAAAAGCAACAACAACGCTCCAGCCTGCTTGCTCAGTTGAAAAAGCAGGAAGAAGCGATCTCGGAAGCCACCCGTAAGCTGCGCGAAACGCAAAACACGCTCAATCAACTGAATAAACAGATTGATGAGATGAACGCGTCGATTGCCAAACTGGAGCAGCAAAAAGCCGCCCAGGAGCGCAGCCTCGCCGCGCAACTGGATGCCGCATTCCGTCAGGGCGAGCATACCGGTATTCAGCTGATTCTCAGCGGTGAAGAAAGCCAGCGTGGACAGCGTTTACAGGCTTATTTCGGCTATCTCAACCAGGCGCGACAAGAAACCATTGCTCAGTTGAAACAAACGCGTGAAGAAGTCGCTATGCAACGCGCCGAGCTGGAAGAGAAACAGAGCGAGCAGCAAACGCTGTTATACGAACAACGCGCCCAACAGGCGAAGCTGACCCAGGCGCTGAACGAGCGTAAAAAGACGCTGGCAGGGCTGGAGTCTTCCATCCAGCAAGGTCAGCAACAGTTGAGCGAGCTGCGCGCCAACGAATCCCGTCTGCGTAACAGCATTGCCCGTGCGGAAGCCGCGGCGAAAGCGCGTGCTGAACGAGAAGCGCGTGAGGCCCAGGCGGTTCGCGACCGCCAGAAAGAAGCAACGCGCAAAGGCACCACCTACAAACCGACCGAAAGCGAAAAATCGCTGATGTCCCGAACTGGTGGCCTGGGTGCGCCGCGTGGTCAGGCATTCTGGCCAGTTCGCGGGCCGACGCTGCATCGCTATGGCGAGCAGCTACAGGGTGAATTACGCTGGAAAGGAATGGTTATCGGTGCCTCTGAAGGTACTGAAGTTAAAGCAATTGCCGACGGTCGGGTGATTCTGGCTGACTGGCTGCAAGGCTACGGTCTGGTGGTGGTGGTTGAGCATGGTAAAGGCGACATGAGTCTTTACGGCTATAATCAGAGCGCACTGGTGAGCGTTGGTTCGCAGGTTCGCGCGGGCCAGCCGATTGCACTGGTGGGCAGCAGTGGCGGTCAGGGTCGGCCTTCACTCTATTTCGAAATTCGCCGCCAGGGTCAGGCGGTCAATCCACAGCCGTGGTTGGGAAGATAAGTTTTGTTTCCATTTCGTCGTAACGTTCTTGCATTTGCCGCTCTGTTGGCGCTCTCCTCCCCCGTAATTGCTGGCAAGCTTGCCATCGTCATTGATGATTTTGGGTATCGCCCGCACAACGAAAACCAGGTGCTGGCGATGCCTTCCGCTATCTCCGTCGCTGTATTACCCGATTCACCGCACGCCAGAGAGATGGCGACCAAAGCGCATAACAGCGGTCACGAAGTGTTGATTCATCTACCGATGGCACCACTGAGTAAACAGCCGCTGGAGAAAAATACGCTACGCCCGGAGATGAGCAGCGACGAAATTGAGCGCATTATTCGTAGTGCGGTCAATAACGTGCCCTATGCCGTGGGGATCAACAACCACATGGGCAGCAAGATGACCTCTAACCTGTTTGGTATGCAGAAAGTGATGCAGGCGCTGGAGCGTTACAATCTTTACTTCCTCGACAGCGTAACCATCGGTAATACCCAGGCGATGCGCGCAGCGCAAGGCACTGGCGTGAAGGTGATCAAACGGAAAGTGTTCCTCGACGATTCGCAAAATGAAGCGGACATCCGTGTGCAATTCAATCGCGCAATTGACCTGGCACGTCGCAACGGTTCGACCATTGCCATTGGGCATCCTCACCCTTCCACGGTACGCGTGTTACAACAGATGGTTTATAACCTGCCGCCAGACATTACGCTGGTGAAAGCCAGCAGCTTGCTGAATGAACCGCAGGTTGATACGTCTACACCGCCGAAAAACACTGTGCCCGACACACCGCGTAATCCGTTCCGTGGCGTGAAGCTCTGCAAACCGAAGAAACCGATAGAACCTGTTTATGCTAATCGCTTCTTTGAAGTATTAAGCGAAAGCATCAGCCAGAGCACGCTGATCGTTTACTTCCAGCATCAGTGGCAAGGCTGGGGCAAACAGCCTGAAGCGGCGAAGCTTAACGCTAGCGTAAATTAAAGGCGCTACGCGTAATGCGATGGTGCGACCGCGTTTTGTCGCGCCATTGCCATAAGCGGAAAGACCACAGTAACGCCTGATAACCCACCTTCACGCTGCGCACATTGATAATCAGGCGCTTATACATACCGGAAGTAAATATCTCGGCAATCATCCGTTGGCGGGTAATAATATCCGGCTCTTTGCGCACCGCATGGCAAACACGCAATGCTTCGTAAGTTATTTGCTGATGAAATTCCGGATAAATCGTAATTTTGTCGGCATAATTTCGATTTAATTTCTCTAGCAGGCGGGTAATCTTAATATAGTGACGTTGATAATTAAGGTTTTTATTCCCTTGTCTGTTCAACCGACTCACTGACGTATTATGCAGATAATATTTATATAACGATTGCTCGGTATATCGCGCACGCAGCGCGTTAAACATGAATTCTGTTGTCCAGACAATATCCTGATGATGTAATCCGGCAATAAATTTAATGTTATTTTTTACAATAACATCGCGGCGATAAATCCCCATCCAGACAACGTGAGTCCAACGGCGGGAAGAAAGCCCCATCCGCAACCAATCCGGGCCGGTTAATACGCCGGTTGAGCGAAGGCGATCGGTGGGGATGGATTGCCAGGTTTCTCCCGTTTCACGAAAACACCAGTCAGCGTTGCACTGCGCTACGTCGAGGTCGTCCTCTAACGCCATGGTCATCAGCGTTTCGTACATGGTGGGATACACCTCATCGTCAGCATCGACAAAAGCGACATATTTGCCCGTCGCCGCCTCGATCCCACGATTACGCGCCACCGATGCGCCAGCATTCGCCTGATGCAACAAACGAACGTGCGGATAGTTTTCTGCGTAATGCTTTGCTATTTCAACAGAATTATCCGTTGAACCATCGTTAATAATAATGATTTCCAGAGCAGTCCAGGTTTGCGTAATTAAAGATTCCATACACGTGCGGAAATCATCGCCCGCATTATATAACGGGATAATAACACTAAGTTTATTGGTGCTGTTCATCATAAATTACCGACGACCTCTGAAGTTATCCTGACGTTTTACAGGCTTTGTATTAAGAAACTATTAAGCCTGTGAGATATTATTTTTACAGGTGAGAGAGTCACTTCAGGGTAGAGAGATAATGAGAACAGCTATATAAGAGATCAGCGCAATTACCCATTCTTTATTTTACTGACAGCATTTTACATATTTAACAGATTATCCTCAGGAAAAAGGGCTGGAATACCAGCCCTTGTTTGTGTTAATCCCAGCTCAGGATAACTTTCCCGGACTGGCCCGAACGCATGGCGTCAAAGCCCTTCTGGAAATCATCGATAGAGAAACGATGGGTAATGATCGGCGAAAGATCGAGGCCAGACTGAATCAGCGCCGCCATCTTGTACCAGGTTTCAAACATCTCACGACCGTAAATACCTTTAATGAACAATCCTTTAAAGATCACTTTGGTCCAGTCGATAGACATATCAGACGGTGGAATACCCAGCATCGCAATACGACCGCCGTGGTTCATGGTGTCGAGCATGGTACGAAACGCTGGCGGCGCACCGGACATTTCCAGACCGACATCAAAGCCTTCGGTCATGCCCAGTTCTGCCATCACATCATTGAGGTTCTCTTTAGCGACGTTAACCGCACGGGTGATACCCATTTTACGCGCCAACTCAAGGCGGTATTCGTTAACATCAGTAATCACCACGTTACGTGCACCAACGTGTTTCGCCACCGCCGCCGCCATAATACCAATCGGGCCTGCACCAGAGACCAGCACATCCTCGCCCACCAGATCAAACGACAGCGCGGTATGCACGGCGTTACCGAAGGGATCAAAAATGGAAGCCAGATCATCGGAGATATTGTCAGGGATTTTGAAGGCGTTGAACGCCGGAATCACCAGATACTCGGCGAAGCAGCCCGGACGGTTAACACCGACGCCGATCGTGTTGCGGCACAGATGGGTACGACCGCCACGACAGTTGCGACAGTGACCGCAGGTGATATGGCCTTCGCCAGAAACGCGATCGCCAATCTTGAAGCCTTTCACTTCCTGACCAATACCTACCACTTCACCGACATATTCATGGCCCACGACCATCGGCACCGGGATAGTTTTTTGCGACCACTCATCCCAGTTATAGATGTGAACGTCAGTCCCGCAGATGGCTGTTTTACGGATTTTAATCAGCAGATCGTTATGCCCGAGTTCCGGTACAGGAACGTCGGTCATCCAGATGCCCTCTTCCGCTTTCAGTTTGGATAACGCTTTCATCTCACATCCTCAGGCGATAACGCCCAGTTGTTTACCAATACGCGTGAATGCTTCTACTGCACGCGTAATTTGCTCAGGGGTATGCGCCGCAGACATCTGGGTACGAATACGCGCCTGACCTTTCGGAACGACCGGATAGAAGAAACCGGTGACGTAAATCCCCTCTTTTTGCAGCTCACGAGCAAATTTCTGCGCTACTACCGCATCGCCAAGCATGACCGGAATAATGGCGTGATCGGCTCCCGCCAGGGTAAAGCCCGCCGCCGACATTTGCTCACGGAACTGACGCGCGTTCGCCCACAGACGGTCACGCAGCTCGCTACCCGCTTCGACCATCTCCAGCACTTTGATGGAAGCGGCAACAATGGCCGGTGCCAGCGAGTTGGAGAACAGGTACGGACGAGAACGCTGGCGCAGCCACTCAACCACTTCTTTGCGCGCCGCGGTATAACCACCAGAAGCCCCGCCCAGCGCTTTACCAAGCGTACCGGTGATAATATCGACCCGGCCCATCACATCGCAGTATTCATGGGAACCACGACCATTTTCACCGACAAAACCGACCGCGTGGGAGTCGTCTACCATCACCAGGGCATCGTATTTATCTGCCAGATCGCAAACGCCCTTCAGGTTGGCAATCACGCCGTCCATTGAGAACACACCATCGGTGGCAATCAGCACATGACGCGCACCGGCTTCACGCGCTTCTTTCAGACGTGCTTCCAGCTCCTGCATATCGTTGTTGGCATAACGATAGCGTTTAGCTTTGCACAGACGCACACCATCAATAATAGACGCGTGGTTCAGTGCGTCGGAGATAATGGCGTCTTCCGCGCCCAACAGCGTTTCGAACAGGCCACCGTTAGCATCAAAGCAGGAAGAGTAGAGAATCGCATCTTCCATCCCCAGGAAGGCCGCCAGTTTTTGTTCAAGCTCTTTATGGCTGTCCTGAGTGCCGCAAATAAAACGCACCGAAGCCATGCCGAAACCGTGAGAATCCATTCCCGCCTTTGCCGCCGCAATCAGATCCGGATGATTCGCCAGTCCGAGATAGTTATTGGCACAAAAGTTAATGACGTGGCTTCCATCAGCCACAGTGATATCTGCTTGCTGCGCAGACGTAATAATGCGCTCTTCTTTAAACAACCCTTCCGCCCGTGCGGTTTCCAGATCGTTGGTTAACTGCTGATAAAATTCTCCACGCATTGCGATTCTCCAGACAGGGCAAATTCCAGCACATATTACCCAAACTTATAGGTCGCGACGAGATGACGCGTTAACACTTCTGCAAAATTCAGGATAAATAACGTCCATCAATCTCACTTTTGGCGAATGGCTGAAGCCAACGCCGTGTAGTGATATGATAGAAGCATTCGTGTCTGAGATTGTCTCTGACTCCATAATTCGAAGGTTACAGTTATGATCATCGTTACCGGCGGCGCGGGCTTTATCGGCAGCAACATCGTTAAAGCCCTGAATGACAAAGGCATCACCGATATTCTGGTGGTGGATAACCTGAAAGACGGCACCAAGTTTGTGAACCTGGTGGATCTGGATATCGCGGACTATATGGATAAGGAAGACTTCCTGATCCAGATTATGGCTGGCGAAGAGTTCGGCGATGTCGAAGCGATTTTCCACGAAGGTGCGTGCTCTTCCACCACCGAGTGGGACGGCAAGTATATGATGGATAACAACTATCAATACTCCAAAGAGCTGCTGCACTACTGCCTGGAGCGCGAAATCCCGTTCCTGTACGCTTCTTCTGCAGCCACTTACGGCGGTCGCACCTCCGACTTTATTGAATCCCGCGAATATGAAAAACCGTTGAATGTCTACGGTTACTCAAAATTCCTGTTTGATGAATATGTTCGCCAAATCCTGCCGGAAGCCAACTCGCAGATTGTTGGCTTCCGCTATTTCAACGTTTATGGACCGCGTGAAGGCCATAAAGGCAGCATGGCGAGCGTCGCTTTCCATCTCAACACTCAGCTTAACAACGGTGAATCACCGAAGCTGTTCGAAGGTAGCGAGAACTTCAAACGTGACTTCGTCTATGTGGGCGACGTGGCAGATGTAAACCTGTGGTTCCTGGAAAATGGCGTTTCCGGCATCTTCAACCTCGGTACTGGTCGTGCGGAATCCTTCCAGGCGGTAGCCGATGCAACGCTTGCTTATCACAAGAAAGGCCAGATCGAATACATTCCGTTCCCGGATAAACTGAAAGGCCGCTATCAGGCGTTCACGCAGGCAGATCTGACGAATCTGCGCGCGGCGGGTTATGACAAACCGTTCAAAACCGTTGCCGAAGGCGTAACGGAATATATGGCCTGGCTGAATCGCGACGCATAAGAGCTCTGCATGAAAATACTGGTGATCGGCCCGTCTTGGGTTGGCGACATGATGATGTCGCAAAGTCTCTATCGCACGCTCCAGGCGCGCTATCCCCAGGCGATAATCGATGTGATGGCACCGGCATGGTGCCGTCCATTATTATCGCGGATGCCGGAAGTTAACGAAGCTATCCCTATGCCTCTCGGTCACGGAGCGCTGGAAATCGGCGAACGCCGCAAACTGGGTCATAGCCTGCGTGAAAAGCGCTACGACCGCGCCTACATCTTACCCAACTCCTTCAAATCTGCATTAGTGCCTTTCTTCGCGGGTATTCCTCATCGCACCGGCTGGCGCGGCGAGATGCGCTACGGTTTACTCAACGATGTACGTGTGCTCGATAAAGAAGCCTGGCCGCTAATGGTGGAACGCTATGTCGCGCTGGCCTATGACAAAGGCGTTATGCGCACAGCACAAGATCTGCCGCAACCATTGTTATGGCCGCAGTTGCAGGTGAGCGAAGGTGAAAAATCATATACCTGTAATCAATTTTCGCTTTCATCAGAACGTCCGATGATTGGCTTTTGCCCGGGTGCGGAGTTTGGTCCGGCAAAACGCTGGCCACACTACCACTATGCAGAACTGGCAAAGCAACTGATTGATGAAGGTTATCAGGTGGTTCTGTTTGGCTCGGCGAAAGATCATGAAGCGGGCAATGAGATTCTTGCCGCTTTAAATACCGAGCAGCAGGCATGGTGCCGGAACCTGGCAGGGGAAACACAGCTTGATCAAGCGGTTATCCTGATTGCAGCCTGTAAAGCCATTGTCACTAACGATTCTGGCCTGATGCACGTTGCGGCGGCGCTCAATCGTCCGCTGGTTGCCTTGTATGGTCCGAGTAGCCCGGACTTCACACCGCCGCTATCCCATAAAGCACGCGTGATCCGCCTGATTACCGGCTATCACAAAGTGCGTAAAGGTGACGCTGCGGAGGGTTATCACCAGAGCTTGATCGACATTACTCCCCAGCGCGTACTGGAAGAACTCAACGCGCTATTGTTACAAGAGGAAACCTGACGGATGCGGGTTTTGATCGTTAAAACATCGTCGATGGGCGATGTTCTCCATACGCTGCCCGCACTCACTGATGCCCAGCAGGCAATCCCAGGGATTAAGTTTGACTGGGTGGTGGAAGAAGGGTTCGCACAGATTCCTTCCTGGCACGCCGCCGTTGAGCGAGTTATTCCTGTGGCAATACGTCGCTGGCGTAAAGCCTGGTTCTCGGCCCCCATAAAAGCTGAACGGAAAGCGTTTCGTGAAGCGCTACAAGCAGAGAACTATGACGCAGTTATCGACGCTCAGGGGCTGGTAAAAAGCGCGGCGCTGGTGACGCGTCTGGCGCATGGCGTAAAGCATGGAATGGACTGGCAAACCGCTCGCGAACCTTTAGCCAGCCTGTTTTACAATCGTAAGCATCATATTGCAAAACAGCAGCACGCCGTAGAACGCACCCGCGAACTGTTTGCCAAAAGTCTGGGCTATAGCAAACCGCAAACCCAGGGCGATTATGCTATTGCACAGCATTTCTTGACGAACCTGCCTACAGATGCTGGCGAATATGCCGTATTTCTTCATGCGACGACCCGTGATGATAAACACTGGCCGGAAGAACACTGGCGAGATTTGATTGGTTTACTGGCAGATTCAGGAATACGGATTAAACTTCCGTGGGGCGCGCCGCATGAGGAAGAACGGGCGAAACGACTGGCGGAAGGATTTGCTTATGTTGAAGTATTGCCGAAGATGAGTCTGGAAGGCGTTGCCCGCGTGCTGGCTGGGGCTAAATTTGTAGTGTCGGTGGATACGGGGTTAAGCCATTTAACGGCGGCACTGGATAGACCGAATATCACGGTTTATGGACCAACCGATCCGGGATTAATTGGCGGATATGGGAAGAATCAGGTGGTTTGTAGGGCTCCGCTAATGAATTTAAATAATTTAGAAGCAGCGGCTGTTTATAAAAAAATCACATTAATTTAATAAATAGTAAGTGGGCATTATACCCACTTACTTAGTCAACGCTTTTATTATTGTGGTTCATTTTTACTCAAAAACGATATAGACAGGAAGAGGCACACAATCCACGATGCCGGTATTGGTTTAGCATGTGTAATGACATCACTAATGCCAAATAACATAATAGAAGCAGGGAAAACCAAGAGTATATATTTTTTCTCTCGTATACAGTAATAGATCATTGCAACATAGAACATAATAAGAACAAGAAGACCAATTTTTCCTTTCGTGGAAAGAGATTCCACAATTTCGTTATGCATATGTACATCAAGGAATAATAAAGCTCCACTATAAATATTATTTTCTGCACTTAATGCTTTTATCTTTTCAGCACGCTGCTCAAGAGATTGCCAATTAAAACCATCAGGACTTCCTTTAATTCCTGCATTAACCATTGCAAAACGTGCTCCGACCGAGGATTGACTGTTATTTTTTGTAGCATATGAAATAACATCAGCTTTTAATGAATTAATTCGCCTATCAATTTCCTTATTAAATATCAAACCACAAGCAAGTAGCAATATAAAAACACCACTCAATCCTTTAAATAAAAACACTTTTTGATCACGATGCTGAAGAAATAATATGACCATAATCATAAGTGGGAATGTGAAAATTGCCGCACGCGTTCCTGTCATCATTACTGCTGCAAAGCTTAAAGCAAAGTTAGCATAAAATAGAAACCATTTATATTTCGATTGCATTTTTATGAATACAATTGAAGAATATAAAGTTGTAAATGTAATCACATAAGCCGCAATAGTCGCTGCCCCCATCTGACCAATATTCCCATTCATGGCGGAGAGGGGAATGCGGTCTGCATGCAAATATATCCCTTGATAATATGCTCTACATAGCATGATTATTTGAACTAAGATAGCTGAAATAAAATGTAGTTTTTCATTTTGCCTGAATTTATTTTTACTTAGTAATAAAAATGTCAACGAGCTAAATACTAATAGTTTTCCAGACTCAAGGTAGCCTCGATAAGCATTTCTATATACTACATCTTCTGTTTTATAAAATTCATACCATATAAGGTTCATTGCACCCAAAAGAAGTAAACCAAGAATTAATATAATGACATTTTTATTATAATTGTGCTTTTTATTTACAATTAATAAGAAAAGAGAAAATGCACCTGTCGCATTAATTATTTTAGTGGTGATATTAAGATCAATTGGCACAAACAACAAACCGATTAAATACAATAAAAAAATAAAATTACAGCTATTATTTCGAAATTGCTCAATTTTTACTTCCACGTTAATATCTCACAACAAATTGAAATTAACAATCTCATTTCAAAAGAGAAAAAAAAGCCACCTTTATCCAGGAGCGTATAAACTTCATTCTTTTCTGAAGCCTTGTTCTAGGTTGTTTTTTTTCCGATGTTAATAGCCTTTCACTTTCAAGATGACTATTAAACTCATTTAAAATAGGATGTAATATTATTTCGTCTAAATAAAACTCTTTTATAATATTATGTTGATGCATTAACTTCCAGCTATCAGCTCGATAGGTGCCATAATCCTTTGTCAATTTGAGCAACTTTTGTGCCATATCTTTATTCATCAAATATGAACATGTACGACGAATTTTATTTTTATTGAAATTAACACGCCGAAAAGTACAAGTACTTACCTTAACTTTACTAAAAAGGCTTTGCCCCAATACCGGATAATCATGTAATCCTTTCTGTCCTCCAAGCAAATACAAATTATTATGTTTTAACTTGTCTTTTTCAGGAAGATTAAAATATTGCAGAAATTTTTTAAATTTCTCATTGACGATAACATCATCCTCGAGAATGACTGCCCATTCTATATTTTTATCTATCATATCCTTATATATAAGCTGATGACTTAATGTACAAGCAATTTCTCCATCAGTCATTTCTGCGCCGACACCACTTAATCTCATTTTATCAATAATTTCTTTATTTTGAGGGTCTTTAGCATCTATGGCATCAAAAAAATCAAAATTAATATTTAATCGATGAAAAACATCATTTATTTTATTTCTTCGCTCAATATCTCTTTTAAGTGAGACAATATAAATGGGCAAGTTCATTAAAAAATCTCAGGGTGATTAATCTTAATAATTATTTGGAAAAATGCTTACGCGCTATTTTCTTACTATAATAGAGCATGAAATAGTAAAATGAAGATGCAATATTACCATTTCTTTTCAAATGTCTGGATTTCACTTGATACTGCTTTTCATTCGTGGCTGGAATAAACGCCACATCATTCCAGCAAGAAGCCTGATAAGCCTCATTAAAATACTTCTGGCAGGGATAATTCGTCCAGTCGTTCCAGGGCTTCGTTACGCCAACATAATGAATCAGCTTAGTATCATCGGTAATGGTCTTTTTATAATCTTCATCGCTTTTATTTTTTAACTCATAGTCAATGCCATAAAAGCAATCATAATCGCCGCTAATAAAAATACAATGACCAAAGAACAGAATATTTAAAATATCCTGATCAAGGCATTTATACTTCGTATGCTGCGGGTCACTTGCCAGCATAGCAATGGCTTTATTCATAAAATCATTTTTCGCCCATGCTTCAAGCTGCAGATATACTACACCGGCGTTGAAATAATTACCTGGAAGTCCCTCTATAGCCAGACGCTTCGCTGGTTTTTCCTGCATAAAAGGCACATCTTTAATAACAGCTGCGAACTTATCGCCATCAAAATTAATATCAAGCAATCCAGCTAATGAGCCTTTACAGATGACATCAGCATCGATATATAACAGATTTTCAATAACTTCACTCAGATACTGGAACGCAACTAAACGGAAGAATGTTGCATAAGACCACTGTTTCAGGCTGGGGAAGATATCAATAAAGGCACTGGAGACTTTATAAATTCTTACTTCAACGTTAGCATTTTTGCTGGTAAAAGCGTTAACACGTTGTAGATAATCTTCATCAATGTAGTCGGTAAAGAGATGAAACTTAACCGCAAGGTCCGGGTTATGCATAATAACTGATTGCATAGATACTGCCGCACCAAATAAAAAGTTGCGGTCAATACCGTAAGCGATATTTAACACACGATCGGTGTTAGTAATTTTCCCAGAGACAGTGACTTCAGTAATACTCTCAGCTAATAAATCCATGTTGGTTCCGTTTTGACTGTGTGGTTTACGCTTTGCCTTTTAATTTTTTAATAAATTTGCGTAGTTTGGTTCTGTAGATTACTGAATAGTAGCCATAATCTTTTATTTCGTTGGCAATACCCAGGTGACGTTCCATGGCCAGACGATCACGAGCTTTACGCTCTGCCGTACAGCTTTTACCGGATAGGTCAATTATCCTGACACCATCTTTACTAACGATAAAGTTACCCCGGTGTGGGTCGCCCGATAGCATATTTAAGGCATGCAATTTTTCCATTGAAGCCTTAATTTCTGCTTTAACATTTTCTGGAATAATCGGCATATCATTGAGCTCTACGCCCTCGACATACTCGATAAGCATGATAAAAACACTGGCATAGTTGAAAAATTTACGCTCAGCCAGAAAATAAAAATCATTAGGAAAAGTAAGACCTGCACTTCTGACACGATCGGTTTCAACGATCAAATTCTGATAGTAGTCACCTTTTACAAAAGATTTAAAAAAACGTTCATTCCTTTTCGTTTTCGGAGCAAAGACTTTAAAAACATAGCGACCATATTTCGTATCAATCAACGATACTTTGGTATCATCAATATTACGTAATACTTTTACTGTTTTAAAATTATAGGCCAGTATTTCATCAAAGATTTCTTTATATTTATTATCATTATCTTTGTAATAAAATGAGAAGCCGCGATAACGTATACTTGTAATCATAAGAGTAATTTATTTCTTAAGCTTGTACTTAATTAATGAAGTTATGCCTTTTATATACTCACCATGGGCAAACAGATGCTTATATTGTTTCTGCATTTCTGCAACAGTCCGCGCCTCTTTAAGAGGATATTTCTTCCAGGGAGATTGTTCACGCGCGATATTAAAGTATGATGCAGACGGATATCCAGCCCAGCTATGCCATGGTTTAGTTATCCCTGTATAGTGAATCAACACTGTTTTATCGGTAATGGTTTGCTGATACTTTCGATGACTACGATCATAAAGTTCGTTTTTCAGGGTATAAATAGTATCAAAATCCTTCGCAAGGTAGATATTATTCATATTAAATGCGATATTCAACGCATCCTGATCTAAATATTTAAGAGAGCCATATTTAGTTTCCCCTCGTAAAAGTTTGAGTAAATACGGTGTCAAATTTGCTTCATGCCATTTTTTAAGATTGACATAGATAACGCCTGCATTGAAATAACGTCCATTCATTTCGGGAATGTTGAGGCGTTTTGCACATGCCGCCTGAGTACTATCATTGTCAGGAATGACCGCAGCAAACTCATCTTTAAATATAATTTCTGTGAGAGGTTTCAGGCTTCCTTTACAAACAACATCGGCATCCAGATACAGCAGTGTGGAAATACTTTCACTCAGATATTCAAAAGACAATACCCTGAAGTATGTCGCGTACGACCAAAACTGTGACGTCGGCAGATCAGCAAAGTATTTGGGGTCAATTAAATATACAATAATTGAGGTATTAAATTGTTTTGCTGTTTCATTAAATGACTTTAAATAATCATCATCCACATAATCAGTGAAAACATGAAAGACAAAATTAATATCTGAATTATTAATCAAAACGGAAGAAATTGAAACGCCAGCACCATACAAAAAATTCTTATCGATACCGTAGGAAACATTTAGCTCTGGGGCGTTTTCTTTTTTATTATCTGCTAAATACGAAAACCGTTCTTTTATAAATTCATTCATTTAACTTTTCTCAATTTCATTTTATTATCTTTAAATAAAAATAATAAATATAATTCATTATCCCGTTAATTGGTTTATTTTGTTTAAAATTATGCTTGGCGCAATAACGAGCATAGTTTGAGTTAACTGGCCGCATTAACGGTTCATTTTTCCAGGGCGATGCTTCTTTGGCTTTGATAAAAGGTTGCGCACTTGGATAACCGGCCCAGTAATGCCAGGGTTTTGTCGGGCCGACATAATGAATTAATACGGTTTCATCATTAATTGGACAAACAAATGATTTTTTTAATTCATAATTTAAACTAAATTGCGTATTGTATTTAGCATCAATGAATTTAACTTTCCCTAACAGGATAAGATTAAGGATATCTTGATCCATATAGGTTAAACGGGAAACGATGGCTTTATCAGCAAGCATCGACATCGCTTTAGCAGAAACGGACTCCTGCGCCCACGCTAGTGTATTAATTAACAGGACACCTGAATTAAAGTAACCCTTTTCAAGTTCATTACACTGCAGACTTTGACCCCGTAACGACCACCAGTTAGCATCGCGTTCAGTAACAACAGCAGCAACGTTATTGGCAAGATCCATTGTTATCAGCGGCTTTAAGTTTCCCTGACAGGCGATATCAGCATCCAGGTAAAGGATCTTATCTTGTTGATCAATAAAGTAATCTGCAATTACAAAACGGAAATACATGGCAATAGACCAATTTTTGGTCGTCGGTAATGCCTTAAGCCGTTCACAATTTACTAGATGGATCTGGATACAGGTACGATAGCTTTTCGCCAATTGGGCTAAACGCTGGATATCGGCTTCAGGGATAGCATCAATAAAAACGTGGAAAACAAAACTCACGTCGTTGTTATGTAACAAAACTGACGTGATTGAAACACCACAACCAAAAAGAAAGTTTTTATCAATGCCATAAGAAACATGGAATGATGATGC
Organism: Escherichia sp. WS1265; assembly: GCF_046487585.1. Classification (NCBI taxonomy): domain Bacteria; kingdom Pseudomonadati; phylum Pseudomonadota; class Gammaproteobacteria; order Enterobacterales; family Enterobacteriaceae; genus Escherichia; species Escherichia sp. WS1265. The sequence goes on from NZ_JBJQJE010000008.1 coordinate 43,771, forward strand.
CACTGACGCCGCTGGCCTTTCATCGAAGATGATTGTCTTATTGATCATCTCTTGTGGATTAAAATAGTGGGCACTCATATTTCTCTCCGGAAATTACAACGATTTTCTAATCGTTCTTTCCCTGATTTTTGTGGCTTTTGCTTCTGCTTGCGACAGCAGCCCTTGTTCCTGCTTGAGAATGTCTTTAAGCGGGGCGACAAAATACTCTTTCATAAACCGCCAGATATCCCGCTGAGTCAGGCTAATATTCATCGAAGAAAAATAAAGCCCTATAAGATCTTTATCGCGCCAACGACGTGGAACGCGCGTGCGAAGCTGCGCCCGGTGCAGGTCAATTACCGAAATTTTTAACTCCTCTTCCTTACCGGAAAAAGGCAAGTGCAGCAGGAAATGACAGATATAACAGTCACGGTGGTTAATGCCCGCAGCATGCATATCGCGCACCATCGTCGCGACACGCTTAATAAGCATACGCTTTACGCGAACATCTGGAGGGTTAGTCGCCCAGTCAGCACAGTAATCTTCCAGACTTATGGTTGGTGTCAGATCTTCGGTAATAATAAATGAAGTTCTGGTAAGCGGATTCATGCCTTTTTCGCCAAATGCCACCCCATACATAGTATCAACGCCGACATCCCGCAGTCGATGAATCGCATTCCATTCGCGGTCTGCGCCTAATACTGGCATCCGCAATGAGAGTAAATTTTTGATTATCTCTTTCAGGGTCGTGCCGCGATGCCATTTGAGAAAATAGCTTTTGCCCGCCATTTCAAAGCGCAGAGTGCGGCGAGTTTCCAGTTCACGAAAAACCTCACCCTGCAAGGTTTTAACTTCCTCAAAAGGATCTTTACCACGCCATAACGTGGCAAACGGCTCTTTAAGTTCAACCATCCAGACCACCCGTTATGATATCCGCCGCTTTTTCTGGCAGACTGTATAAATCTTGTGTATCAGCATAATGTCGCGCATTTTCCGCCCAGGCCTGGCGCAATGAAGATTGCGTTAACGCTTTGCGTAAAATCTCATTCAATGTTTCCTGGCGGAATGGCTCAGCAATAGCCTCGCCGCAATTGGCGTCAACAATATAATGCGCATAGCCACAAACGGCTGTCGTTAGTACCGGTAATCCTGCAGTAATCGCTTCCAGCAGCACAATTCCCGCCGCTTCCTGGTAGGCAGGATGCAGTAATAAATCCGCCGCCGCCATTAATTCCGAGACATCGTTGCGCCCCGAGAAGAAGTGAACATTACTGCGCACGCCGCGTTTTTCTGCCAGCGCCTCAAATTTTCGCGGTTTATCCTGCCCAACAACATATAGCAATGTGTTGTGGCGCAGCGAATCCGGTAACGAAGCAAGTGCTTCAATGGAACGATCGACACCTTTACGCGTGAAGTCTGAACCGACCTGCAACAATAAATATTGTTGTTCGGTTATTCCATTCTTCTTACGGAAGATTTCACGGCTATTAGCTGGCTGCTGGCTATATTTACGATCAGGATAAATCCCCGGTGGCAGAATATGAAAACGCTCCGCTTCAGTCTGATAATGTTTCTGGAAATCGGCGATTTGCTTATCTGTCAGCATCAGCAGCTGTGTCGGCTTGCCCTGTTCGAAGGTTGCCCGCTCAAAGGCGGCATAATGGCGATAACGTGACGTCAAGCGATAGAAAAAGCCTTTTTCCTGCGCTACTTTCTCGGCATAACAAACATCAGCGGCATAATAAACGTCCAGCCCCGGCATTTTGTTGAATCCAACGACTTTATCGACGGGATGTTCGCGTAAATGTTTTTGCACCCAGGCAAAATACTCCGCATTGCGCCCGTGATTGGTATGCGATTTAACCGGCACTTTGATCAGTTCAAATACATCAGGGCATTCGCCTTCCCACGACTGGGCATAAACCCGAACATGATGACCTCGGGCGGCGACTGTCTGAGCAATACGCATAAAATCGCGCTGCAAACCGCCAAAGGGAAAATATTTATATAAACAAAAAGCAACGATCATAACGACGTACCTGTCGTGGAGGAGGGCAGTAATTTATCGACAGCAGCAATGACATCTGCCGCCGGAATAACCGAAAGATACATCTCATTTCGGTCACGCTGATCGCGCGTTGGCATTTCCCGGTAATCTCCCGCCCAGAATTGAATCATGTTATTTGACCAGGGACGCCAGAAAATATGGTCTGTCGCACCAAACAGCGATATCAGCGGCGTATTAACTGCAGCGGCAATATGCGCCGGTGCGGAATCAACGCCAATAAACAGCTGCGCATGATCGATTAACGCACCAAGTTCCGGGAAGGTCACCTTTCCGGCCAGCGCCGTTACTGGTGCCGTCTGGCATCCCTGGGCAATTTCATTGACGCAGGCCAGATCGTCTTTATCTGGGCCGGACGTCAGAACGACTTCATAACCACGAGCATGTAAGGCATCAATCACAGCGGAAAACTTGACGTTGTCCCAACATTTGAAGATTTGCCGCGCCGTAGGTTGGATAACCACATAATTTTGTCCAACACCAGCGTGATCAAGTTCGCGACGCATACGTTTCCAGCTTGCAGGCGGGTAACTCATGGTTGTCTGCTTCACCAACGATTCAAGTCCCAATGGCGACAGCACGGATAAGTTACTTTCCACCACATTTCCACCCTGTAACGGCACCAAATGAGTGAAACTATTACGCCAAAAAGCAGACTGCCGATGATGATAATCCTGGGAAATTTTCACACGGGCATTTAATAAGCGAACCAGTATAGCAACCATCCATTGATCGGTAAGATTAACGATAAGGTCATACTTATTGGCACGTAATACCTTGATGAGATAAAAAAAGTTGGCAATTTTTTCTGCGGCTTTTGCTTTTTTATTTTTTATGCCGTAGAGCGCGTTAATCTCTGGATTTTCAGACAGGATCGGGATGGTGTCCTGATAAAGCAGCACATCGATTTTTGCGTCAGGGTAATTTTTTTTCAGCGAACTAATGACGGGAGTAGTTAATAACATATCCCCATGAAAACGCATCTTAATGAGCAAAATTCTTCGAAATGGCTTATCCACAAGTAACTCTTTTTGTTGAGATTATCCGATTAAGGTGAAGCAGAAAAAGCACGCTACCGCCCCAGGCTCAACAGCTACCTGAATACTGATACCGCACTGATATTGACGCGCTAGTGTATCACTTCTTTCGCGGCAATCCGACCCGAATGATTTTTAAGCACATTGTTGATTTTCAATAAAGAAATCAATCAAATAAAATCATTAGCAACCATATTCTTTCACTGTTGCTCTGCGATTCCTTCCTGCACGTACTGCAGAAATCAATGAATCGCATAAAAATACAAAAAAAGTATAGATGTTCAGCAAGAATTGGCGGGTAAATTGCTATTTAAGTCAAAAACGGGAAAAGTAATGGTAAAGCCACAGCTAAATACATAGAATCCCCAGCACATCCATAAGTCAGCTATTTACTATGCTCGAATTGCTTTACACCGCCCTTCTCTACCTTATTCAGCCGCTGATCTGGATACGGCTCTGGGTGCGCGGACGTAAGGCTCCGGCCTATCGAAAACGCTGGGGTGAACGTTACGGTTTTTACCGCCATCCGCTAAAACCAGGCGGCATCATGCTGCACTCCGTCTCCGTCGGTGAAACTCTGGCGGCGATCCCGTTGGTGCGCGCGCTGCGTCATCGTTATCCTGATTTACCGATTACCGTTACAACCATGACGCCAACTGGTTCGGAGCGCGTACAATCGGCTTTCGGGAAGGATGTTCAGCACGTTTATCTGCCGTATGACCTGCCCGATGCACTTAATCGTTTCCTGAATAAAGTCGACCCTAAACTGGTGTTGATTATGGAAACCGAACTATGGCCTAACCTGATTGCGGCGCTACATAAACGTAAAATTCCGCTGGTGATCGCTAACGCGCGACTCTCTGCCCGCTCGGCCGCAGGTTATGCCAAACTGGGCAAATTCGTCCGTCGCTTGCTGCGTCGTATTACGCTGATTGCTGCGCAAAATGAAGAAGATGGTGCACGTTTTGTATCACTGGGCGCAAAAAATAATCAGGTGACCGTTACCGGTAGCCTGAAATTCGATATTTCTGTAACGCCGCAACTGGCTGCTAAAGCAGTGACGCTGCGCCGCCAGTGGGCACCACACCGCCCGGTATGGATTGCCACCAGCACTCACGAAGGCGAAGAGAGTGTGGTGATCGCCGCACATCAGGCATTGTTACAGCAATTCCCGAATTTATTGCTCATCCTGGTACCCCGTCATCCGGAACGCTTCCCGGATGCGATTAACCTTGTCCGCCAGGCTGGACTAAGCTATATCACACGCTCTTCAGGGGAAGTCCCCTCCACCAGCACGCAGGTTGTGGTTGGCGATACGATGGGCGAGTTGATGTTACTGTACGGTATTGCCGATCTCGCCTTTGTTGGCGGTTCACTGGTTGAACGTGGTGGGCATAATCCGCTGGAAGCTGCCGCACACGCTATTCCGGTATTGATGGGGCCGCATACTTTTAACTTTAAAGACATTTGCGCGCGGCTGGAGCAGGCAAGCGGGCTGATTACCGTTACCGATGCCACTACGCTTGCAAAAGAGGTTTCCTCTTTACTCACCGACGCCGATTACCGTAGTTTCTATGGCCGTCATGCCGTTGAAGTACTGTATCAAAACCAGGGCGCGCTACAGCGTCTGCTTCAACTGCTGGAACCTTACCTGCCACCGAAAACGCATTGAGGTTGTTATGCAAAAACGGGCGATTTATCCGGGTACTTTCGATCCCATTACCAATGGTCATATCGATATCGTGACGCGCGCCACGCAAATGTTCGATCACGTTATTCTGGCGATTGCCGCCAGCCCCAGTAAAAAACCGATGTTTACCCTGGAAGAGCGTGTGGCGCTGGCACAGCAGGCAACCGCGCATCTGGGGAACGTGGAAGTGGTCGGGTTTAGTGATTTGATGGCGAACTTCGCCCGCAATCAACACGCTACGGTGCTGATTCGTGGCCTGCGTGCGGTGGCGGATTTTGAATATGAAATGCAGCTGGCGCATATGAATCGCCACTTAATGCCGGAACTGGAAAGTGTGTTTCTGATGCCGTCGAAAGAGTGGTCGTTTATCTCTTCATCCCTGGTGAAAGAGGTGGCGCGCCATCAGGGCGATGTCACCCATTTCCTGCCGGAGAATGTCCATCAGGCGCTGATGGCGAAGTTAGCGTAGCGTTTATGCCGGATGGTATGCCATCCGGCGCGCATGAATTACTTCTGGCACTGCCGACAATAAAACGTTGCCCGCTGCGCATGTTTAGTCGCCACAATCGGCGTACCGCACACCCGACACGGCTCGCCTTTTCGCCCGTAAACCTGCAATTCTTGAGCGAAATAGCCCGGTTTACCGTCGCTTTGCAGAAAATCTTTCAGCGTTGTACCGCCCTGCTCAATCGAACGCAGCAACACCGCTTTAATCACCTGAGTTAACAATTCACACTCTGCCAGCGACAGTGATGACGCCAGCCGATCCGGATGGATCCCCGCCGCAAACAGAGATTCGCTGGCATAGATATTCCCTACGCCTACCACCAGCTTGTTATCCATCAGCCACGGTTTAATCGCCGTTTTTTTCTTCGCGCACTTCTGATGCAGGTACTCACCGTTGAAATCGTCGCTAAGCGGCTCCGGTCCAAGATGGGCCAGCACATTATGCCCTTCCAGCTCTTTGGTCCACAGCCAGGCACCAAAGCGGCGCGGATCGGTGTAGCGCAGCACTTTACCGTTGCTCATCACCAAATCAACATGGTCATGCTTTTCAGGGGGAAATTCTTCTGGAAGGATGCGCAGGCTGCCAGACATCCCCAAATGAATGATAATCCAGCCCTCCGGCAGCTCCAGCAGCAGATATTTAGCCCGCCGCTGCACGCTAAGCACTGGTTGATCACTTAATCGGTAAATCTCTTCTGAAACCGGCCAGCGCAAGCGTCCGTTGCGCACCACCGCATGAAGAATGGTTGCACCAACGAGATGCGGTTCTATGCCGCGACGGCTGGTTTCAACTTCGGGTAATTCAGGCATAGCATCTCCAGGAATGAACAGATGCAGTCAATATGGGGGCAAGCAGATAACAAAAAACCCCGCCGGAGCGAGGTTTTTTGTTACATCAAAGCGAGAATTATTTGATTTTCGCTTCTTTGTAGATCACGTGCTGGCGAACAACTGGATCGAATTTTTTCAGTTCCAGTTTTTCCGGCTTAGTACGTTTGTTCTTCGTAGTGGTATAGAAGTGACCAGTACCAGCAGAAGAAACCAGCTTGATTTTCTCACGAATACCTTTAGCCATGATTTATTTCCTCTAAGTACTTAGTACTTTTCGCCACGGGCACGCAGTTCAGCCAGAACTGTATCGATGCCTTTTTTATCGATTACACGCATACCTTTAGCAGATACGCGCAGGGTGACAAAACGCTTCTCGCTCTCAACCCAGAAACGGTGAGAGTGCAGGTTCGGCAGGAAACGGCGTTTAGTCGCGTTCAGTGCGTGGGAACGGTTGTTACCGGTCACCGGACGCTTGCCAGTAACTTGGCAGACTCGGGACATGTCTATTCTCCAAAAATCAAATTAGCTCGAGCTTCGTATGGGGTATTGGCGCCTCGTCAGGCTTTACAGCCCGGTCATCGCAGTTCTATGTGAACTCTCGATTGCCAGGCCCAAATGCCAAACCCGAGATTCTCAAAGGTGGCGTAGTATACGCTGACTCAGCGATGTGCTCAAGTCCCGAACAGACAAAGATCCCGAAGGATCGCGCATAGCGGGTTAAATCCAGCCGCGTTCGGCAAAAGAAACATACTCTCCACGCCCAATCACGATATGGTCGAGCACGCGTAAATCCATGAACTGACAACTCTTTATTATCCGTTCAGTAATGAGTTTATCCGCTTTACTGGGTTCAGCACAACCCGAAGGGTGATTATGTGCAAGGATCAGCGCCGAGGCGTTTATTTTTATCGCTTCGCGGATAATTTCCCGAGGATGGACTTCAACATGGTTTAGCGTGCCGGAAAAAAGACGGCTATGCGTTATAACCCGGTGTTGTGAGTCGAGAAAGATCACCATAAAGATCTCCCGCTCCTCACCCGTGAGCTGGCTTTGTAAAAATTCCCGCGTCATCTCCGGGCTGAGTAAAGGGCTTTCTTCACGCATCCGCACGTTGTAGTAACGCCGCGCCAGTTCAGCAATCCCCTTTAACTGGGCAAATTTCGCCACGCCAATTCCATGAACACCACTAAATTGTTCATATTCAGAGGTTAACAAGCCATAAAGAGAGCCGAAATTCTCCAGCATCTCTTTTGCCAGGGTTAATACATCTTTACCGCGCGTTCCGGTACGCAGAAATAGCGCCAGCAGCTCGACATCAGTTAAGGCGCTAATACCAAACTTCAGCATTTTTTCGCGCGGCATCAACAGCTGTGCATTGTTTTTCACCTTCACCTCCTTTGTGGTGCTCGCATCCTGTCATAGCCGTTCCGTTAAATCGACGGCCAGTTTTCAATCCAGGAAAGCGCCTCGCAAAGTGATTCTCAGGTGAAGGCACGACAACAAAAGTATTGTGATAAAATCGCCAACTTCTGGTGTCACCCAACAGGAAAAATCATCATGAGCCTGGCCGGTAAAAAAATCGTTCTCGGCGTTAGCGGCGGTATTGCTGCCTATAAAACCCCTGAACTGGTGCGTCGTTTGCGCGATCGCGGGGCCGACGTCCGCGTAGCCATGACCGAAGCGGCAAAAGCCTTTATCACCCCACTTAGCTTGCAGGCGGTTTCTGGTTATCCCGTTTCCGACAGTCTGCTGGACCCGGCAGCCGAAGCCGCTATGGGCCATATTGAGCTGGGTAAATGGGCTGATTTAGTGATTCTCGCCCCTGCCACGGCAGATTTGATTGCCCGTGTTGCTGCCGGAATGGCGAATGATCTGGTATCGACGATTTGTCTGGCCACACCTGCGCCTGTAGCCGTGCTCCCCGCCATGAACCAGCAGATGTACCGTGCCGCTGCCACGCAGCATAATTTAGAGGTGCTTGCTTCCCGTGGTTTGCTTATCTGGGGGCCAGACAGTGGCAGTCAGGCTTGTGGTGATATCGGCCCTGGGCGAATGCTCGATCCGTTAACCATTGTTGATATGGCGGTAGCGCATTTTTCGCCCGTCAACGACCTGAAACATCTGAACATTATGATTACCGCCGGCCCGACGCGTGAACCGCTCGATCCGGTGCGTTATATCTCTAATCACAGCTCCGGCAAGATGGGTTTTGCTATCGCCGCCGCCGCTGCCCGTCGTGGCGCGAACGTCACGCTGGTATCAGGTCCGGTTTCACTACCGACGCCACCGTTTGTTAAACGTGTTGATGTGATGACCGCGCTGGAAATGGAAGCGGCCGTGAATGCTTCTGTACAGCAGCAAAATATTTTTATCGGCTGTGCCGCCGTGGCGGATTATCGCGCAGCTACCGTGGCCCCAGAGAAAATCAAAAAGCAGGCCACGCAGGGTGATGAATTAACAATAAAAATGGTTAAAAACCCCGATATCGTCGCAGGCGTTGCCGCACTAAAAGACCATCGACCCTACGTCGTTGGATTTGCCGCCGAAACAAATAATGTGGAAGAATACGCCCGGCAAAAACGTATCCGTAAAAACCTTGATCTGATCTGCGCGAACGATGTTTCCCAGCCAACTCAAGGATTTAACAGCGACAACAACGCATTACACCTTTTCTGGCAGGACGGAGATAAAGTCTTACCGCTTGAGCGCAAAGAGCTCCTTGGCCAATTATTACTCGACGAGATCGTGACCCGTTATGATGAAAAAAATCGACGTTAAGATTCTGGACCCGCGCGTTGGGAAGGAATTTCCGCTCCCGACTTATGCCACCTCTGGCTCTGCCGGACTTGACCTGCGTGCCTGTCTCGACGACGCCGTAGAACTGGCTCCGGGTGACACTACGCTGGTTCCGACCGGGCTGGCGATTCATATTGCCGATCCTTCACTGGCGGCAATGATGCTGCCGCGCTCCGGATTGGGACATAAGCACGGTATCGTGCTTGGTAACCTGGTAGGATTGATCGATTCTGACTATCAGGGCCAGTTGATGATTTCCGTGTGGAACCGTGGTCAGGACAGCTTCACCATTCAACCTGGCGAACGCATCGCCCAGATGATTTTTGTTCCGGTAGTACAGGCTGAATTTAATCTGGTGGAAGATTTCGACGCCACCGACCGCGGTGAAGGCGGCTTTGGTCACTCTGGTCGTCAGTAACACATACGCATCCGAATAACGTCATAACATAGCCGCAAACATTTCGTTTGCGGTCATAGCGTGGGTGCCGCCTGGCAAGTGCTTATTTTCAGGGGTATTTTGTAACATGGCAGAAAAACAAACTGCGAAAAGGAACCGTCGCGAGGAAATACTTCAGTCTCTGGCGCTGATGCTGGAATCCAGCGATGGAAGCCAACGTATCACGACGGCAAAACTGGCCGCCTCTGTCGGCGTTTCCGAAGCGGCACTGTATCGCCACTTCCCCAGTAAGACCCGCATGTTCGATAGCCTGATTGAGTTTATCGAAGATAGCCTGATTACTCGCATCAATCTGATTCTGAAAGATGAGAAGGACACCACAGCGCGCCTGCGTCTGATTGTGTTGCTGCTTCTCGGTTTTGGTGAGCGTAATCCTGGCCTGACCCGCATCCTCACTGGTCATGCACTAATGTTTGAACAGGATCGCCTGCAAGGGCGCATCAACCAGCTGTTCGAGCGTATTGAAGCGCAGTTGCGTCAGGTATTGCGCGAAAAGAGAATGCGTGAGGGTGAAGGTTACACCACCGATGAAACCCTGCTGGCAAGCCAGATCCTGGCCTTCTGTGAAGGTATGCTGTCACGCTTTGTCCGCAGCGAGTTTAAATACCGCCCGACGGATGATTTTGACGCCCGCTGGCCGCTAATTGCCGCACAGTTGCAGTAATATGACGCCGGATGACTTTTCATCCGGCGAGTTTCTTTAAACGCCGAACTCTTCGCGATAGGCCTTAACCGCCGCCAGATGTTCCGCCATTTCCGGCTTCTCTTCCAGGTAAGCAATCAGGTCTTTCAGGGTGATGATAGAGATCACTTTGCAGTTGTAATCACGCTCAACTTCCTGAATTGCCGAAATCTCGCCGCGCCCCCGTTCCTGACGATCGAGCGAAATCAATACGCCAGCAAGCGTCGCGCCATTGGCCTGAATAATTTCCATCGACTCGCGAATCGCCGTTCCGGCGGTGATCACATCATCCACCAGCATTACGCGTCCTTGTAACGCGCTACCGACCAGATTGCCACCTTCACCATGGTCTTTTGCTTCTTTGCGGTTAAAGCAGTACGGCAGGTCCAGGTCATGATGCTCCGCCAGCGCCACGGCAGTTGTGGTGGCAATCGGGATCCCTTTGTAAGCAGGGCCAAACAGCAGATCGAACTCAATGCCGGAATCCACCAATGCTTCAGCGTAAAAACGGCCTAACAGTGCCAGATCGCGCCCGGTATTAAACAGCCCGGCGTTGAAGAAATAGGGGCTTTTGCGCCCGGACTTCAGCGTAAACTCGCCAAACTTTAACACCTGCTTGCTAAGCGCAAATTCAATAAACTGGCGCTGATATGGTTTCATGCCTTCGCTCCTCATCTTACTTTTCTACAGACAAAAAAAAGGCGACTCATCAGTCGCCTTAAAAATCAGTTTGCCAGCGCCGCCTTCTGCGTCGCTACAATGGATTCGATTCCCCCTCGGGCCAGCGCCAACAAGGTGAGTAACTCTTCATGGGTGAACGGCTCGCCTTCTGCCGTCCCCTGCACTTCAATGATGCGCCCGTCTTCGGTCATCACTACGTTCATGTCGGTCTCTGCGGCTGAGTCTTCAACGTATTCCAGATCGCAAACCGCTTCGCCGTTCACAATTCCGACAGAAACTGCGGCTACCATCCCTTTCATCGGGTTGGTTTTCAGCTTGCCGTTTTCCACCAGCTTCTGTAGCGCATCTGCCAGCGCCACGCAGGCACCCGTAATCGACGCGGTACGCGTGCCACCATCGGCCTGAAGCACGTCGCAGTCCAGCGTAATAGTGAACTCACCCAGCGCTTTCAAATCTACTGCCGCGCGAAGAGCACGGGCGATCAGACGCTGGATTTCCATTGTGCGTCCACCCTGCTTACCTTTCGCTGCTTCACGCGCGTTACGGGTGTGGGTAGAACGTGGCAGCATGCCGTACTCTGCGGTGATCCAGCCCTGGCCCTGACCTTTCAGGAAGCGCGGCACGCCTTCTTCAATAGAGGCGGTACACAATACTTTGGTATCGCCAAATTCGACCAGCACCGAGCCTTCTGCATGTTTTGTATAGTTACGAGTCAGGGTAACGGGACGCACCTGATTATTGCTACGGCCTGCTGGACGCATATTGAAATCTCCGGCTTGAAACAAATGTGGCTGCGCATTATACGGACTTCCGGCGGTTATTCCTATCCTGACAAGGCATCGATGGCTATAATCCTTCCACCTCTCCTTTTATAAACAGGAACGTCTATGATCCGCAGTATGACCGCCTACGCCCGGCGTGAAATCAAGGGTGAATGGGGGAGCGCAACCTGGGAAATGCGCTCGGTAAACCAGCGTTATCTGGAAACTTACTTTCGTCTGCCGGAGCAGTTCCGTAGCCTTGAACCTGTCGTTCGCGAGCGTATTCGTTCTCGCCTGACGCGCGGTAAAGTGGAATGTACCCTGCGTTATGAGCCAGATGTTAGCGCACAAGGTGAGCTGATCCTCAACGAAAAACTGGCTAAACAGCTGGTAACTGCCGCGAACTGGGTAAAAATGCAGAGTGACGAAGGGGAAATCAACCCGGTTGATATTCTGCGCTGGCCGGGCGTGATGGCAGCCCAGGAGCAGGATCTCGACGCGATTGCTGCTGAAATTCTCGCGGCGCTGGATGGTACGCTGGACGACTTTATCATCGCACGTGAAACCGAAGGTCAGGCGCTGAAAGCATTGATCGAGCAGCGTCTGGAAGGCGTCACCGCCGAAGTGGTCAAAGTCCGCGCCCATATGCCGGAAATCCTGCAATGGCAGCGTGAGCGTCTGGTCGCGAAGCTGGAAGATGCTCAGGTGCAACTGGAAAACAACCGTCTGGAGCAGGAGTTGGTTCTGCTGGCACAACGAATTGACGTTGCCGAAGAACTGGACCGCCTCGAAGCGCATGTCAAAGAGACCTACAACATTCTGAAGAAAAAAGAAGCGGTTGGTCGTCGTCTGGACTTTATGATGCAGGAGTTCAACCGCGAGTCGAACACTCTAGCGTCGAAATCTATCAATGCCGAAGTGACGAATTCTGCCATCGAGCTGAAAGTGTTGATTGAGCAGATGCGCGAGCAGATCCAGAACATTGAATAACTCGTAACGCCAATTCTTCCTTTTCAGCCTTCACAAATGCCGCCCACTCAAACAGAGCGGCATTTTTCCTCCCCGCAACATTCAATTCTGTTTTGCGTGCCTGCTCCAGATTTTGCGATGTTTTTTTGCCCAGCGCAGTGAGAAGGTGAGATACTCACAACTGTATATAAACACAGTTGTAAACTTACTTTCCTTGCAATCGATATCACATGGAGTGGGCAATGAACGAACATCATCAACCTTTTGAAGAAATACGGCATTATGGCACTGAAGGGCAAGAATTTTGGTCAGCGAGAGAATTGGCACCGTTACTGGATTATCGGGACTGGCGCAATTTTCAAAAGGTACTGGCCCGCGCGACTCAAGCGTGCGAAGCCAGTAATCAAGCTGCATCTGACCATTTCGTTGAAACCACCAAAATGGTTGTATTAAGTTGCCGACCCCGCAGGTCAGCATCAAGCAATTGGAAAACAGTGTAAAAATTACAGAGAAGAAATAGCAGAAACGAAAAACTCTTTTTGTTGATTGAGATACCCGATGCGTAAGCCAAAGTCCAGGTGCGGTGAACACAATGGCTAAACATTGCACCTTTCTTTTCCACCCCTCAATTTTAACCTATTTTTTCTTATGCATTTTCTCAGACAAGAAGTCAGAAGAATGCATCTACGCTACAGAAAATAGCGATTTCACATAACTACAAGTTATCAATTTCCTCTCACCTTAAAAAATCTCAATCGTGACAATACGCACAAATCGCTACCCTGCCAGACAGATTTTTAGGGAGAGAACCATGCTGTTACACATTTTGTATTTGGTTGGCATTACTGCCGAAGCCATGACGGGGGCGCTGGCGGCCGGACGACGGCGCATGGATACATTTGGCGTAATTATTATTGCGACCGCCACCGCAATTGGCGGAGGGTCAGTGCGCGATATTCTGCTGGGCCACTATCCGCTCGGCTGGGTCAAACACCCGGAATATGTGATTATTGTCGCTACCGCCGCAGTACTCACCACTATCGTTGCTCCTGTAATGCCTTACCTGCGCAAAGTGTTTCTGGTGCTCGATGCGCTCGGACTGGTGGTCTTTTCTATCATTGGCGCACAGGTTGCACTGGATATGGGACACGGCCCGATCATTGCCGTTGTCGCAGCTGTGACGACCGGCGTATTTGGCGGCGTTTTGCGCGATATGTTCTGTAAACGCATCCCGCTGGTATTCCAGAAAGAATTGTATGCCGGTGTCTCATTTGCCTCCGCCGTGCTTTACATCGCGCTGCAACACTATGTTTCTAACCATGATGTGGTAATTATCTCCACCCTGGTATTCGGCTTTTTTGCCCGCTTACTGGCGCTACGCCTTAAGCTGGGATTACCGGTCTTTTACTACAGCCACGAAGGACACTAAGGTTCAAAACCTGTGATCTGCTGGGCAGCCAGCCAACTGCCCAGCTTCTTGATTTGCGCATTTTCCTTCCATTCAATAACCTGTCTGGCGCGCCCCGATCCAGTCCCCGGCAGCTGCTGCCAGAACTGTTCCGTGCTCAATAAAAGTTGCGACCAGGACCGTTCATCACTGGCATTAAGCGCCGCCCGGGTTAGCGGTATTCCCATTGCCATCACCCAGAGAGTAAAAGGCTGCTTACGAGCCAGATTAAACTGATGCCATAACTGCGCACTTTTACTTTTCGCGATCCCCGGCGTGTTCTGTAATTGCTCTGGCGTTAATAAAAGCCAGGAAAAGATATGCTCAAAGCGATGAGTCTGATGCAGCGCGCGCCAGCCGGCCTCACCAATGCCATCCAGCCCAAGAACCTGTTTTGACCCCAGCCAGACTAAGCGTGAAATGAACTGTTCCTGACAAACGTCAGAAGCAAAGTAGCAGGTCAACGAGTTAAAGCGGTTTTCTGGTGGTGTCGGTTTTGTACGTTCTGCACCGCGCCAGACCACATCATCAATGCGAGGAATACCCTGACCGGCAAGGCTGACGAGGATCTGATCACCAGGCGCAATATCCCACTCCTGCCAGCGCCTGACGGAACCAATATTCACCCGCTGGACTTTTTTATCATCCAGCATGACAGATGCGAGTGACGCAACCACCGATATTTTACCGCTCTTACCCACCGCAAACTGAATCGCCTTCACTTCGACAACCTGAGCTACCGGTTGATATTTCCAGGCCACCAGCCACTCCGCCTGGCCCGGTAGCCAATGACGGGATTCGGGTTCCTTAGCCGCTCGCACAATCACGCCATCGGTGACGAAGGGTAATTTCGCTTTCCACCACGCATTGCGTACGCGCGCAACCTCATCAGCATTTTTCACCGCACGGGTATACGTCTGCGTTAGAGTAAAACCAGCGGTAGCCAGCTCTTTTAAACGATCGGTCATTAACTGCGGTCCATCCGGCCATGCCCAGACAAAAACGCCCAGAGAATTCAGCGTGTCGCTATCGTCCTGGCGCATCATCAGGCCAGCAACTTTTGCGCGGGCATTTATTCCCCCCATTTGTTGTTGGATATGCCCCTCGCGTTTGAGAAATATTTCCCCCTGAAGCGTACTGTTGGCTAAAGGCCCGCTAACGGTTTGCGGCACAGCGGAAATTAAGCGAACTTTCTGCGTCCAATCCTCGCCTTTCAGGCCATTGCCGCGACTGATTGCTTTGTTCAGTTTCCCGTCCCGATAAACCAGGGTTACCGCAACGCCATCAACTTTTGGCTGCACCCAAAGATCGCTACGTTCGCGCATCCACAGACTTAATGCGATTTTATCCGCCATTTTGCGTACACCCGTATGGGCTACCGGATGTATAACCGCACCGTTTAAAGGCGGCATCATCACATCGCGGGTCTCGTTCCCAAAACAGCGTTGCCACTGCGTAAGACGGGCGCTTAACTGATCGTAAACACCATCTTCAACCTCACTTTTCCCTTCCTTCCAGTAGTCATCGTCCCACTGTTTTATTTGCTGTTGCAGGCGGGAAATTTCTTCCTGTGCTCTGGCTGGCGACCAGGCCGGACAGACCGCCCACGCAGATGATTGCCAGCACAAGATACTTATTAATATCGCCATCCATACTTTCATCATCACCTCCGCTGTAGATAGTCAGGCAGATATACAACGTGATGAAAGCAAAGCCGAGTGGCAAAAACGGAGTCTGCGAGGACGCTTCCTGAGAATCGTCTTTATTGCAGTGAATGACAGGCAAATGCGGAAGCAGCTACGCAAAACGCAACAACTTTGCGCAAAAAGTGTGAGCAAGGGCTACGTCACATGCCCACGCCGTGTATAATAAGCTCGTATGTAGGCTTTATTTCGCTAATCACATACGAAAGATACTCATGGCTCAAGGCACGCTTTATATTGTTTCTGCCCCCAGTGGCGCGGGTAAATCCAGCCTGATTCAGGCTTTATTAAAAACCCAACCGTTGTATGACACCCAGGTTTCTGTTTCACACACCACACGCCAACCGCGTCCTGGTGAAGTCCACGGTGAACATTATTTCTTTGTTAATCATGATGAATTTAGAGAAATGATTAGCAGAGATGCGTTCCTCGAACACGCAGAAGTTTTTGGTAATTACTATGGCACTTCGCGTGAGGCCATTGAGCAAGTCCTGGCGACCGGTGTCGATGTTTTTCTCGATATCGACTGGCAGGGTGCGCAGCAAATTCGCCAGAAGATGCCGCACGCGCGGAGTATCTTTATTTTACCGCCGTCCAAAATTGAACTGGACCGCCGTCTACGCGGTCGCGGTCAGGACAGCGAAGAGGTCATTGCAAAGCGTATGGCGCAAGCTGTTGCAGAAATGAGCCATTACGCCGAATATGATTACCTGATTGTGAATGATGACTTCGATACCGCGTTGACCGATTTGAAGACCATTATTCGCGCCGAACGTCTGCGCATGAGCCGCCAAAAGCAGCGTCATGACGCTTTAATCAGCAAATTGTTGGCAGACTGAACCTGATTTCAGTATCATGCCCAGTCATTTCTTCACCTGTGGAGCTTTTTAAGTATGGCACGCGTAACTGTTCAGGACGCTGTAGAGAAAATTGGTAACCGTTTTGACCTGGTACTGGTCGCCGCGCGTCGCGCTCGTCAGATGCAGGTAGGCGGAAAGGATCCGCTGGTACCGGAAGAAAACGATAAAACCACTGTAATCGCGCTGCGCGAAATCGAAGAAGGTCTGATCAACAACCAGATCCTCGACGTTCGTGAACGCCAGGAACAGCAAGAGCAGGAAGCCGCTGAATTACAAGCCGTTACCGCTATTGCTGAAGGTCGTCGTTAATCACAAAGCGGGTCGCCCTTGTATCTGTTTGAAAGCCTGAATCAACTGATTCAAACCTACCTGCCGGAAGACCAAATCAAGCGTCTGCGGCAGGCGTATCTCGTTGCACGTGATGCTCACGAGGGGCAAACACGTTCAAGCGGTGAACCCTATATCACGCACCCGGTAGCGGTTGCCTGCATTCTGGCCGAGATGAAACTCGACTATGAAACGCTAATGGCGGCGCTGCTGCATGACGTGATTGAAGATACTCCCGCCACCTACCAGGACATGGAACAGCTTTTTGGTAAAAGCGTCGCCGAGCTGGTAGAGGGGGTGTCGAAACTTGATAAACTCAAGTTCCGCGATAAGAAAGAGGCGCAGGCCGAAAACTTTCGCAAGATGATTATGGCGATGGTGCAGGATATCCGCGTCATCCTCATCAAACTTGCCGACCGTACCCACAACATGCGCACGCTGGGCTCACTTCGCCCGGACAAACGTCGCCGCATCGCACGTGAAACTCTCGAAATTTACAGCCCGCTGGCGCACCGTTTAGGTATCCACCACATTAAAACCGAACTCGAAGAGCTGGGTTTTGAGGCGCTGTATCCCAACCGTTATCGCGTAATCAAAGAAGTGGTGAAAGCCGCGCGCGGCAACCGTAAAGAGATGATCCAGAAGATTCTTTCTGAAATCGAAGGGCGTTTGCAGGAAGCGGGAATACCGTGCCGCGTCAGTGGTCGCGAAAAGCATCTTTATTCGATTTACTGCAAAATGGTGCTCAAAGAGCAGCGTTTTCACTCAATCATGGACATCTACGCTTTCCGCGTGATCGTCAATGATTCTGACACCTGTTATCGCGTGCTGGGCCAGATGCACAGCCTGTACAAGCCGCGTCCGGGCCGCGTGAAAGACTATATCGCCATTCCAAAAGCGAACGGCTATCAGTCTTTGCACACCTCGATGATTGGCCCGCACGGCGTGCCGGTTGAGGTCCAGATCCGTACCGAAGATATGGATCAGATGGCGGAGATGGGTGTTGCCGCGCACTGGGCTTATAAAGAGCACGGCGAAACCAGTACTACCGCACAAATCCGCGCCCAGCGCTGGATGCAAAGCCTGCTGGAGCTGCAACAGAGCGCCGGTAGTTCGTTTGAATTTATCGAGAGCGTTAAATCCGATCTCTTCCCGGATGAGATTTACGTTTTCACACCGGAAGGGCGAATTGTCGAGCTGCCTGCCGGTGCAACGCCCGTCGACTTCGCTTATGCGGTGCATACCGATATCGGTCATGCCTGCGTGGGCGCACGCGTTGACCGCCAGCCTTACCCGCTGTCGCAGCCGCTTACCAGCGGTCAAACCGTTGAAATCATTACCGCACCGGGCGCTCGCCCGAATGCCGCGTGGCTGAACTTTGTCGTTAGCTCGAAAGCGCGCGCCAAAATTCGTCAATTGCTGAAAAACCTCAAGCGTGATGATTCTGTAAGCCTGGGCCGTCGTCTGCTCAACCATGCGTTGGGTGGCAGCCGCAAGCTCAATGAAATCCCGCAGGAAAATATTCAGCGCGAGCTGGACCGCATGAAGCTGGCAACGCTTGACGATCTGCTGGCTGAAATCGGCCTTGGTAACGCAATGAGCGTGGTGGTCGCGAAAAATCTGCAACATGGGGACGCCTCCATTCCACCGGCAACCCAAAGTCACGGACATCTGCCCATTAAAGGTGCCGATGGCGTGCTGATCACCTTTGCGAAATGCTGCCGCCCTATTCCTGGCGACCCGATTATCGCCCACGTCAGCCCCGGTAAAGGTCTGGTGATCCACCATGAATCCTGCCGTAACATCCGTGGCTACCAGAAAGAGCCAGAGAAGTTTATGGCTGTGGAATGGGATAAAGAGACGGCGCAGGAGTTCATCACCGAAATCAAGGTGGAGATGTTCAATCATCAGGGTGCGCTGGCAAACCTGACGGCGGCAATTAACACCACCACCTCGAATATTCAAAGTTTGAATACAGAAGAAAAAGATGGTCGCGTCTACAGCGCCTTTATTCGTCTGACCGCCCGTGACCGCGTACATCTGGCAAATATCATGCGCAAAATCCGCGTGATGCCAGACGTGATTAAAGTCACCCGAAACCGAAATTAATGTTTTATGAACCCAACACGTTATGCACGCATCTGCGAAATGCTCGCCAGGCGGCAGCCTGATCTGACCGTCTGCATGGAGCAGGTCCACAAACCTCATAACGTTTCTGCGATTATTCGTACCGCAGATGCCGTTGGTGTACATGAAGTTCATGCTGTCTGGCCTGGTAGCCGGATGCGCACCATGGCTTCGGCAGCTGCGGGTAGTAACAGTTGGGTGCAGGTGAAAACGCACCGCACCATTGGCGATGCCGTCGCTCATCTGAAAGGCCAGGGCATGCAGATTCTGGCAACCCATCTTTCTGATAACGCTGTCGATTTCCGCGAAATTGATTACACCCGCCCGACCTGTATTTTGATGGGTCAGGAGAAAACGGGCATCACTCAGGAAGCGTTAGCCCTGGCGGATCGGGACATCATCATACCGATGATCGGCATGGTGCAGTCGCTGAATGTTTCCGTTGCCTCAGCCCTCATTCTTTATGAAGCCCAGCGCCAGCGGCAAAATGCAGGCATGTACCTGCGTGAAAACAGCATGTTGCCGGAAGCAGAGCAACAACGCCTGCTGTTTGAAGGCGGCTATCCGGTGCTGGCGAAAGTCGCAAAACGCAAAGGCCTGCCTTACCCCCACGTTAATCAGCAAGGCGAAATTGAAGCCGATGCTGACTGGTGGGCTACTATGCAGGCTGCAGGGTAAGTGCCATGAAAGGTCGCCTGTTAGATGCTGTCCCACTCAGTTCCCTAACGGGCGTTGGCGCAGCACTTAGTAACAAACTGGCGAAAATCAACCTGCATACCGTGCAGGATCTACTCTTACACCTTCCCCTGCGCTACGAAGATCGCACCCATCTCTACCCCATCGGAGAACTACTGCCAGGCGTTTATGCCACGGTGGAAGGCGAAGTGCTGAACTGCAATATCTCCTTCGGAGGTCGGCGGATGATGACCTGCCAGATCAGCGACGGTTCCGGCATTCTCACCATGCGCTTTTTCAACTTCAATGCGGCAATGAAAAATAGCCTGGCGACAGGCCGCCGCGTGCTGGCCTATGGCGAAGCAAAGCGCGGCAAATATGGTGCGGAGATGATCCACCCGGAATACCGCGTGCAGGGCGATCTCAGCACGCCAGAATTACAGGAAACGCTAACGCCGGTTTACCCAACTACGGAAGGCGTAAAGCAGGCCACGCTGCGTAAATTAACCGATCAGGCGCTGGATCTGCTCGACACCTGCGCCATTGAAGAACTCCTGCCGCCGGAACTGTCACAAGGAATGATGACGTTGCCGGAAGCGTTGCGCACTTTGCACCGACCGCCGCCGACGCTACAGCTTAGCGATCTGGAAACCGGCCAGCATCCGGCACAACGCCGTCTGATTCTGGAAGAACTGCTGGCGCACAACCTCAGCATGTTGGCGTTACGCGCTGGTGCACAACGTTTCCATGCCCAGCCACTGAGCGCCAATGACGCGCTGAAAAATAAACTCCTCGCAGCCTTACCGTTCAAGCCAACGGGCGCACAGGCACGCGTAGCGGCGGAGATCGAGCGCGATATGGCGCTGGATGTGCCGATGATGCGCCTGGTACAGGGCGATGTAGGTTCCGGTAAAACGCTGGTCGCCGCCCTCGCCGCGCTGCGTGCGATTGCCCACGGCAAACAGGTGGCATTGATGGCACCAACCGAATTACTCGCCGAACAGCACGCCAATAACTTCCGTAACTGGTTTGCACCGCTCGGTATCGAAGTGGGCTGGCTCGCCGGTAAGCAGAAAGGTAAAGCGCGGCTGGCACAGCAGGAAGCCATCGCCAGCGGTCAGGTGCAGATGATTGTCGGAACACACGCCATCTTCCAGGAACAGGTGCAGTTTAACGGCCTGGCGCTAGTGATTATCGACGAACAGCATCGTTTTGGCGTGCATCAGCGTCTGGCGTTATGGGAGAAAGGCCAGCAGCAAGGCTTCCATCCGCATCAGTTGATCATGACCGCCACGCCGATCCCCCGCACGCTGGCGATGACTGCGTATGCTGATCTCGACACCTCGGTCATTGATGAACTGCCGCCAGGCCGCACGCCAGTGACTACGGTCGCTATTCCTGATACTCGCCGTACCGACATCATTGACCGCGTGCGCCACGCCTGCATGACTGGAGGTTGTCAGGCGTACTGGGTTTGTACGTTGATTGAAGAGTCAGAGTTACTGGAAGCGCAGGCGGCGGAAGCTACCTGGGAAGAGTTGAAACTGGCGTTGCCGGAACTGAACGTCGGCCTGGTACACGGGCGGATGAAACCTGCCGAGAAACAGGCGGTGATGGCGTCGTTTAAACAAGGTGAACTACACCTGCTGGTTGCCACTACCGTTATTGAAGTCGGTGTTGATGTGCCTAACGCCAGTCTGATGATTATCGAAAACCCTGAGCGTCTGGGTCTGGCGCAGTTACACCAGCTTCGCGGGCGTGTAGGTCGTGGTGCGGTGGCTTCTCACTGCGTGCTGCTCTACAAAACGCCGCTCTCCAAAACCGCGCAAATTCGGCTGCAAGTGCTGCGCGACAGCAACGACGGTTTTGTGATTGCACAGAAAGACTTAGAGATTCGCGGACCGGGTGAACTGTTAGGTACGCGTCAGACGGGTAATGCTGAGTTTAAAGTGGCGGATTTACTGCGCGATCAGGCGATGATCCCGGAAGTTCAGCGCCTGGCACGCCATATTCACGAACGTTACCCACAGCAGGCAAAAGCCCTGATAGAACGCTGGATGCCAGAAACAGAACGCTACTCCAACGCATGACCTGACTCATCGCAAGACAAGTCACGCAGTAAATCTTCAATCTGGATAGTGATGATATCCATTGCCTCATACGCATCCTGCGCAATTCGCGCCGCCATTGCGCCTTCCGGTTCACCACGCAGAATTTCAGCCGCTGCCTGTACGCCAGCCACAATCATTTCAGGTGTTAACATCTGGCGAAGAAAAGCGCGATTCTCAGAGGACCAGCCATCTTTATGGCCTAATGGATGCTCCCAGCCAAACCATCCTTTCGGCCAAAGCGGATTTGCTTCTATGGGATAAATAAGATGCGCGGCATATTGGATAGCACACACTGCTTTGCCGGGCGTATCCAGCCCCCACCAGCGTGACCAGAGAGAATGAATTAACGGCGCGGCCCCGCCCAGAGTATTGAACACCGCCAGCCAGCAAAGAACATTATTGAAACCACGCTCGTTATCCATACGCTGCAACGCGGTTTCCAGTAAAAATTGCCGTACCTGCTGGCGTTGGGAAGCATTCATCATCTCCTGCCAGAGATAGGGCCGACGCAATGCCTTCATTAAGGATTCTTCGAAGTGATCGCCATAACCACCTGCCAAAACGGCTTCATGCCATTGCGCCAAGCATAGCGGAAACAGATAGCGAAACAGCTCTATTTGCATCGGTTCGTTATAAACGAGATTGAGTACATAGTAAGCACTCAAATCCCATTCGCCTATCTGTTGCCACTCTTTAGCTGCCAGCGCCTTGAGTTCGGCATCTGCGTAATCAAATTCCGTTTCCCATACACAGAGTACTGGCGGCTCATCACCAAAAATATGGCGACAGTGTTCACGTAGCGTTTCCGGTTCCTTCCGACGCTTTTTCATTTTTAGCCCGCAAAAATCGGCAACATTAAATACAGCTTAATCACCAGCGCGTTAACGATATCAATAAAGAACGCACCGACCATCGGCACTACCAGGAACGCCATGTGCGACGGGCCAAAACGTTCAGTGATCGCCTGCATGTTGGCGATTGCCGTTGGCGTTGCACCGAGGCCAAAACCACAATGACCCGCAGCCAGCACCGCCGCATCGTAGTTTTTGCCCATCATGCGCCAAGTAACGAAGATGGCATACAACGCCATGAAGATGGTCTGTACCACCAGAATCGCCAGCATCGGCAGCGCCAGCGAAGCCAGCTCCCATAGTTTCAGCCCCATCAGCGCCATCGCCAGGAACAACGACAGGCTTACGTTACCAAGCACGGATACCGCACGCTCAAAGACGCGGTAAAAGCCCATCATTGACAGACCGTTGCTCAGAATCACGCCAACAAACAGTACACAGACGAAGGTCGGCAGTTCAAAAGCAGTGCCAGCCAAAAGTTGCGCAACAATTTTCCCCACCGTCAGGCAGATAGCAATCAGCGCGATAGTTTCAATCAGCACCAGCGAGGTGATCATGCGGCCCACATCCGGCTTTTCGAACGCCGTCGGGACTTCCTGGTCATCCGGAATACCGTTCGGCGTGGTGGAGTGTTTCACCAGATAGCGCGCTACCGGACCGCCAATCAAGCCGCCCAGCACCAGACCAAACGTCGCACAGGCCATCGCCACTTCCGTCGCATTGGTGAAGCCATAACGTTCAATGAACAATTTACTCCATGCAGCTCCCGTACCGTGACCGCCGGAAAGCGTAATAGAACCGGCCAGCAGCCCCATCAGCGGATCAAGCCCTAACAGGCTAGCCATACCAATGCCAATGGCATTTTGCATCACCAACAGACCAACAACCACAATCAAGAAGATGCCAACCACACGCCCACCGGCACGCAAACTGGCAATGTTGGCGTTCAGGCCAATGGTGGCGAAGAATGCCAGCATTAACGGATCGCGCAGGGACATATCAAAGTTGACTTCCCAGCCCATGCTTTTTTTCAGTACCAGTAGCGCCAGCGCCACCAACAAACCACCCGCAACTGGTTCCGGTATGGTGTATTTCTTCAAAAAGGAGACGGAATGGACCAACTTACGCCCGAGCAGCAACGTCAGCGTTGCGGCAACAAGCGTTGCTAAAGTATCGAGATGAAACATAGTTACTCCTTTGTATCCGCATCACTCTTTCATACTCGTCATACTTCATCGCGCAGTGGCAACTTATGAACTATGACGGGTATCGAGTTATGCTTTCCTGGGTCAAATTCTCAGCTGTTAATGAACAAATGGCATGGATTTTAAGCAGAAAAATACCAAAAGTTATATAAAAAAGTGCATTTATCTCATTTAAATATTTAGATGAGGATGTGGCAAACGTTTGCTTTTATCTTTCGGTCAGCTAAAATGCCCGCTTTGCTACCACGGGATTGTTTTCGATGTCTGTTTCCACCCTCGAGTCAGAAAATGCGCAACCGGTTGCGCAGACTCAAAACAGCGAACTGATTTACCGTCTTGAAGATCGTCCGCCGCTTCCTCAAACTCTGTTTGCCGCCTGTCAGCATCTGCTGGCGATGTTCGTTGCGGTGATCACGCCAGCGCTATTAATCTGCCAGGCGCTGGGTTTACCGGCACAAGACACGCAACACATTATTAGTATGTCGCTGTTTGCCTCCGGTGTGGCATCGATTATTCAAATTAAGGCCTGGGGTCCGGTTGGCTCCGGGCTGTTGTCTATTCAGGGCACCAGCTTCAACTTTGTTGCCCCGCTGATTATGGGCGGTACCGCGCTGAAAACCGGTGGTGCTGATGTTCCTACCATGATGGCGGCTTTGTTCGGCACGTTGATGCTGGCAAGTTGCACCGAGATGGTGATCTCCCGTGTTCTGCATCTGGCGCGCCGCATTATTACGCCGCTGGTTTCTGGCGTTGTGGTGATGATTATCGGCCTGTCGCTAATTCAGGTGGGGCTAACATCCATTGGCGGCGGTTACGCAGCCATGAGCGATAACACCTTCGGCGCACCGAAAAATCTGTTGCTGGCAGGCGTGGTCTTAGCCTTAATTATCCTGCTTAACCGTCAACGTAACCCATATTTGCGCGTGGCCTCACTGGTGATTGCGATGGCGGCCGGATATGCGCTGGCGTGGTTTATGGGCATGTTGCCAGAAAGCAACGAACCGATGACGCAAGAACTGATTATGGTACCAACGCCGCTCTATTACGGCCTTGGCATTGAATGGAGTCTGCTGCTGCCGCTGATGCTGGTCTTTATGATCACTTCGCTGGAAACCATTGGCGATATCACGGCGACCTCTGACGTTTCCGAACAGCCAGTGTCCGGTCCGCTGTACATGAAACGCCTGAAAGGCGGCGTGCTGGCAAACGGCCTGAACTCGTTTGTTTCGGCGGTATTTAACACCTTCCCGAACTCCTGCTTCGGGCAGAACAACGGTGTGATCCAGTTGACCGGTGTTGCCAGCCGCTATGTCGGTTTTGTCGTCGCGCTGATGTTGATCGTGCTGGGTCTCTTCCCGGCGGTGAGCGGTTTTGTACAACATATTCCAGAACCGGTTCTGGGCGGCGCAACGCTTGTAATGTTTGGCACCATCGCCGCCTCCGGTGTGCGCATTGTGTCTCGTGAGCCGCTGAACCGTCGGGCGATTCTGATTATCGCGCTGTCGCTGGCGGTCGGTCTGGGCGTGTCTCAGCAGCCGCTGATTTTGCAGTTTGCCCCTGAATGGCTGAAAAACCTGCTCTCCTCCGGGATCGCCGCGGGCGGTATTACTGCCATCGTGCTGAATCTGATTTTCCCACCAGAAAAACAGTAATTCACTGGCGGCGGTAAGATAATTACCGCCGCAGTCTCACCTCTTTCACCATTCCCGCCTTGAGGATTGCGCGTAAATCGTGCATAACTCCCTTATGTGCATTTCACGGGATGGAAGACCATGAAATTTATTGGGAAGCTGCTTCTCTACATTCTCATCGCTCTGTTAGTGGTGATCGCTGGCCTCTATTTTCTTCTGCAAACCCGCTGGGGAGCAGAACATATCAGCGCATGGGTTTCCGAAAATAGTGACTATCATCTGGCCTTCGGGGCGATGGATCACCGTTTTTCCGCGCCATCTCATATCGTGCTGGAGAACGTCACGTTTGGTCGTGATGGTCAGCCCGCGACCCTGGTGGCCAAAAGTGTCGACATTGCGCTAAGCAGTCGCCAACTGACCGAACCACGCCATGTCGATACCATCCTGCTGGAAAACGGGACGCTGAATCTCACCGACCAGACCGCGCCGCTACCGTTCAAAGCCGATCGTCTGCAACTGCGTGATATGGCGTTTAATAGCCCGAATAGCGAATGGAAACTGAGCGCGCAGCGGGTAAATGGCGGCGTGGTTCCGTGGTCACCAGAAGCCGGTAAAGTGCTGGGTACGAAGGCGCAGATTCAGTTTAGTGCCGGATCGCTTTCGCTCAATGATGTTCCTGCCACCAATGTACTGATTGAAGGCAGTATTGATAACGATCGCGTTACGCTGACTAACCTGGGTGCCGACATCGCCCGCGGGACATTAACCGGAAACGCGCAGCGTAACGCCGACGGCAGCTGGCAAGTGGAAAATCTGCGCATGGCGGATATCCGTCTACAAAGCGAAAAATCGCTAACCGACTTCTTTGCGCCATTACTCTCTGTCCCGTCGTTGCAGATTGGTCGCCTGGAAGTCATCGACGCTCGCCTGCAAGGTCCGGACTGGGCGGTGACCGACCTCGATCTCAGCTTGCGCAACATGACCTTCAGTAAAGATGACTGGCAGACACAGGAAGGCAAACTGTCGATGAACGCTAGCGAGTTCATTTATGGTTCGCTGCATTTATTTGACCCGATTATAAACGCGGAATTTTCCCCGCAGGGCGTAGCGCTGCGCCAGTTCACCAGCCGCTGGGAAGGGGGCATGGTCAGAACGTCCGGGAACTGGCTGCGCAACGGGAAAACGTTGATCCTTGATGATGCGGCAATTGCCGGACTGGAATATACCTTGCCAAAAAACTGGCAACAGTTGTGGATGGAAACGACACCGGGTTGGTTAAACAGCCTGCAACTGAAGAGATTTAGCGCCAGCCGCAATCTGATCATTGATATCGACCCTGACTTCCCGTGGCAGCTCACCGCGCTCGATGGTTACGGTGCCAACCTGACGCTGGTTACCGATCATAAATGGGGCGTCTGGAGTGGTTCGGCGAATCTGAATGCCGCCGCCGCGACATTCAATCGTGTTGATGTTCGTCGCCCATCGCTGGCGCTGACCGCCAACAGCAGCACGGTGAATATCAGCGAACTGAGTGCATTTACTGAAAAAGGCATTCTGGAAGCCACCGCCAGTGTTTCACAAACGCCACAACGTCAGACCCATATCAGCCTGAATGGACGCGGTGTGCCGGTGAATATTTTGCAACAGTGGGGATGGCCTGAATTACCGTTGACTGGCGACGGCAATATTCAGCTTACCGCCAGCGGCGATATTCAGGCCAATATCCCGCTGAAACCTACGGTTAGCGGGCAACTCCATGCCGTGAACGCCGCAAAGCAGCAAGTGACTCAAACCATGAATGCGGGCGTCGTTTCCAGTGGTGAAGTTACGTCGACGGAGCCGGTGCAGTAAAAATCAATCTCGCCGGGTACGACTCAGACGTACCCGGCATTCCGTCAATAGATTACAACGTAATTGTCAGCGCATTCCCTTGAGGCGTCACCACCAGCCCCTGCTCACTTTCAGCCTGCGAACCGCCTTGCAGACCATTTACTTTCACAACATTGCGCAAGCACAGTGTCCAGTTCTTCGCCTCGCCCGCACCAGTCACAGTAATCGTGTTACCAGTACGTGTTGCTTTTAGAGTAAAGATCACCGAACCGTCAGCAGCGGGCACTTCACAAAGAGCTTCATGCCCGTCTTGCAGATTAAAGAGATGGAATGCCGTGCCTTCGTGCCACGCGTAATCGGGACGTTGCTCGTTGTTGCCCAGCGCCAGTAGGGTGTTATCACGCACATAAACGGGCAGACTCAGGAAGCTGTGCTGCTGTTTATGCCAGCGACTACCATCGAGTTCATCGTTGTGCCACAGATGTGTCCAGCGACCTTCCGGCAAGTAGAACTGCACATCGCCCGCTTCAGTGAACACCGGAGCAACCATCACGTTGTCGCCTAACATGTATTGACGGTCAAGGTAATCACAAGCCGGATCGTCCGGGAACTCCATCATCATGGCCCGCATCATCGGCGTACCCCGCGCGTTCGCACGAGCAGCTTCACGATACAGATACGGCATCATGCGGCATTTCAGTTGCGTGAAGAAGCGCACCACATCACAGGACTCATCATCATAGGCCCACGGCACACGATAAGATTTGCTGCCATGTAAACGGCTATGGCTGGAGAGCAAACCAAACGCGCACCAGCGTTTGTAAACGTGCGCCGGAGCGGTATTCTCAAAGCCGCCGATATCGTGGCTCCAGAAACCAAAACCTGAAAGGCCAATAGACAAACCACCGCGCAGGCTTTCCGCCATTGATTCGTAGTTAGCGTAACAGTCACCACCCCAGTGTACCGGGAATTTCTGCGCACCAACGGAGGCCGAGCGAGCAAACAAGACGGCTTCTTCCTCGCCAACGGTTTCCTTGAGCACTTTCCACACCAGTTCGTTGTAGATGTACGCATAATGGTTATGCATTTTCTGCGGATCGGAACCGTCAAACCACTGAACATCGGTTGGAATACGTTCGCCAAAGTCGGTCTTAAAGCAATCAACGCCCATCGCGACCAGACCTTTCAGTTTGTCGGCGTACCATTTGCAGGCATCCGGATTGGTAAAGTCATAAATCGCCAGACCTGGCTGCCATTTATCCCACTGCCATAACGAACCGTCCGGGCGTTTGAGTAAATAGCCTTTCTCTTGCAACTCTTTAAAGACAGGGGATTTTTGCCCGATATAGGGGTTAATCCAGACGCAGATTTTTAGCCCTTTCGCTTTCAGGCGGCGGATCATCCCTTCCGGGTCCGGGAAAGTCAGCGGGTCCCACTCAAAATCGCACCACTGGAAGGCTTTCATCCAGAAACAGTCAAAGTGAAAAACATGCAGTGGCAGATTGCGTCCCGCCATACCATCGATAAAGCTGTTTACCGTCGCTTCGTCGTAGTTGGTGGTAAATGAAGTGGTTAGCCACAGGCCGAAGGACCACGCGGGCGGCAGCGCCGGACGACCAGTAAAACGGGTATAACGATCAAGTACCGCTTTCGGCGTCGGGCCGTCGATAACAAAGTATTCGAGATATTCACTCTCAACGCTGAACTGCACTTTGGAGACTTTCTCCGATCCCACTTCAAAAGAGACGCATTGAGGATGATTGACCAGTACCCCATAGCCACGGTTAGTCATATAGAACGGGATATTTTTATACGCCTGTTCAGTACTTGTGCCGCCGTCCCGGTTCCAGGTCTCTACCGTCTGGCCATTGCGCACCAGGGCAGTAAAGCGCTCTCCCAGACCGTAAACTGTTTCGCCAACGCCAAGATCCAGCCGCTCAAACATATAATTTCGCTGATTATTCGTGTCCTGCACGTAGCCATTATTTTTCACCTGACTACCGGTAATACGTTCGCCGTTACGCAGAAAATCCAGTGACCAGAACTCACCTTTGCTGACTCGCGCACTTAAGTTGCCACTTTTAAACTCAGCGTAACGTTCTGTGTTTTCGATTGTGACCTTCACGTCCTGCAAAATATTGAGCGGGTAATGAGGACCGTTATTCAGCGCCCCCTGAAAATGCTCAATCCGTACACCGACAATACCTTCCTGTGGGGAGAAAAAGCGCAGCGTAAATAAAGGCGTATCAAGCTGCCAGGTACGTTCACGCACATCACGGGGGGCAGCATAGACCACCATTTCATTACCCTGCTGTTCAACCTCGAACACCTGAAGCGGGTGAATCAAATTGAGGCCAGGTTGAATCAACCAGTTTCCGTCGCTAATTTTCATTGCCTTTCCTTAATTCTGCACTTCTTGAGAGGTGAATTGTTGCTGGCAACGGCGTTTGCCCTGGGCCAGCTGTTCCATAACGGTTTTCAGATTGTGCGTCGTGAGTGAGTAGTAGCGTTTAGCGATAATCGCGCTCAGCAAATAACAGATCGCTGGAACAATCGTGAATAGCGCAATAATGATGCTAATCGTGGCGCTGTTCTGCGCTTTTTCTGCTGCATCATATCCGCCATAAGCCAGCATCCAGCCGATAAGAGCGCCGCCGAAGGCCAACCCCAGTTTGAGCACAAACAGCGTGCCAGCAAAACTGATCCCGGTCAGGCGTTTACCATTGCACCACTCGCCGTAGTCGACGGTATCGGACATCATTACCCACTGGATAGGTGTCACCAGTTGATGCAACACACCAATCACGAAGATGAAGACAAACATGGTGATGCTGGCCTGCATAGGAACAAAGAACATCGCGAGGCTAATCACTGCCAGCAGGGCGTTCGTCCACCAGAAGATAGTGACTTTACATTTCCAGTCGGTCAGCGGTTTTGCCAGAGCGGAACCAATCAGGTTACCCACGCAATAAGTGGTGAGAAAAGCGACAAACACTTCCGGCGTACCCAAAATCCATGTGACGTAATACATCATCGCTCCACCGCGTACGCACACCGCCAGGATATTGAAAATGGTTAGTAAACCGACAATCCGCCACTGGTCGTTTTGCCAGATATCACGTAAATCTTCCCGCATAGACGTCGTTGTAGGTGGTGCTTCAACGCGTTCTTTAGTGGTGAAGAAACAAAATGCCAGCATCATAAATGCCACCACAGAAAGGACCGCGATACCGCCCTGGAAACCGAGTGGTTTATTATCACCACCAATTAAATTAACCAGCGGCATCATCAGCACAGTAGAGAGCATGCCTCCCGCGGTCGCCAGCACAAAACGCCAGGATTGCAGCGAGATACGCTGAGTCGGGTCATTGGTGATTACACCACCCAATGCGCAGTAAGGGATATTAACGATGGTATAAAGTAAGGTAAGTAGGGTGTAAGTAATTGCTGCATAAATCATTTTTCCGTTCATACTGAGATCTGGCGTGCTATAGGCCAGTACACAGACGATCCCAAATGGCAGTGCGCCAAACAGTACCCACGGACGAAATTTACCCCAGCGAGAGCGCGTTCGATCGGCCAACAACCCCATGCAAGGATCGGAAATCGCATCCAGTGCACGAGCGACCAAAAACATGGTTCCGACAAATCCGGCAGGAATGCCAAAAATATCGGTATAAAAGAACATCATATATAACATTACGTTATCGAAAATAATGTGGCTGGCGGCGTCTCCCATGCCATAACCAATTTTCTCTTTAACGGACAACACTTCACTCTTCATCTGCTTTTCCTTGATGCTATAGGGGTGCTGAGACCGATAACGCATTTTGTAAACCATCCCTGTGAGAGCGAATATTCCGATATCTGGTTATTAATTTATGATTCTTGTTTTATGTGATCGTGGTAGCGTTAATTCCGCTCATATATCATTGTAAAATATGGATTTTATATGAATTATAATGCTTTCGTGATAATACGCTGCGTGTATTAGGCGGAAAAAACTGATCTGGGGGATGTAGAAACTCAAGGAAGTAGCTATAATGCGCCCCGCCTCCATGTAGCAATCGAGGCGCGGAAGATCGTCGTCTCCGGTGAGGCGGCTGGACTTCAAATCCAGTTGGGGCCGCCAGCGGTCCCGGGCAGGTTCGACTCCTGTGATCTTCCGCCAAAATGCCTCTTCATACGTTCTCCAACCCCTTGTAATACTGTCAATCCAGAGATTTTCTACTGCTCAATATTCAATCGGCTTCAGGAATACCTGATCAAAGGTTTTATGATGGACGATGAGCGACTGAAGAATCCGCCTGTCGGTTCTTCTGTCCTCGAACGCATCCGCGATATTCGCACCAGCATGCGCCGTGTTTAATTGCAGGTGATTTGCCCCCTGCTGACTCTCAGCCAACTGTATCGCCATTAAGGTGAAGATATTGTTTTACACGCTCCATAACACCCTTTTTTATACGACTATTCTATTCCTTTAACAGCTGGCGAAAAAAACTGACCTGTAAACTTCACCAATAATCAGACTGTCATCAAGATTAATTTTTTCATTTAATATATCAAATCAACTTGTTTTATTTTTACTATCAAAAATAGCTCATTGCCTTACTATAATTAATATATAAATTCGGTGATTAATTCTTAACATGCTTTTGCTAATAATCTCAATTGCTGGCCCTATAATATTGCGCTAGCATTGCTTTCTGGTTGTATCAGCGATACTCAAAAATTCTTAATACAATACTCATTCGACTGGTACTTATTTGTAACTCAGTTATATTTTGTCGCCCGGTGATTCAGAAGAATGCAAAAAACGGCTACCACTCCATCAAAAATACTTGATCTCACTGCCGCGGCATTTTTACTTGTCGCCTTTCTGACGGGTATTGCGGGCGCTCTCCAGACTCCCACCCTAAGTATATTCCTCGCAGATGAACTAAAAGCCCGTCCTATAATGGTAGGTTTTTTCTTCACCGGTAGCGCTATTATGGGAATTCTGGTCAGTCAATTTCTGGCAAGGCACTCCGATAAACAAGGCGACCGTAAATTACTAATTCTGCTATGTTGCTTATTTGGAGTGCTGGCCTGCACGCTTTTTGCGTGGAATCGCAACTACTTCATTCTGCTCTCAACGGGCGTACTTCTGAGTAGTTTTGCTTCCACCGCAAACCCGCAAATGTTCGCCCTCGCCCGTGAACACGCCGACAGAACAGGCCGTGAGACGGTAATGTTCAGTACATTTTTACGTGCTCAGATCTCGCTTGCCTGGGTTATCGGGCCACCGCTCGCTTATGAACTGGCAATGGGATTTAGTTTTAAAGTGATGTATCTCACCGCTGCCATCGCATTTGTTGTTTGCGGACTGATAGTCTGGTTGTTTTTGCCATCAATACAAAGAAATATTCCTGTCGTTACCCAACCCGTAGAAATTTTACCCTCCACCCACAGGAAGCGGGATACGCGGCTACTTTTTGTGGTCTGTTCAATGATGTGGGCGGCGAATAATCTCTACATGATAAATATGCCGCTATTTATTATTGATGAACTGCATCTAACCGATAAACTGGCTGGAGAAATGATTGGTATTGCTGCCGGTCTGGAAATTCCGATGATGTTAATCGCAGGCTATTACATGAAACGTATTGGCAAGCGGCTATTAATGCTCATTGCTATCATGAGTGGAATGTGTTTTTACGCCAGCGTACTCATGGCGACGACTCCGGCAGTTGAGCTGGAATTGCAAATTCTTAATGCCATCTTCCTTGGTATTCTCTGTGGTATCGGCATGCTTTATTTTCAGGACCTGATGCCTGAAAAAATAGGCTCTGCGACAACGTTATATGCAAACACTTCACGCGTCGGCTGGATTATCGCCGGCTCTGTTGACGGAATTATGGTTGAAATCTGGAGCTACCACGCGTTGTTCTGGCTGGCGATAGGGATGTTGGGTATTGCGATGATTTGCCTGCTGTTTATTAAAGATATTTAGCTCACCAGTCTGGGCTAAGAAAAATCGGCGTGGCGCAAACAAAGCCATCCTCGCCATTTTTGCTATCATGCCTGCATACATAAACGACAAAACAGTATGCAGAGGGAAAAATGGGTTCCACCAGAAAGGGGATGCTGAACGTTCTGATTGCCGCCGTGTTGTGGGGAAGTTCAGGGGTCTGCGCGCAATACATCATGGAGCAAAGCCAGATGTCGTCGCAGTTTTTGACTATGACGCGTTTGATATTCGCCGGTTTGATTCTGCTGACGCTGTCATTTGTGCATGGCGATAAAATCTTTTCTATTATTAACAATCACAAAGATGCCATTAGTCTGCTGATTTTTTCCGTGGTTGGTGCGCTAACCGTACAGCTCACTTTTTTACTAACCATTGAAAAATCGAATGCTGCCACGGCAACGGTGCTGCAATTCCTCTCACCGACGATTATCGTCGCTTGGTTCTCACTGGTGCGTAAATCTCGCCCGGGCATTCTGGTTTTCTGCGCTATTTTGACATCGCTGATCGGGACTTTTTTATTGGTGACACACGGTAATCCGACGTCATTATCGATCTCTCCGGCCGCGTTATTCTGGGGCATTGCCTCGGCATTTGCTGCTGCATTCTATACCACCTATCCCTCAACGCTGATTGCCCGCTATGGCACGTTGCCTGTCGTCGGCTGGAGTATGCTGATCGGCGGTCTGATTCTGTTGCCTTTTTATGCCAGACAAGGAACAAACTTTGTCGTTAACGGCAGTTTGATTCTGGCGTTTTTTTATTTGGTCGTCATTGGTACGTCCCTGACATTTAGTCTGTACCTGAAAGGTGCACAATTAATTGGTGGACCAAAAGCCAGCATTTTAAGCTGTGCAGAACCATTAAGTAGCGCGCTGCTCTCTTTGCTGTTGCTGGGGATCACGTTCACATTAACGGACTGGCTGGGAACGCTACTGATTCTGTCATCGGTGATTTTGATTTCAATGGATTCCCGTCGCCGCGCCAGAAAAATAAATCGTCCGGCGCGGGATGAGTGAGAATTACCAGCCAGGCACCGCGCCACCGTTAAAGATGGTTTCTGCCGCTTTAGCGACTTCGGATGATTGATAAGATTGCAGAAATTCCTTCACGTTTTCTGCATTCTTATTATCTTCCCGTGCTACCAGAATGTTCACATACGGCGAATTTTTATCTTCAATAAATACGCTGTCGTGCACCGGAGAAAGTCCGGTCTGCTGAATGTAAGTGGTGCTGATAATCGCCACATCAACTTTGGGATCATCCAGTACGCGCGGGAGCTGCGCCCCCTCGAGTTCCATAATCTGCAAATGACGAGGATTATCGGTTATATCCAGCGCGGTAGGTAATAACCCTTTTCCCTCTTTCAGAATAATTAGCTTCTCTTTTTGCAACAGTAAAAGCGCGCGACCAAGGTTGGTCGGGTCGTTGGGGATCGCCACTGTCGCGCCTTCTTTTATTTGCGCCACGGTTTTGATTTTTTTGGAATAACCCGCCATAGGGAAGACAAACGTATTTCCCACCGCTACCAGTTTATAACCATGTGCCTGATTATCTTGTTCAAGAAAGGGCCGATGCTGGAAGACGTTCGCATCAAGCTCGCCATGATTTGTCGCATCGTTCGGTAGCAACGAACCGCTAAATCCTACCAGTTCAACATCGAGGCCATATTTCTCTTTTGCCACCTTTTTAGCGACTTCCGCGACATCTTGTTCTGCGCCATTAATAACGCCCACTTTAATGTGCTTTTCATCGCT
The DNA here is from genome assembly GCF_046487585.1 of Escherichia sp. WS1265. NCBI lineage: Bacteria > Pseudomonadati > Pseudomonadota > Gammaproteobacteria > Enterobacterales > Enterobacteriaceae > Escherichia > Escherichia sp. WS1265. Next base: position 78,757 of record NZ_JBJQJE010000008.1, read on the forward strand.
GTTGCTCTGGTCGCAACCTGCCAGCAGAATTCCTGCCAGTAATAATGCGGCCCCCGCCCGTAGATGATGTGTTGTCAGTTTCACTTTTTTATCCTTTTTTTAATCGTTAACTGACTATAATGGCAAGATCACTACGATTTAAAAAACGAAAAGCTATCGAATAGAAGAAAAAGGTATATAAAACTGGCACTTCTTACTGACCACGCAAACACCTTTCGTACAGCATGATGAGAGCGGCAAAAGCAAACTACACTTATGCTTCATTCGATGCACATTTGCAGAAGGTTGCAACTATGAAGCTAACGATGCTACTCATGATTACCGTATTCCTGACTTTTCCAGCCATTTCTCAGGCCGAGTCGCCATTCAGTTCGCTACAGTCGGCAAAAGAGAAAACTACGGTATTGCAAGATTTACGTAAAATTTGCACGCCACAGGCGTCATTATCAGACGAAGCGTGGGAAAAATTAATGTTGTCTGATGAGAGTAACAAACAACATATCCGCGAAGCTATTGTGGCGATGGAGCGTAATAATCAGAATAACTACTGGGAAGCGCTGGGTAAGGTGGAATGCCCGGATATGTGAATTTCGCACACCTCCGCGCTCAGGCCAGCAGCCGCTGACGTACGCTCGCACATCAGTAAATCACCTGCTTTTTCAAATTCCAATCAAAATTGAACCCGTTCATCAGGATTGTGGATAAATTTCCCTCTACATTGTTTTCATTTCATCACATAGAAAATCTTATCTCATTGAAACAATACTTGTTTTTAATGCAGAAAAGGAAGCCCAACGGATGGGCATAAAAATGAGCGAATTTTGATATCACCCCCCTCTAAAAAATGGTGAAGTCTGAACAAAGAATGTTCGAAAGGAGAGAGTAGAGATGGAAAGCGCAAATCTGGATTTAGAAGAAAATAAAGAAATTGCCAGTAAGTTCGAACGTGCATTAGGTATGGGAGCAACACTTGCAGAGCTGCATGGCATTACTCCGGATACCCTTGAAGGCGTTTATGCTTACGCTTATAACTTTTATGAAAAAGGAAGACTTGACGAAGCTGAGCTCTTTTTTAAATTTCTCTGTATTTATGATTTCCAAAATTATAACTATTTAAAAGGATATGCCGCCGTCTGTCAGTTGAAGAAAGATTATCAAAAGGCATTCGACATGTATCATATCTGTTTAATGCTATCTCCCGATAACGATTTCTCTTTAGTTTATTATATGGGCCAATGCCAGATGGGCTTAAAAAACACTAAAATGGCCACGGAGTTATTTAATACAGTCGTAACCTACAGCCAAAATGAAAAAGTTAAAGAGATGGCTACTGCTTATCTTGAACTCTTGACAGCAAATACCGAAGAAGAAGTTCAAACAGAGTGAGTCGGCAAAATGAACATAAACGGAAAAAAGTCTTCTTTTACGCCTGAAGAGTTAATCAGGAAATATCATGAGGAAGCCCCGGTTGATTTAAAAAATAACCATGGCGATAAAATAAATGAGAAGAATAACAATAAACACATTACTTACTTTCCCGTTGATGCCATTTTAGATGGGAATAAACATCTGCCATGAGTTAAATAAAAAAGAATTAATTACACCCGATGATAGCTTAAAAAGGAGGTGAATTATGTCGGCACCAATTACGGGACAAACGATCACGTTTGAACAAATCAGCGAAACATTGCGCACACAGTATAGCGATGCGGAAAAAAGACTGCAGGACAGCAACAAAACGCAAGTTGATCCCATGCGGCTTAATAAAAACCCGAAGTCCCTTGATAACGATATTCGCGCTCGTCTTGAAAACAAACCTATGCTTGCTCCACCTGAAATGCAGGTTTCAGATTCCGACAACGCCACTACAGCAAAGACGAACGATGCCCGCCTGACGATGATTTTGGGTAATCTAACAGGCATTGCCGATCAGGATATTACAACACGTTTGCATAATAACCTTGACAGCACCCTGCTTCGACACGAAATGGCGCATAATAAGTTTCGTGAATTAAGTGACGCTTACTCCTCGTCATTAGATTCCGCGCAAAAAGCCGACGACATCATGCATCAGGCCAATAATAATTACAATACGGTCGATAAAAAGGTGCAATCGCTGGAGAAAAAAGTCAATACATTGAATCAAGAGCTGTCGCAACTGCAACCTGGCGATCCGCAATATAATAAAGTACTGACGCAAAAAAATGCGGCTGAAAAAATACTCACGCTGTCATTACAAAAAAAATCGTTAGCTGAGAAATCGTTAAATACAGCCATTATGGATGCTGATGCTGCGATCGGCCAAAGTATGGAGATTTTTGATGAAATTCAACAGCAAGAACAGATTAATAACTTCACCACCAATATTTGCCTGACCCAGGAAAACCAGAAAAACAGAAACGCGACAGCCACATTTATCCTTTTGATTACTTCAGTAATGGAAGTTATTGGCGATACCAATTGCGAATCTATTAAAAATCAGTCTGAGGTAATGAAAGAGATTAACCATGTCAGGGAAAATAAACTCAATAAAACAGCACGCAGCTATACTACATGGACAAAAGTTTTAAACATTATTAATGAGGTCGTTACTGTAGTTACCTTTGCCGTAAGTGCAGCCTTAATTGTGATTGGTATTGTCGCAGCAGTTCCAAGTGCTGGGGCAAGCTTTGCTGGAGCGCTGGCACTAATTGGAGGAATCGCGGGGGCAGTAGTATTAGGTGTTGATATTATTTGTCAAATCACTCTGGGTACCACGGCTACCGGTTGGATTTTGGGAAAACTAACTGAAGGTCTTGCGGGTATTATTTCTAAATATGACCCCACACTACTCGCAATCTGCGCTCTTCTGGACGCCTTGGGTGTCCAACAAACGACTATTGATTTAGTACAAGATATTTACTCATCTGCAGCCGCTTCTATTGTTATGGTAACATTAATGATTGGTGCAACATTAATTTGTTCAGTAGCAATAAGTGAACTTGTAAAGGCACTCTCAAAAACTGCCGCCGAAGAAATCACAAAAGAAATAACTGACAGTATAAAATCCACCGTGGAATCTATGATCAAGTCAGTATCAAAAAAAATCATGTCAGCATTAAATTTTCTCGGTGACAAAATAAAAGCATCATCACAATTTATAATGATATTTGCAAAAATAACTATTCTTCTTGAAAAAATTGCCTCGGGCGTTTGTACAATAATTACATCGAGCATGAATCAATACGCTGCCAGTAAGTCTGCAGATATCGAAATTCTACAACAAGATATAAGCAATCTATCAAAAACGCGCGAACAAATGCTTACAGTGATGCAAAGGATAGATAAAACCGTCGAACAAGAGGTAGCTCAGATGGTGCGTGTATTACAACACCGAACTGAAGCTTTGAAATTTGCTTCTCATTCTATCGTATAAGAGGATTCAAAAATGACCAATAATATTAGCAATATAAACAATACAGCTCATAATAAGAATCTCGATAAAACAACATTCGATGAACAACCTGTTTATGAAACAAGAGTATCACAAGCTAAAAAAATACTGCAAAGTTTTGCGCCAAATTATATTAAAGTTGATACAAATACTAAATTTATTAGTCTGATAGAGTCTGTCCGTGCTCTCTCTCCTGAATTACAATGTAAGGTACTAGATGGTCTTAATTATGCTAAGAATACACTACATAATATAAATCAAAATTCTGCCATAGCAACAAAATCATCCTGTCAGTCTACCGAGTCAATAGAGAAAACCATAACATTTAATATTCTCGATATGTTAGATAATTTGACGATGAGACAACAGAACATTATGGAGGCCTTTCTAAGAGTCTTTACATCAATGTACAATGCCTCTGCTAAGGCTGATGCTAGTATGAGTATCGTTTTTGAACAGCTTGTCAAGCTTCAGAGTGACGAAACAAAAAATGCTTCTTGGGCAAATTTTGCAGGTTCATTAGCAGGCTCAGCTATTAATGTTACGGGAGCTGTATTTATGGCAGGTGCAGAACTTGCGAAGCCCGCGGGGAAGATAGATGATATCGCAGAAAACCAGGAACAAAATACAGACAAACCAGATAGCCAAACTCGGATAAAATCAAAAGAAGATATGGCAAATGCGAAAGCCAGACTTGCCGAAATAGAAAATCAACAAAAAGATTTATCAAATAACAAGAATATTGAGGATAATGACAAACAAGAGCAATCAAGTAAGTTACAAAAAGAAAAAGAAAGTATCACTAATAAAATTAAAGACAAAGAAAAAATTAATAGTCACAATCTAAGATATGGTATTACCAGTTCTATTTCTCATACCAATAATCTATTTCAGTCTATTGCAAATCTATCTCAATACGGCGGAACAGTGGCAGCAGAACATACTCGTGCAGAAAAAGACTTGGCTGAGCAAGCTAAAAATGTTATGCATTCAGTTATGAGTAGCTATCTGGATCAAATTAATCGTGATGTTCAAGGAAGAGATCAGGCACTCAATTTATTACAGCAAATAATACAAACCATTATTGATACTGATAGTGCTATCGTTCAAGGCATTCGCTCATAAATTATTGCAATAATAGTTCCTTATATTTAAGGAGGAATGACACATGATTAATAAAGATAATAATTTAAATATAGATATTCTACGTCAGCAGAATGCAAACATTCCTCTTAAAGAGGCATCCTCGCAAAGTGAGGAGCCTCATCAATTGGGAAACAGCAAAAGCGAGAGTAATTTGCATAACAGCGCCAGTAAGGATAATAATATTGGCACTATGCTCAAGAAAGATGTTGAAAAACTATCAACTTTAGTCAGTGAACGTAGCCCGCGAAATGAAGACTGGAAATGCCAGCATGACATACAACTCAACTTCGTTAAAAACATGCTCAGAAATTTCCCAACTGAGAACCTGTCAGAGAAGGGATCTGCGCTCTTACACGAAAGTTATTCGCTGATAAAAAACGTTCTGCAGCTTACAGAAAATGTTAATACTATTGACGGAAAATTAAAGGATCCCGCTAAAATATTGACCTTGCATAACTCTGTGAGAAAAACCCTGGCTAACGTTGCTCACAACACAACCGGGTCAATTGCAATGGCAACGACCAAAGGAACCTTAACTCACGCTATCGCTTCTTTAGATAGTTCTGCGCCTGAAATGAGAAGTTCAGCAACCAGCAGTACTTTAACGGCCAGTAGTTCAAACGAATTTAAAAGTGATAAATATATATGCAGTGATATTGCTGATTTGATGAGTGTGCTCGGTAGCGACTACCTCGAAATCTATGCAAATAGCGTTGAGATAATGAGCGCATACTGGCAGGACTTCAGTGAACATATCCAAAGCAATATGGGAAAGTGGACTCACTCTAATAAAAAAGGCGATGCGATAGTTTTTGATGTCAATGCATTTCAAAAGGCCTTGATGCATTTTTATTATATCGATAAATATCCTAATGGTGACTTTCATTATCACTACAATCCAGAGTATGTTTTATACCCTCCGGCACCTGCTGACAAAATTGGTGTTCCACTGGAAGAAGCAGAAAAATGGTGCGCCGCTTTAGGTCTTCCGGTAATTCCACCCGATCCCAAACACCGCACACCTTCTCCTATAGTCGAAGTTGAACCGCAAGGTAGCGGTCTGTATGTTATTATTCCCAACCCTCAGATTATTGACAGTATGAGTCAGTCTTCAGACTCAATGGTACACAGGGACGATAAAGGGAAGGAAAAAAATATATCTAAAGAATTCACCGGCTACGAAATAAGCACGGCTGAATACCAGGCATGGCTTGCGGGTTATAACAGCCAGGCAGAAAACATGAAAACCGACGTGCAGGTTATCACGACTAAATACAGTACAGCCAACTCCACCTACGATACAATTATCAAATTATTATCTTCAACCATTACTGCGTTGTTTGATTCAGCAAAAGATTATTTACGTTTCTGATTAAGTAACACCCACAATTATCGCCCACTATCTGGTCCCGAAAAATGGGACCAGTGTTTCATATTATTAAGCATCAGCTTTCATTCATTTCTTCATCACAATCTTACAAAATGAGCGTTTTTTGATAGAGCAATTCTGCCAATACTTTATTTTATATTGATCAAATTAATACTATGAATAGAGAAAACGGAAGGAGCGTTCTATGCAACTGCAACATGGAAAAAATAACACACAACAATATATATTTGGCGACTTTGTATTAAAAAACAATGGAATATTATTATTCAAAAACAAAGAATATCATATTCCCCCGAAAGAACTTGGCGTTATTATTCTATTGCTTAATGCTGACGGTGAAATTGTTAGCAAAGAAGAGATTATCGATAAGGTCTGGAGCGCGAGTGTTGCCAGTGATGAATCTCTAACACGATGTATTTATGCATTGCGCAAACTTTTGCATGAGAATAAACAGTGTAAGTATATCGAAACGGTCTATGGTCGTGGATACCGTTTTACTGTACCTATTGTGATTGTGACCGATAATGAACCGGTAAAGTCGACCACCACTCTTGCCGTTTTTCCCTTTCGTACTGAAGGTTCGATCAATGTTCTAAAACTCCATTACGAACTTGTCCAGGGCCTTTCTAAATATGCTTTTTGTGGTTTAGATATTTTACCCGCTTCGGTAACAAATGAGGCCAGTGATTTCTCCACTATCCATCAGTTTATCAATAAAACAGGTCCAGAATATTATATTATGGGTCAGGTCGTTCACTATGGTAAAAACTGGCGTTTATTTATTGAGTTAATTCATGCCAGAACACATAAATTGATTGATCATCAAAGTATTGATTTCAACCCCGACAATCCTCTTTCCGTATTATTATCACAAGTAATTAATATTCTTATTGAAAAATACCCAATATTAATTTTAAATCTATTAATACACAACAAATGCCATCTCTGGATTCTGCTGTTATGTATATGAATGGCAGAATGGAAATGTATCGTTATACACCAGAGAGTTTGAAACGAGCATTAGTAATATTTAGAGATTGTGTGAGTACGCAACCGCAAAATACCTTGCCCTACTGTTGCCTGGCGGAATGCCATATATCATTAGCCCTCCTTGGACTCAGTGAACAAAAACAAGCAATAACTACGGCAGTAACCTCCATTGAAAAGGCTCTTGAAATTAACCCTTCAAATTCTCAGGCATTGGGTTTACTGGGTTTAATCAGTGGGCTAAAAGATGAACATTCAGTGTCTAATGTGCTATTTAAGCAAGCACATTTACTCAAACCTAATTCGCCAGACGTTTATTATTATCAGTCTCTGCTATGTTTTTTGAACGGTGACCTTGCAAGAGCATTTAATCTAATAGAAAAAAGTATTGCTCTTGAACCCAATAAAATGGGTATAAGCATTCTTAAATTAATTATACTTTATTACACATCCCCCCTCGATAACGCGATATCTTTTGCATTAAATCTTAACAGTCAAAACACCTGTAATAATCCAATTATTACCTCTATTCTGGCTATGTTCATGGCACTGAAAGGACATAATGACAAAGCCAAAAGTTTATTGCTTAAACTTGAGCCTGAACATGGTCTTGATTACACCTGTGTTAACTCGCTTTATACGAAATTTCTGATCTATGGCGCATCTATAAAAAATGACATTATGAAGTTACTGGCAAATATTAACACCAACAAAATCAATGGTGTTATTTTGCCGTTGATTTACACTGTGTATGGTAAAAAAGAATATGAAAAGCGCTGGCAACAATTAATTAAAGACAATGATTTATGGTCAAATGTTTTGCTTCATGACCCCCGTTTGCTCAGTGTAAAAAATGAATTTAATACTATCGGTGTGATGCGTACTTCTGCGTAAGAACTAAGATAAATTGCCCTGCATATGCAGGGCAAAAATATAAGTAACATCAGAACTCTTGCAAACACAATGCGGATGAACGTGACGCTATCGAGAGATGACCATCTCCTGGATAAAATATCATACCGCTGTCGAGCCAATAATGTTCAGAGCGAAATATTCCGTCATAAGAAGTCAGATTACCATATTCACCCCATAACGAACCTACTTTTCGCGGGACAGCACCGCTAGTTGCACTCCCCACTATATCCGTACTAGACGGTAATCTATAGCCCCTATCACTACAATATGAATTAATTACACTCCATGCTTCCTGAAAATCCCCTTGGGGTAAAAACCATTTCTGCAGTGAGAATCTATATGTGACTTTATTCCCTTTATTGCTTTTCGGCGTTCCTGTAATAGTAATTTCGTTCTTTAGAATATATTCTAAAGTCACCATACCATTACTATCGACCTGAATACCCTGTATACCGCTGGTCCAATTATAATCCGTGTTTTTCATATTGTGGGTTAATATCAGTGTAAATTTAGCACCATCAAACCCTGTTTTTGGAAAACCATCTGCCGCCCTGAATTTTGCACCATTAACACTCAGCGACTCGACTTCCACAAAAGGAAGGATGGTATAAGACGGTTGCCCGTCTACATACCAACCATTAATATGTAGATATGAGTTTAAGTTTTCTCCTTCTTTGTAGGCCATATAGGTACGCTCATATCTGCCATCACCTACAAATGTCCAACTGGACCAATGTTTCTTTTCCACATTTTGTAAGTACACTGCATCATCTGTCAGCAAATCCAGACCGTCATTCACAGGATTACCAAATTCATCAGATAATAAAACACTGACAGGTATATCCGCCCCAGCTACCACTAAAACTTCGTGTATACGAAGCTGTGAACGAAACTTACTTACTTCACCTCTGTTAATAGTGTAGCTTTTTGAATAATTGGCATCGACCCAACCCGCCATCTTCAGTTGCGCATTCAAATTCGCTTCCGCAAAATGTGCCATATACTGTCTTTGATATTGCCCATTGCCATTGTATATCCAATTATTGCCTTGAATAGAATCAGCGTTCCTGACTTGTACGTTTTCCTCATTAAGCTGAACGACACCATCAGTAATAAAGTTACCCTGGGCATCTTTAAGAACAACGGTCACCGTTATGCTATCCCCAGCGATATATTTCGTTTTGTCCGTGACTATCGTGGATTGAGATTTTGCCGCCGCACCTGGTTGTATCCCGTATAATGAGGACTTAATCTCCGTTCCCCATGTTTTTAATTTCAGACTGGCAACCAGATTTTCCTCGGCAACCCATGCTGTCCAGACAATGGTATATTCACCATTATTCTGCTCGACCCACTGCAGAGAATCGGGAGTTGCGCCACCTACCGCGAAATTATCGATATAAGACTCGATGACTTCTGATGTCAGCCCTAAAGCAGGGTTATCAAACTCATCCCGCAACGTTATTGTGACGGTTAATGGCTCCCCAGCGATATATGCCAATTTATCTGTCCTGATAGCAGAATTTGCCTGCACCGGAGCACCGCTGTGGATGGAATAACTCTCTGATTGTTTACTGCTGCCCCATTCAGACAACTTCAGCGTCGCGTGGTGAGAGTCTCCCGCCATTTGCGCCGACCATGTAGCAGTATAAACACCGGCAGTTTCAGACCATCCTCCTGAACGTACGGCTCCTTCTACTGTTACGTTATCACCAGACAATAAGGACTCGCCCCCTTCAACCAGGTTACCGTGCGCGTCTTTCAGCGTCACAGCGACGGTTATAGTGTCACCAGCGGTGTAGGCGTTTTTATCCGTAGCGATAGTTGATGTGGCTTGCGCCGGAGAACCGGACTGTATGTCATAGCGATCTGACGTTACGCCATCACTCCACGTCTGCAATTGCAGGTTGGCGTGCTGATTGGTACTGGCAATCGTCGCCATTCGGGTTGTGGTATACACGCCACCTGATTCAACCCAGCTTCCCGTTTCTGACGGGTCAGTGCCAGCCACCGTCAGCACACCATCAGCGGCTAACTGTGAAGCTGCACCGGTTACCAGATTATCGAACGCATCCCGGAGCGTTACCGTGATGGTGATTGTCTCTCCAACCGTATAGTTCGACTTATTTGTTTCAACGGTTGAAGTGAGCTGCGATGCATCACCAGGTACAAAGGTGACATTCTGGCTCAGGCTGCTGCTGTTGATGCTGGCAGTGACCGCACTGGTGCCTGCCGTCTGGCTGGTGACAGAGATCTCCACCGTGCCGTCCGGCTGCGTGGTGACCGTCGGAGCAGTCGTGGCACCGTTGCCTGCCAACACGCTGACCGTCTGTCCGGCAAGCGCATTACCGAACGCATCGGTGACCTTCACCCGCAGCGTGTTCGCCATTGCACCGTCTGCCACTGAGTCGTCCTTAATGACCACCAGATCCGCGATCTTCGCCGTCTTGACATCGGCGATAAATGTCACGTTCTGACTCTGAGTACTGCTGTTGATGGTTGCAGTGACTGCACTGACTCCCGCCGTCTGGCTGGTGACACTGATTTCCACCGTGCCGTCCGGCTGCGTGGTGACCACCGGAGCAACCGTTGCGCCGTTGCCTGCCGTCACGCTGACCGTCTGCCCGGCAAGTGTATTCCCGAACGCATCGGTCACCTTCACCTGCAGCGTATTCGCCATTGCGCCGTCTGCCACTGAGTCGTCCTTAATGACCACCAGGTCCGCGATCTTCGCCGTGCTGACATCGGCAATAAACGTCACGTTCCGGCTCTGGCTGCTGTTGTTGATGCTGGCGGTGACCGCACTGATTCCGGCGGTCTGACTGGTGACACTGATCTCCACCGTGCCGTCCGGCTGCGTGGTGACCGTCGGAGCAGTCGTGGCACCGTTGCCTGCCATCACGCTGACCGTCTGTCCGGCAAGCGCATTACCGAACGCATCGGTGACCCTCGCCCGCAGCATATTCGCCATTGCACCGTCTGCCACTGAGCCGTCCTTAATGACCACCAGGTCCGCGATCTGCGCCGTCCTGACATCCGCAATAAACGTCACGTCCCGGCTCAGGGTGCTGTTGTTGATACTGGCAGTGACTGCACTGACTCCCGCCGTCTGGCTGGTGACACTGATCTCCACCGTGCCGTCCGGCTCTGTGGTGACGGTCGAAGCAACCGTTGCGCCGTTGTCCGCCAACACGCTGACCGTCTGTCCGGCAAGTGCATTACCGAACGCATCGGTGACCCTCGCCCGCAGCGTGTTCGCCGTCGAACCGTCCGCCTCTGAACCATCCTTAATGACCACCAGATCCGCGATCTTCGCCGTCCTGACATCGGCGATAAATGTCACGTTCTGACTCTGAGTACTGCTGTTGATGGTTGCAGTGACTGCACTGACTCCCGCCGTCTGGCTGGTGACTGAGATCTCCAACGTCCCGTCCGGCTCTGTGATGACCGTTGGGGCTGTCGTTGCGCCGTTGTCCGCCAACACGCTGACCGTCTGCCCGGCTAGCGTGTTCCCGAACGCATCCGTCACCCTCACCCGCAGCGTGTTCGCCGTCGAACCGTCCGCCTCTGAACCATCCTTAATGACCACCAGATCAGCGATCTTCGCCGTCCCGACATCTGCGATAAATGTCACATCCCGGCTCTGGCTGCTGGTGTTGATGCTGGCAGTGACCGCACTGGTGCCCGCCGTCTGGCTGGTGACAGAGATCTCCACCGTGCCATCCGGCTGCGTAGTGACTGTCGGAGCAGTCGTGGCACCGTTGCCTGCCAACACGCTGACCGTCTGCCCGGCAAGCGTATTACCGAACGCATCGGTGACCTTCACCCGCAGCGTGTTCGCCGTCGAACCGTCCGCCTCTGAACCATCCTTAATGACCACCAGCTCCGCGACCTGCGCCGTGCTAACATCAGCAACAAAGTTCACCGTTTTACTATCGCTGCTTTGATTAACCTTAGCCTCAACAGTGCTGGCATCCGCTACGGTACTGCTCAGATCAACCTCTGCCATGCCATGCGCATCCGTCCTGATATCTGCGCTCTGCCCTGCATTGGCAAATACAGCCGCCCCCTTCGTCACCGTAAAGGTGACGGTCTGCTCCGGCAGCACATTGCCAAACTGATCTTCCACCCGGACATTCACCGTATGTCGATCGCTGCCATTCGCCAGCACATCCGGGTTACCCGTTGTCACTTGCATCGCGACAATTTGTGCGCTGGCGGCATCGCCACTAATACTGTAATCATTTGAAGTCAAAGCGCTCGCCCAGCCGGACATCTGTAGCTGTGCTTTTAAACCGGTGCCAGGGAGTAATGCGGTATACGTTGCGGTATAAATTCCTTTTTGATCTTCATTCCAGGCGATGCTTTCCGCTTTTGTATTTGGCAGCTGGATAGCCTGGTTGATAGCGTATCGTTGCCCCCCGACCAGGTTTTCATAGCTATCCTTGAGTGTCACCGTAACTTTTATCGCACCGCCCGCGGTGTAGGCCGTTTTGTCGGTAACGATGGAGGAATAAGCCAGCACAGCTCCGCTTTCGCGGATGGCATACGCATCGGATTGCTGCGCGCTACTCCATGTCGATAGTTTCAGCGTGGCGTAATGGCGATCGCCAGCAATCTTCGCGGTTCGGGTGGTGGTGTAAACGCCGTCAGACTCTTCGCTCCAGTTACCCGTTTCATTTTTATCTGTACCGCTCACCTCGACCACACCGCTACCCGCCAGCAGCGAAGCCATCCCTTTCACCAGGTTTTTCTGCTCATCCATAAGGGTGACGGACACTTTTATCTGGCCACCCGCGGTGTATGTCACATCGTCCGTTTTGATGGTGGAGGTCAGCTGCGAGATATCGCCAGTGATAAAGCTCACTTCCACAGACTGACTACTGCCATTGATCTCGGCCTTGATAAGACTGTTTACCGCCTGGTCACTGGCAAGGTTAATGCTGGCAATCCCGTCTTTATCTGTCGTCACAATACCGCCATTTGGATCGGCAAAAACCGCCGCACCATTCACGACCGTAAAGGTAACATTTTGTCCCTGCAGTAAATTTTGATGCACATCCCTGACCGTCACAGCGACGGTATTGTGATCGCGTCTGGCAACTGCGTTATTCGCGGTGATCTGCATCGCAGCGATTTTGGCGGTATCTTTATCACCCGCAATACTGAACGCATCCGAATGTTTGGTTTTCCAGCCGGGCATCGTCAGCTGGGCCGTTAATTTGTCGCCAATAAGATGGGCCGTATAGCTTGCTTTATAAATTCCCTCACTTTCTTCCGTCCAGGCACTAACGGCATCAGCCTTCGTGTTGTCTACTTTAACGGCTTGTTTAAGAAGTTCTTTTCTTCCGGTAACCCCGTTGCCGTTATCATCTCTCAGGGTCACTTTAACGACTATCGGCTTACCCGCGACGTAATTATCCTGGTCTGTCTCAATCGTGGAGTCAGCGCGGGATGCTGTATTCGCCACGATAGCAATCAGCGCCGGCGTCTTAGCAACATTGTCGCCGTTAAATTGCGGCATCAGCGATAACGCGCCAGACGTCTTCCCGGCGGTAACTATTTGGGTATAGGTTCCGTTACCGTTGTCTTTCCATTCGCTTAAGGCGAAATCCTGCAAACCTTTTGCCTGTGTTTTTAACGTCATACCGGGGATCGGCTTGCCGCTGGAATCTCGCGCGGTATAGGTCAGCGTTGAGGTTGATTTTCCATCAGCAAGCAGGATTTGCAGATCGACAGAAAGCGTTGAATCGGCGAGGCTTAGTGTGGGTTTTTCCACGACCACCATACTTTCTTCACGCCGGGAGAAATTTCCTTTCGAATCTTCCGCTGTAACCGCTATCGGGTAAGTGTTGTCGGTTTCAGGCATTGCCGTGAATCGGTAGGGAGGAATGGTGACCTGAATATCCTTGCCGGAAACAGCTACTTTTCCGCCCGCTGATTGCAGGGAGGCGGCTTCAATGTCATAACCTTTCAGCGCATATTTGGTTTGCAAGGAAGAAACCAGCGATTTAACCTCACCCGGCTTGCCTTTCAACGGATCGGTCAGCGTCAGCCGCACCAGCTCTTTCTTGCGATATTCGAGGACAATATTGTTATTACGATCGACCAGGTCATAGCGACTGCCCACAAGGCTGCGTCGTGCTGCAACTTCAGCCGGATCGAGCTGTTTTTGCAGTGAATGACCGGGTTGCAACGTCAACTCCATACCAATTCGGGTGTCGTTTTCTCCCTGTTTGCCCTGCCGTTGCTCGGCACTAAAGGAGATCAGGGGAACGGGGGTGTAACTCAAACCTGCGGTAATCGCGTGAGGATCATTTTGTCGCTCGTCTTTACCAAACAGCGCCACTTCATCGCCATAATATTGTTCATAGACCAGCTTGCCGCCCAGCTGCGGCCAGGCCGGTAACCAGCCTTCGGCGCGAAGATCCCACCCGTTCGCCGGACGTGCTTCATAGTCATTGTCGAGTTCCGGTGCACTACGCCAGTTACTGAGGCGCAGATAACCGTTGCCGCTCAGTTTCAGGTAATCGCGCCAGTATTCAACGCCCATCCCGGTTCGGGTGTGATAGCGGGTCAGGTCATGATCGATAAACATATTGACGCCAGACATCCAGCTCGATGTGAAATAACGCCAGCCGATACCGTGGTTGGTTTGAGTGCGATCATCCGTACGGTGAAGTGTGTGCTGGCTGAAGACCAGGTTATCCGGCGTTTCGTACCAGGGATGGAGAAATTCAAATGACGAGCTTTTAAGGCTGAAATCTTCATCCACACCAAGAGATACCCGGGCAGTTCCCCAACGGCTGAGCCAGTCCGTTGCCTGCGCAGAGGCAGAAGAAGCCACCCAGCCACGCGCCATACTTGCAGCCTGTTCGCTGTCCATATCGCGCGCTAAAAGTGTTCCGCTTTGCTGCGCCACTTCCGCGACCTGCATTTGCGGATCTTTGCCATCGCGCTCCATCTGCATTGCTTTCAGGTTGCGCGCTTCAGGGCTGTTACTGTTAATGAGGGGCACATCTATTTCATCGCCCTGACGCACATTGTCAAAGCCCCGCGCAAAGGTACGGAACTGATTCAGGCGACGTAATTCATCAACGGTGATACCAAAGCGTGCCGCGACCGTTGGTGGCGATTCCAACGCACCCAGGGTATATGGAATAGTTTTAACTTTCGGCAGGATCAGTGACGCGGCAGTATCCGAGTGCGCAGGATTAATATGCGTAGGGGCAGCAGCCATAACAGGGAAAATAGTTTGTGTTATCAGGCAAATACCGGCGGTCAGACGACGTAAACGATCCCCCAATCCACATATGGTGTTATCGCCCCGACGATCGCCATTCCCATGCACTTTCCCTGCCATTTGTCATCCCTGTCGCTATGCGTTCAGATTAAATGACCTTTCTTTAACATGAGGGAAAATGATGATTCATGATTAGCAAATGATGAATACAGGCGGAATAATGGAAATAACAACAAGATAAGAACAATACCTGATCAAGGATTATCAGGAGGAAGAACAGGAGAGCTTCCCGCCAGAGCAGTAACCCCTCCTGTAAATACGTTACTTCATTTTCACCTTTGCGGTGACCAATAACGCCGTCAGCAACATCAATGTGCCAGACAACATCAACGGCGAAGTCAGACCAATATTATCCAGCGCATAACCGCCGATTGCCGCGCCACAGGTATTAGCAAGCTGAATAACCGCCACCTGAATAGACCCGGCTTTTTCTGCCTGATCGGCCAGTGAGCGGGTGATCCACGTTGACCAGCCGACAGGAACCAATGCAAAAGTTAGCCCCCAGATAATCGCCACGCCGGTAGCAACGATTTTATCGCTTCCCCACAACGTCAGCACCAACGCACTCACAGCCAGTATTAATGGCGCGCCTGCTAAGGCCAGTTTTACCGAACGTTTAAGAATGAACGACGAAAGCGACGTACCAATAAAGCTGGCGATACCAAAACTCAACAGCACCAGCGTTAAGCCATCCACGCCGAATCCCGCCAGGTTCATATACACCGGGCGAATATACGTGAAGAAAGCAAACTGCCCGGCGAAAGACATGAAGATGGCGAGCATCCCTGCCATCACACCCGGACGTTGTAATAAGCGGAAAGTATTTTGTTTCTGATGCGAGGGTTCGCCTGGCAGCGAAGGCAATGATTTGATAATCCAGAAAATACACAGCACGCCCATCACCGCCGCCGCATTAAAGACATTGCGCCAACCGATAAGCTCGCCTAAAAAACTGCCCAACGGTGCGGCAATCACCAGCGCAATAGAAACCGCGCCGAAGATCACCGACAGCGCCTTCGGCACCGTACGCGGCGGTACCAGACGCATGGTCAGCGACGCCGACATCGCCCAAAACCCGCCCAGCGCCAACCCCAGACAGGCACGACCGATTAAAAGCAAACTGAATGAGTTGGCAAAGGAAACCAGCAAACAGGAGAGCGTCAGCAAAACGGCAAACAAAATAACAACGTAGCGGCGGTCAGTGGCCTGAATTGTCTGGGTAATAAACAAACTGGCAAACATTGCCACAAAGGCGGTCACGGTCACCGATTGCCCGGCAACCCCTTCCGAAATGCCTAAATCCTGGGCCATTGGCGTCAACAAACTGACAGGCAAAAACTCAACGATAATCAGACAGGCGACGCAAAACGCCACCGAGAAAACGGCTGACCAGTTCGGTCGGGTGATGGCATCCGCGCCGCGGTTTTCGGCAATAAATTCACTCATGGTGTTACCCGTGGCATGTTTCAGGGGAAAAGCCGACCACTTTAACATTGAAATGTGTGACGCATTTAACGTTTTTGCAACTTTTACGGTGTTGTGGGAAAAGCTCGAGGCTGCTCGAAGAAATAAAAATCATAGGGCAAGGTGATATGTATTTTCGCGATTGTGTTGGGAACAAGGGATAAAGTATTGCACTTGGTGATATACTTTAATAACAGGACCTCAACGATATACGCGTGTTTAAAACCAAATGGTTTGCAAGGGAAGCCAGGTCTCATGCAATAACAGATGAAGAGTTGTGCCGGGCCATTTTAGAAACAGAACAAGGTAAAGCTGATGCACTTGGCGGTGGCTTTTTTAAAAAGCGCCTTCACAAAAATCGTGAGCGTGCAATTATTCTGGCGAAAGGGGGAAGCAATTGGTTTTACACGTTTTTATATGCAAAACAGGATATGTCGAACATCAATAGTCAGGAACTGGCTGGGTTTCGTGAACTTGCAAAGCATTATGCCTTCCTGACGAAAGCCCAACTAACAGCAATGATTAACACTAAAGAACTGACAGAGATCTGCTATGACTGCAAAAACTAAATTTAAAAGTCCTGCATTTGAGGCTATTCACAGCGCAGCGGCTGGATTGTCCAGCGTCAATGCTATTTCTGCCGAAACGATGCGTACTTTTGACAAAGCCTGCCTGACCAGCGTGCAAGACTTACAACCTGTTGAGATAAAAGCACTGCGGGAAAAATTAAAAGTGAGTCAGCCCGTCTTCGCTCACTATCTCAATACCAGCGTTTCAACTGTACAAAAATGGGAAAGTGGCGCTAAACGCCCCAATGGCATTTCATTAAAACTGCTCAGCATTGTGCAAAAACACGGGCTGGAGGTGCTGCTGTAAATAGAACGTAGATAATGCGTTCACCTACTGTCAGTTCCGATACCGGATGCGGCATGAACGCCTTATCCACCCTACAGGTCAGGCGCGGTCTGTAGGCTGATAAGACGAAGCGGTTTTAATGCAACCAGTGAACGCCCTCGGCAGGCTGAAAGAACGCGTTATAGCGCATCTGAAAAGCATTAATATCCTGCATTTCAGGTTCGGTTTCGCGCAGAAAACCCAGCGCCAGCCTGACCTGAGCATCGGTAATGGGAGCGGCAAGACGGGCTTTTTGTAAAATCCGATGCCATTGCAGCAGGTTCTGTTCGCTACCATCGACAATGACAATTTGCCAGATGAGCAACACCTGCGCGGCGTTTTGCAGGTGCGACTCATCCGGACGATGCAAATAACGTAAAAATTCGTCACCGGCTGACTTTCCCATTTGATCGACCATCGACTCCACGGGTACGACATCGATATTCAGCCGATCGCTGAGACGGCGAATCGCTTTTCTGGCCCCGGATGTCAGCACCCGAAAACCAACCACAAACACTACCGCCAGCGTGGCGAGCATTATCCAGATCATGAGTTCTCCTGCGTAATCAGAACTCATGATATCTGGAAACCCTCGCCAGTTACTAATCCACCAGAATAATCTTCAGTGCAAACAGAGCTGCGACCACCACCACACACAGGTTCAGATCGCGCCAGCGCCCGGTGCACACTTTCATGATGCAGTACGACATAAAGCCGAGTGCAATCCCTTCGGTGATCGAGAAAGTAAAGGGCATCATCACCGTGGTAATAAATGCGGGCACCGATTCGGTAAAATCATCCCAGTTAACGCGCGCCAGGCTCGAAGTCATCAGCACGCCAACAAAGATTAACGCTCCGGCGGTTGCGTAAGGAGGAACCATCGCCACCAGCGGTGAGAAGAACATAACTAACAGGAACATAACGCCGACCACGACAGCCGTCAGCCCCGTGCGACCACCGACCGCCACACCAGAAGTACTTTCAATATAGGCAGTAACAGATGAGGTACCAATAAATGCGCCTGCCACCGAACTGACGCTATCAACATACAGCGCCTTATTCATATTGGGGAATTGACCGTTACTATCTATTAAGCCAGCTTTATCAGTTACACCAATTAATGTTCCTGATGAATCAAATAGGTTGATCAGCATAAAGGAGAAAATGATACCGGCGAGTTCAAGTGTTAACGCGCCGCTCAAATCTACTTCACCAATGACGCCGCTAATATCAGGCGGAATGGAATAGACACCGCTAAAATGAACATCACCGAAAAATAAGCCACAGCAAGACGTCACCACAATAGAAACAAGCACCGCGGCATGAAAATGACGTGATGACAACACGGTTATAATAAAAAACCCTAAAATACCTAACAACACGCCGTGAGAACTTAAATCGCCAATCATCACCAGGGTGTCTTTATTGGCGACAATAACGCCAGTATTTTTTAATCCCATTAAGGCGATAAATAATCCGATTCCGCTGGTGATACCAATACGTAAACTTAATGGAATGTTGGAGATCATCCAGTACCGGATACGAAATAGCGTGAGCAAAAATAGCCCAATTGCGCCCCAGAATATCGCGCCCATCCCGGTCTGCCAGGAGATACCCATCGCCCCCACGACCACGAACGCAAAGAAGGCGTTCAGCCCCATTGCTGGAGCCAGCGCCACGGGTAAGTTAGCAAATATCCCCATCGCAATACTGCCGATACCGGCAATCAAACAGGTGGTAACAAACACCACTTTCGGGTCCATTTGTGCCGCGCCGAGGATTTGCGGGTTCACAAAAACGATGTACACCATGGTTAAAAAAGTGGTCATCCCCGCAATCAATTCTGTGCGGACGGTGGTCCCATGCTGAGGTAGTTTAAATAATCGCGAAAGCGTCCCTGATTCATTACTCACGTAATCGGTATTGTCATTATTCATTTTTTTGTCCATTGGAGGAGATTTAATCCCTTGCTTTTGTAAAACAAATGACAACAACGGTTCAGTGATAATTATCACATTTCAATTGCACATTAATGGATATTCTTTAATAATCTCGCGACGTTTCTTTATGATAAATAATAATCAAATTGATAAAATCAAAATGAGAAAAATATGAATAATTCTATTAACCATAAATTTCATCACATTAGCCGGGCGGAATACCAGGAATTGTTAGCCGTTTCCCGTGGCGAGGCTGTTGCCGATTATATTATTGATAATGTCTCTATTCTCGACCTGATCAATGGCGGAGAAATTTCCGGCCCAATTGTGATTAAAGGGCGTTACATTGCCGGTGTTGGCGCAGAATACACTGATGCTCCGGCTTTGCAGCGGATTGATGCCCACGGCGCAACGGCGGTGCCAGGGTTTATTGATGCTCACCTGCATATTGAATCCAGCATGATGACGCCGGTCACCTTTGAAACCGCTACCCTGCCGCGTGGCCTGACGACCGTTATTTGCGACCCTCATGAAATCGTCAACGTGATGGGCGAAGCCGGATTCGCCTGGTTTGCCCGCTGTGCCGAACAGGCAAGACAAAACCAGTACTTACAGGTCAGCTCTTGCGTACCCGCCCTGGAAGGCTGCGATGTTAATGGTGCCAGTTTTACCCTTGAACAGATGCTCGCCTAGCGGGACCATCCGCAGGTTACCGGCCTTGCAGAAATGATGGACTACCCTGGCGTAATTAGCGGGCAGAATGCGCTGCTCGATAAACTGGATGCATTTCGCCACCTGACGCTGGACGGTCACTGCCCGGGTTTGGGTGGTAAAGCACTTAACGCCTATATTGCTGCGGGTATTGAAAACTGCCACGAAAGTTATCAGCTGGAAGAAGGACGCCGGAAATTACAACTCGGTATGTCGTTGATGATCCGCGAAGGGTCCGCTGCCCGCAATCTCAACGCGCTGGCACCGTTGATCAACGAATTTAACAGCCCGCAATGCATGCTCTGTACCGATGACCGTAACCCGTGGGAAATCGCCCATGAAGGACACATCGATGCCTTAATTCGCCGCCTGATCGAACAACACAATGTGCCGCTGCATGTGGCATATCGCGTCGCCAGCTGGTCGACGGCGCGCCATTTTGGTCTGAATCACCTCGGCTTACTGGCACCCGGCAAGCAGGCCGATATCGTCCTGTTGAGCGATGCGCGTAAGGTCACGGTGCAGCAGGTACTGGTGAAAGGCGAGCCGATTGATGCGCAAACCTTACAGGCGGAAGAGTCGGCGAGACTGGCACAATCCGCTCCCCCGTATGGCAATACCATTGCCCGCCAGCCAGTTTCCGCCAGCGACTTTGCCCTGCAATTTACGCCCGGAAAACGCTATCGGGTCATTGACGTCATCCATAACGAATTGATTACGCACTCCCACTCCAGCGTCTACAGCGAAAATGGTTTTGATCGCGATGATGTGTGCTTTATTGCCGTACTTGAGCGTTACGGGCAACGTCTGGCTCCGGCTTGTGGTTTGCTCGGCGGCTTTGGTCTGAATGAAGGCGCGCTGGCTGCGACGGTCAGCCATGACAGCCATAATATTGTGGTGATCGGTCGCAGTGCCGAAGAGATGGCGCTGGCGGTCAATCAGGTGATTCAGGATGGCGGTGGGTTGTGCGTGGTCCGTAACGGCCAGGTACAGAGTCATCTGCCGTTGCCCATTGCCGGGCTGATGAGCACCGACACGGCGCAGTCACTGGCGGAGCAAATTGACGCCTTGAAAGCTGCCGCCCGTGAATGCGGTCCGTTACCCGATGAGCCGTTTATTCAGATGGCGTTTCTTTCTCTGCCAGTGATCCCCGCGCTGAAACTAACCAGTCAGGGGCTATTTGATGGCGAGAAGTTTGCCTTCACTACGCTGGAAGTCACGGAATAATAAAAAAAAGCCCGGCGTCATGCCGGGCAAAAGTCACCAGTTACGTTTATGCCACTGTCAACTGCTGAATTTTTTTCTCGCGGCGGATTTTGCGTTCTTCCATCACCGCCACTATCGCCATCAGGCAAATACAACCAATCGCGGCGATATCAAGTGCGGCGAAGGTGCCTGCCCAGCCGGTAAGGCCGAATACCGGCGTCCCATCGGCAATCATTCCCAGACCTAACTTGGCAAAGCTGTCGCCAATCAGGTAAGCGAAGGTGCCTTTAATACCATCGGCAGCGCCAATCGCTTTTTTAGGTACAAAGCCAACAGCAGCCACACCAATCAACAATTGCGGGCCAAAGACCAGGAAACCCAACGCAAAGAGAGAAGCCAGATAGATATATTGATTGCTGGCATGTTGATACACACCGAGCGTGGCGATAATCAGCGCCAGCGCGATGCAGGCCACCAGGCCACGGCGACCGTTCGCCAGGTCAGAGAGCCAGCCCCACAGCAGCGTACCGACCAGCGCACCAGCTTCAAACAGCGTAAAGCCCTGAATCGCCACCGCTTTAGAGAGTTTCAGTTCCTGGAACGCATACACGGTTGACCACTGGTCGATACCAATACGCACCACATAGAGGAAAATGTTGGCGAAGCACAGCAGCCAGATCACTTTGTTTTTCAGCACATACTCAACAAAGATCTGCCACTTGGTCATATCGGTAGATTCTGTCTCTTTATCCTCTTCACTGATCTCCTCGCCAAACAGCTCTTCAGCTTTGCCGAGGCCATAAGATTCCGGGGAGTCGCTGCCGTAACGCAGGCCGATAAAACCGACAATCAGCGCGATAATCGACGGGAAAATAAACATGCCGATGACATGACCATCGAACAGGTAATTTGCGCCGAACAGTGCCACACCAGCTGCGCCTGCACCGCCAAGGTTGTGAGAAATGTTCCAGAAACCGAGGAAGGTCCCGCGCTTACGACGCGGCGTCCATTTGGTGATGGTGGAGTAACTGCACGAACCGCCGGTGCTCTGGAAAAAGCCGCTTAAGGCGTAGAAGGCAATCATCAGGAACAGGCTAACCGAGCCGCTGCCCATACTGGCACTGAAGCCCAGCATACAAATGGCAGACAGGATCAGCATGAACGGCAGGAATTGTTTGGTATTTTTGCCGTCGGCGTAGTAGGAAACCAGCGTTTTACCCACGCCATAAGTGATGGAGAAACCCAGGCCGATCATCCCCAGCTGCGTCATGCTCAACCCGTAGGTCGAGATCATGTCGTTCTGCGCGATGTTAAAGTTCTTGCGAATCAGGTACATCGTCAGGTAGCCGATAAAGACCACCAGGTAGGATTGCATGAACGGTTTGAACCACATTTTGCGCCGCACTTCGAGCGGAAGGTCCAGGGTCGGCTTGCGAACCTGGTTTAAGAAAGCCAGCATGGGTTACTCCTGATTTCCCTTCATACTTCAAGCCGCAGGTGCCTTAGCTGCACGCATTCCTCCCGGTCACATAGTTCACTATGCTCCCGGGACTCACGCGTTTGCTGCGTTCCTGCAACTTGAATTATTTTGGGAAAGAATTAATGAATGATGGCATTGTAAAAATCAGCAGCAAATCAGGCCTGAGATAGCGTCCAGGCAAAACCTGGAAAATTTCTTAGTTTTGCCGGATATGAAGTGAAAAGGTGAGATGCATCACGCTTCGCGCGGTGTCTGGGCGTTCAAAAAGGGCAGTAACAGCAGTGCGGAAATCCCGGCGGCAATGGCGATAACCACAAAAAATCCGCTCCAGTGCCAGGTATCGAGCACTTTCGCCAGCGGCCAACCAGCAAGCGACGCCCCCAGATAAGCAAACAAGCCGACAAACCCCGTCGCCGCCCCTGCCGCCTCTTTGTGGGAACACTCTGCCGCCGCCATGCCGATTAACATCTGCGGGCCAAAGACAAAAAAACCAATGGTGAAGAAGCAGGTTGCCTGCATCACGTAGCTGGCAAATGGCATCAGCCACAGCGAGCCGACTGAAAGCAAAATTCCGGCAGCGAAAATCAAATTCATCGGCCCGCGGTTGCCGTTAAACAGTTTGTCCGAGCCCCAACCCGCTACCAGCGCACCGATAAATCCGCCCAGTTCAAACATCGTCACTGCTGTATTCGCCGTGACCAGATCGACGCCCAGCGTCTCGGACATATACAAATTGCCCCAGTCGTTGATCGCCGCCCGAACCACATAGACCAGCACATAGCAAAACGAAAGCAGCCAGATATACGGATTCAACAACACATACTTGGTGAGGATCTCTTTACGCGTCAGCCCTGCCCCTTCTTGTTGTTGAGCAATCTCCAGCGCATCGTGCCGCCATTCACCAACCGCAGGTAAACCTAACGCCTGCGGGCGATCGCGCAGCCGCCAGCAGAGAAAAATCCCCACGACTATCGCCATACAACCCGCAATCATCATTCCGGCACGCCAGCCGTAATGCAGTGCAGCCGCTGCCATCACAATGGGAATGAGTGCGCCGCCGACGTTATGCGCCGTGTTCCATAATGCCCACCAACCGCCGCGCTCGGTACGAGAATACCAGGCCGTTAACAGACGCGCACACACCGGTGAACCCCAGCCCTGGAAAAAGGCGTTCAGCACCCAAAGTACGGCAAACGCCCATAGCGACGTCGAGAAGCCAAACAGAATGTTGATGATGCCCGTGGCGATAAGCCCTATCCCCATAAAATAACGGGCATTTGAGCGGTCGCTGACAATGCCGGAGACAAACTTCGACACGCCGTAGGTAATGTAAAACAGGGTCGCTAACAGGCCGATATCGCTACGGCTGAGCACGCCATTAGCAAGGATTTCTGGTACAGCGGCGTTAAAACTTTTCCGCGTGAAGTAAAACAGCGCGTAACCCAGCCAGATGGTCAGCAGAATATGCCGACGCCAGTAGCGATAGCGGGCATCAATTTCATGTTTATCAGTCATTAATGGCGCATCGGCAGGCGCTTTCAGAAACGGCAACATCATCAAACCTTAGACATAGCGTTGAGGTAGAGAAACGCTGACACGCGTGCCATGCAGGCAGGAAATGGTCAATGTGCCGCCCAGCGCCGTTACGCGCTCGCGCATTCCGGTGAGGCCAAAACCTTGTTGCCCGGAACCCGGCGGCAAACCGCTGCCATCGTCTTCAATCACCAGCATCAACCGTTCATCCTGCTGCCAGCCTTGCAGGGTGACCGCGCTGGCATCAGCATGTTTCACAATGTTGTTCAGCCCTTCCTGGCAGACACGAAACAGCGTCACGCGCTGGTTTTCGCTTAACGCTGATTCATCGATTCGCCATTCGAGATGGCTGACAATGCCGCGCCCTTCCAGCTCCATTTCCCGCATTAGTGAGCGGATGGCCTGCTCCAGGGTGAGATCATCCAACTGGCGCGGACGTAACCGCCCTAACAAACGGCGCACCGCGTCGTAAACGCCCAGCGACAGTTGTTCGATGAGCTGCCCGCTCTGCTTCACACTGGCGTTATCTGCCGCCAGCCGCTGGACAATGCCCGCCTGAGTACGAATGGCAGTGATAGTCTGGCCGATATCATCGTGCAGCTCACGCGCCACGTCGCGGCGCACGCTCTCTTCAGTTTCTAACAAACGTTCAGCCAGATGCTGATTGCGCGCTAGTTCCTTTTGCAGCGACTGGTTAAGTTCACGCAACCGCTGGATGCCTGCGCCCAGTAACAGCCCTGTCAGACTTTGCACCAGCAGCGAGAGCAATAAATCCACCGAATGATCGCGCCAGGTTTGACTGGCGATCAGCGCGATGGCGTTCATCAACGTCGCAATCAGCGCCCCTTGCCAGCCGTAGTGCCAGGCCAGCGCGATAATCGGCAGCGCCAGACAGAATGGCGTAAAGCGCGACAGTTCGTCCGGCAATCCCAACTGGAGCCAGAGACTAATAACAAACAGCAGCAAGTACCAGACCAGATGCCGCCCGCGCCAGTTGATTGGCTGAGAAACCAGTGACGGCCCGAGCGGCAGCCAGGTGTTATTGGCGAGATAGTGCCAGAACACCAGACATATCGGGGCCAGCGTCAGGCCGCCAGTTAAAGTCAGCAACAGCGCATTCCACGACTCTTTGCCGTGCCAAAGCCAGGGCAGCGACTGCAACAACGCCGCCGCCGTCAGCGCTGCCCCCTGTAACAGCAGGGTGCGCCAGTCACGTTGATGGCGATAGCGCGAGATCAGCGCCACGGGCAATAACGTCAGTAAACTACCGATCATCAATAAGGAGAAATGGGTTAACCCGACCGCCTGCGTTAGCCAGTAAATCAGCAGCCACTCCGCGCCCAGCAGCACCGGCCAGTATCCGCGCGGGCATTGCAGCATTAGCCCCAGACGCAGACCAAACGGAAATAACAGCACCGCCATATCAGGGCGCTCAACCAGGTGCAGGCTGATGCTCCACAGGCAAAACCATGCGGCAGAGAAGATAAAAAAGCAGGCAATAACGGTAATTAAGCGGGAGAACAACGTCTTCATCACCAGCCATCAAACATACGGTGCGCCAGTTCAACGTCGTTACTGACGCCCAGTTTTTCCATCAGATTGGCGCGATGGACGTGTACCGTTTTCGGTGACAAGCCCAGTTCGGCGGCAATCTCTTTCACCGCCATTCCTTGCGCCAGTTTTTCCGCCACCTGGCGTTCACGTTTGGTTAGCGGGTCCTGGCGACCGGATGCCAGTTTAATGGCAATATCCGGCGTCAGATAACAGCCGCCTGTGGCAACCGTATGCACCGCAGCAATCAGTTCGTCAGGGCTACAACGCTTGGAGAGAAAGCCGCGCGCCCCCGCGTTAAGCGCCTGCTCAACCAGCGCCGGACTGTCGTGAACGGAGAGCATAATCGTCGCCATACCTTTCGGCAGCTGGCTTAGCAGCTCCAGACCGGAGATATCGGGCATGGAGATATCGCAAATACACACCTGCACACCGCGCCCCGGCAGCCCCGCCAGCGCCTCGCGCCCCGAACCAAACTCGGCAACTACTTGCAAATCAGGTTCCAGCCCCAGCAACTGCGCAAAGCCGGAGCGGACGATGAGGTGATCGTCTATAAGGGCAACGGTGATCATGATTGGGTCCTGGCGGATAAAAAACGCGCATACCTTAACGATAAGCGCGATGTTGTTCAAGTTGGATATGGGGTATGTATTGGCTTAATGATGTTGAGCTTATCGTCAAAACGCTTACCAGAGAGGTAAGCGTTTGGTGCGTGTTATTGAGAAAAAGCGAATTATTTGTAGGTTGCAATCGTAATATTGCCTGAGATATTTCTCCTTAGATTGCGGACATCATTTTCAGCGTCGTTATGGATAATATTTTCGCCTTTAGTGGTATAGATATAATTAGCAACATCAAAGGTGTCATTCGCGTTATTTACGACTGCTCCTAAGACGCAAAGGGTTTGTGTGAATCCGTATTCTGAGAAATCGACATGCTGATGGTAATTTCTACCATTCAAAGCAACAAAACTCGGACAAACATCTATTGTATCGCCAACAGACGTAGCGGCGCGACGCACATCAAGTGCAGCGTTATCATTAGCAACATGAAATGCTTGTGAACAGGCATAAAACAAATTTCCAATCCCGGTACGACTGGATAAACAAGAAATAATTTTTGCTATTTTTTCTGGCTTTATACCATCCTGCACTAAAGAATCTCTCACCAGATGACATTCATCAGGTGTGAAAAGAGCTTTCTTGAATATTTCCTCATAAAAATCATAAGAAGGAGATTCAGAGAGAGTGAGAGATTTGGTGGAATGTGATGAATCTGTAATTTTTTTGCGAAGTAATTCACTTATAGTGCCGTTTATTTTTTCACCACAACATAAAACAAATGAACTTCCCTCCAGAACTTGTCTTTCTACATCTGCAAGGAGTGAGCTAAATTCTTCCTCACGAAGCTTAAGGTTTTTTATAGATGATTGATGTAAATACTTTTCTGGAATTAAATCTTTTTGTTCCCTTAAAAGCTCTATCATTCGGCATTCGATTTGCCTATCAAAAGAGTATTTCATGTCATAGTTATTTTTAGCAACTTCCAGCTTAAGAGTATTTGCAGCAACTGTTAATTCTGAGAGTTGTTCTCTTTCCTGTTGATCATGTTGTGATAAGAGCTGCAAAAACTCTTGTGCGTGAGGCCCTGAAAATACCCTGACTTCCTCATGCTTTATACTTTCAGTTTTACCATTTTTTTTCTTATGATATTCACGATACAATTGGGTTTCTTTAAAACTGTCACTACCGAGTTGTTCAATTTTGACATAACTATCTAAACCCGTTACAGCAATCCATATTTTATTATTCGAATCCTGAGATTCAGGTGTAACATGAAAATAAGGGATGAATTTAGAATTAACCTCATAACGATAAAGATGCAATATTTCCAGCAGATGAGTTAATATATTTACAAATGATTCTCTAAAGCTTACCTTCACGGGTTCTGTTGGTACTGTTCTGCAATTGTCAATCAGACCACTTTTTTTCATTACGTCAATGTTAGAAAAATCTACATTAAGATCACGCTTAATACTCTTATTTAAATTTTGCTGTTTTTGGTGAAACAGAACACTCTGTTTAACTGGATTGGTGGTTACGCTATAAGTTCCCATAATAACCTCATGGTTTTTCTCAATATTCATATATACAACTTTGATATTATTCAAAGCATTAATATTAGCGCCACAATTGGTCATAAAGCGACCTCCATGTGCCAGTTCGTTAAGAAAAATGCAATAATACTGGAGCTTATTTTCCGAACGATTTTCCCAATGCAATTGCATCACTAACACTACTTATTCACTATCAAAAATCGCTCATTTTTTCAAAAAGACTGTTTACACACAGACGGTTAACAATACGCGTTCACCTTAATGATAAACGCGCTTCATCAAGAAAAAATCATAAATCAGCAGTTGTTGCGGCAGCGGAAAATGTAAAAGCGACTTTATCTATTTTGGAGTTTTCTTTGTCGACCATACCGGTAGTGAAATAACGAGCACACTGAAGTTTAACTTCATTTTCAATTTTATTAACCGCCATCACATACATCTTCTGACTAAACCCATTTATAGTAAAATCCATTTCATTAAGATACTTTCCAGACCCAAAAAAAGAATTTCCTGATTTTTTTAAATCCACTGTTGGTGAAATGAAAGTATCAATACTTTTTGAGAGTAACTCGCGAACATCTTGAGATGTATGTTGTAAGCAAGTCTGATAGCCTTGTGCGGAAGAATAATAAAAACATGCAATCCCCTGAGGACTGGCTAAGCAAGCGATTATTTCATCAATCTTATCATCCGTAATATTACCATTTGATTGTTTTAATAATTCTCTTACCCGAGCACATTCATCATCATTAAAGCAAACCTGTGCAACCAATTGTTCAGGTGTCTTTTGACTATAACTTAGATCTTTTTCAATCATTTCAATTTTGCTTGCAAATATTTCAAGAATATCTTTACTTAACTCAACACCACAGCAAGTTATTTTTGCAGCACCACTTGGTTTAGTTTGTTCTTTTATACATCTATGAGCATCCATAGTCACAGAGTGTAAATAATTCTCAGTAATATCAATTTTTTCCTGAACAGGTAAATGCCCCTCATCTTTTTGAATTCGCAGGTTTAATAAATCATATGTATTACTCAAAATTTCTGCAGGCATTTCGTAATTACAATCCGCATTCATCAGAACAATACTATTAACTAATTTTTTCCTCAAAACCATATCAGCAGAATGTGTTTCTAACGCAGCAGTTTTTTCAGACAGCGACTTGATAATAGTCGCCACAGCCACTCCAGAATATGATGTTTCTTTTACTGTTTTTTTTGTATTTTTTTCACCGGCGTCATACTGTATAACTTTAAAGGCTTTATCACCTGTTTGTTTGATTTCGGTATATTCGTTCTCTCCAGTTGCCGCCATCCAGGTACGATTGCCATTATTTTCCGTGCCTGGCATAGGGTGGAAATAGTCAAGAATATCGGTGTTAACACTCCGAGAACCGGACATGATATTTAGTATTAAGCGCTTTATTTCCTGCAACATCCATTTTGCAAAATTACTGCCAGGTGAATATTTTCTCTCATTATTTGTAATATCAAGCTCAGCAGCGATATTTATATTTTTATCCAAAAAGGTGGAAGGGCAGAGATTTGCCATCATTATTCCGCTGTTTATAGGGCTTGCCATAATATACCTCTCGATGAACCATTAATTAATAGAATGCTGGTCATGACCACTGGTATATACAGCAATCAGAATTTAACACCATCGCTGGAAATTTTAGCCCTAACTGTCCCCCCCAGGTTACCGGTGCAGCGACTTAAATTAACGTCCTGGGCTAATAAATTGTGCCTGAGATGGTCTCTGGCACAATTTCACCCTATATATCTGAACGGATCTATCAAAAATCGCTCATCAGTAACTCCCCCGAGCGGTTTAATGTCGCTCCTTACTGAAAAAACACTGCAATCTTGTTAAACATCGTCGGATCGGACTGATTACGCTGCACTTTCACCACATCCTCCAGCTTATCGATTTGGCTTATCATCTGCTCCAGACGCTGGTCGTCATTGACCAGTAGCCAGATATGGCTTTTGTCGCTGTCCTGAATCGGCAGGCAGAGAATGCCTTCGACGTTAAAAGCGCGACGGGCAAAAAGGCCACAAACGTGGGTCATTACGCCCGGATGGTTGCGAACGGTGAGTTCGAGAATCACGTTGTCATGAGTTGTGTTTTGCATGGCTTATTCCCCCACCATTTCAGTATTCGCCGCACCTGGCGGCACCATCGGGTATACTTTTTCTTCGGCATCAATACGCACATGGATCAGCGCCGGACCTGGTCGATTGATGATTTCCTGCAATGCAGCCTGCGGATCGGCTTCGTTATTCAAATCACAGGTTTCGAGGCCGAATCCGGCGGCAATCTGCATAAAGTTGATTTTTCCCGGATAGGTAGCGGCAAAAACGCCCTGCTTGTAGAACAGACTCTGTTGCTGATGTACCAGCCCCAGCGCTTCGTTGTTCATCAGAATGATTTTGACATCCAGCTGATTTTCACTGGCGGTCGCCATCTCCTGAATATTCATCATCAGGCTGCCGTCGCCGGAGAAACACAACACTTTGCGATCCGGGTTCGCCAGCGCCGCGCCAATGGCCGCAGGCAGACCAAAGCCCATCGTGCCCAGCCCACCGGAGGTCAGCCACTGGCGTGGGCGATTGAGCGGATAAGCCTGCGCGGTCCACATCTGATGCTGACCCACGTCGGTGGTGATAATCGCATTGTCATCGACACAGGCGGCAACGGCGTTGATCAGGCCGTAATGGCTTAATGGATCGCACGCTTTCGGGATTGGACACGGGAATTCGCGCTGCAAATCCGCTACCAACTGGTGCCACTCTGCACGCGGTTGCGCTTCCACCTGCGGGATCAGCTGCGCCAGCACGTCATCAACATCCGCCTGAATCGCTACGTGCGGCTGCTTGATTTTACCCAGCTCTGCGCGATCGATATCGACATGAATAATTTTCGCATTCGGACAGAACTGCTCGGTTTTGCCAATCGCCCGGTCATCAAAACGCGCGCCGAGAACAATCAGCAGATCCGCCTCCTGCAAGATATAGTTGGTGCTGCGCACACCGTGCATCCCCAGCATACCCAGCGACAACGGATGCGCTTTTGGCAACATGCCCAGCGCCATTAAAGTCATGGTGGTAGGCAGCTGCGCTTTCTCCGCCAGTTCACGCACTCGCGCAGGCGCATTGATCACACCGCCGCCCAGATAAAGCACCGGGCGTTTGGCAGCATTAATCATTGCCGCTGCGTCACGAATGCTTTCTTCGCTAAAAGCGGGTGCGGCGGCTTTTTCTGCCATAGCGGGCTGTGCTTCAATCTCAAAAACGGCCGTTTGCACATCCTTAGGAATGTCTATCCACACCGGGCCAGGGCGGCCTGATTGCGCAATACGAAAGGCATCGCTCATGACCTGCGGGAGTTCTTCGATATGTCTGACCAGATAGTTGTGTTTGGTGATGGGGATAGAGATGCCGTAGGTGTCCACTTCCTGGAAGGCGTCGGTGCCGATCATCGAGGCGGGAACCTGACCGGTGATGCAAATCAACGGGATGGAGTCCAGCCGCGCATCGGCAATGGCGGTCACCAGGTTAGTCGCGCCCGGCCCGCTACAGGCCATACAGACCGCCGGTTTACCGTCGGTGCGCGCCATTCCCTGAGCGATAAACCCCGCGCCCTGTTCATGGCGAGCCAGAATATGGCGGATTTGCGTGCTTTGGCTTAAGGCATCGTAAACAGGCAGGATAGAACCGCCCGGAATGCCCGTCACAATCTTAATGCCCTGCTGTTCCAGGAAATGAACGATAAATTCTGCGCCGGTAAAGCGCTTACGCGTTGATGTTGTGCCCGAACTTGCCATGCTCCAGTCCTTTTCTTCTGGGCCGACTTTCCGGGAGGTGCTTAAACGAAAAACCCCGCCCGGTTTGCGCCGGCGGGGTTTTGGAATCGTGTGTTGTTCCAGTCCCTACGGCGCATTGCCGACGACCACCACCACACGCACGACGACCACTGCGGCGGATGGCGCAGTTGGTAGTAGTTTTGCGTTGAACATGGAAGTAGTCATTGGGGACCTTGTTGGTTTTGTGTTTAACAATATTTATACAAGCACAGCTTTACAGGGGAGACAATGGAAAATTTTTCAGCAAGGGAAAATTGAGGGGTTGATCACGTTTTGTACTGAATTGCAGGTAACAAAAAACCCCGCCGGAGCGAGGTTTCGTCAGTCGCCTGCGGCTGGTAACCGCAAAGCACACTGTATTATGTCAACACTGAAAGTATACGTGTTCCGCGCAGAACGCGCAATTTCGGCACGAATTTTGACGTATTTAGTGCATAGTTGAGTATCGATCATAGTTTGCGTTTTGTCCAAATATTACTGTTTATTTATACAGTAAACTTCTATAATATCACTGTACGCAATGTGTTATGTGGGGGCCGCATCGTTACCCGGCGCACTAAGTCCTGGCTGAAACGGGTGGTGCCGTCAGCGCCTTAACCCCGCGTGAGCACACTGTGTTATGTCAACAAGCACAACGTTTCTCCTTGAGATACCGCGTGCACAACAGCTGGCAACAGGCAGCGGAAAGGTACGTCAGCTGGCAGTGCTCCTGAACCACAGGAGACGCGTATGAGCCTGGTGGATATCGCCATTCTTATCCTCAAACTCATTGTTGCAGCACTGCAACTGCTTGATGCTGTTCTGAAATACCTGAAGTAATTCAGATTCAAGTCGCACCAAAGGGGAGCGGGTAACCGCTCCCCTTTCATATTTAGCGTGCGGGTTGGTGTCGGATGCGATGCTGATGCATCTTATCCGCCCTACCATCCCTCCCGGCAACATTTATTGCCGCTTTTGTTTACATATTCTGCCGCTAAACAATTCCCCATTCCTGGCGTATATCTGGCTAACATTTATCAATGTGATAGATTCCTCTCCCGCATTTATGGGAATGCGTAGTGACTTATTCTAATTATTTTTATAAAAGCATCCGTGATAATGAAAAGGCATAGAAACGTCAATTTGTTATTGATGTTGGTATTACTCGTGGCCGTCGGTCAGATGGCGCAAACCATTTATATTCCAGCTATTGCCGATATGGCGCGCGATCTCAACGTCCGTGAAGGGGCGGTGCAGAGCGTAATGGGCGCTTATCTGCTGACTTACGGTGTCTCGCAGCTGTTTTATGGCCCGATTTCCGACCGCGTGGGCCGCCGACCGGTGATCCTCATCGGAATGTCCATTTTTATGCTGGCAACGCTAGTCGCGGTCACGACCTCCAGTTTGACGGTATTGATTGCCGCCAGCGCGATGCAGGGCATGGGCACCGGCGTTGGCGGTGTAATGGCGCGTACGTTGCCGCGTGATTTATATGAACGGACACAGTTGCGCCACGCTAACAGCTTGTTAAACATGGGGATTCTTGTCAGTCCGTTGCTCGCACCGCTAATCGGTGGTCTGCTGGATACGATGTGGAACTGGCGCGCCTGTTATCTCTTTTTGTTGGTACTTTGCGCCGGTGTGACCTTCAGTATGGCCCGCTGGATGCCGGAAACGCGTCCGGTCGACGCACCGCGCACACGCCTGCTTACCAGTTATAAAACGCTTTTCGGTAACAGCGGTTTTAACTGTTATTTGCTGATGCTGATTGGCGGTCTGGCCGGGATTGCCGCCTTTGAAGCCTGCTCCGGCGTGCTGATGGGCGCGGTATTAGGGCTGAGCAGTATGACGGTCAGTATTTTGTTTATTCTGCCGATTCCGGCGGCATTTTTTGGGGCATGGTTTGCCGGACGTCCTAATAAACGCTTCTCAACGTTGATGTGGCAGTCGGTTATCTGCTGCCTGCTGGCTGGCTTGCTGATGTGGATCCCCGACTGGTTTGGCGTGATGAATGTCTGGACGCTGCTCGTTCCCGCCGCGCTGTTCTTTTTCGGTGCCGGGATGCTGTTTCCGCTGGCGACCAGCGGCGCGATGGAACCGTTCCCCTTCCTGGCGGGCACCGCAGGCGCGCTGGTCGGCGGTCTGCAAAACATTGGTTCCGGCGTGCTGGCGTCGCTATCAGCGATGTTGCCGCAAACCGGTCAGGGCAGCCTGGGGTTGTTGATGACCTTAATGGGATTGTTGATCGTGCTGTGCTGGCTACCGCTGGCGACGCGGATGTCGCATCAGGGGCAGCCCGTTTAAGCGCACATCACCGCAGCATCGTCATCAGCTCCATGGGAGAACGATGCTGCTTTATCAGATCACGCATCACCCGCATATGCGGTGCGGAGTAAGAATAAAACGCCTGATAGCCCGCACATAGCACGCTGTCTGGCGTCTCCTCCCGAGCGTGCGGACACAGCCGATGCCAGTCGCACGTTTGGCAGTCACGGCGCGAGTGCGGGTTTTCGCTGCCACACCATTTTTGTAGGGTGGCGTCAAAAAGCTCAATCGAAATACGACTGATATCTGCCCGCACCCAACACTCAAACAGGGTAATTAAAAATTTCCCCCACAGCTCTGCTGTCACCGAAGCGGCCGTCAGATCGCCCCGGTCATCAAATTCAAGATGGGGAATGAGCTGTACGGAGCGGATACCCCGTTGTTTGAAATTGTGATAAAAATCGGCAGGTTGCAGAGCATCCTTGTACTCTACAACCAGTTTATGCCTGTCCTCTTCAGCATCAATGACCTGACTTCCTGTCATGCGACTCTCTCAATAAATACGATAAGTTGATGTATATGCGTTACAGCAAACAGTATTGCGAGAGATAACACCGCGAGGGAGATCAAAAATTTGTCACGGACTACGTGAAATTGGGAAAAATCGCTATTCGTGACATCCATTAAATTGCGATTACGGGTGTAGTGCCAGAGGATCAGCGCCACGATGGTGAGAATGCCAATCGAAATCCAGAATAACATGCCCGCCTGGTGCCAGTTGTGTTTGATAGCCAACGCCATCAACGCGCCGTAGCCCAGCATGGTACGAAACCACGCCAGTGATGTACGCTCCGGCTGCAGCCCTGGGTCGGCAATGCGTCTGGCTTTGCGGCTATCCGGCATACAACACCAGTCCCATGACGATCACCGCCACGATCATCAATATTAAACTGATGATTAATAAGCTGTTGGTATAGGGCAGGTCCTCTTTCAGACGCATCGCTTTTTCATTGCGTAACCAGCGCAAGTAGCCATACATCGCTAACCCGCCGGAAAACAGACACAACAACAACGCCAGCAGTTCGCGAATGACGGGCGTGGCGAAATCTGGCGCAAGTTGGTCAAGCCCAACCCCCGCCGCCAGAAATCCTAGTGCGGTACGGATCCACGCCAGAAAAGTACGCTCATTAGCCAGCGAGAAGCGGTAATCGGGCGCTTCTCCGAGGCGGGAAATTTTCATTGTTGCTCCTTTGCAATTTCACTAACGCTCTATCTTTAGCGATTTTTTTAAGAATTTCGTCCGCCCGTTTCCTGATATGCTTTTGCCATCCGCTACAAGGAGGTCAGATGGGTATCATAGCGCAAACTAAAATCAGTTCATTGGGCATGCTGTTCGGTGCCATCGCTTTAATGATGGGGATTATCCACTTTTCATTCGGCCCTTTTTCCGCACCACAGCCAACGCTTGAAAGCATCGTGGCGGATAAAACGGCTGAAATTAAAAGAGGTCTTCTCGCCGGAATAAAAGGCGAAAAAATTACCACCGTGGAGAAAAAAGAGGACGTGGATGTCGATAAAATCCTCGATCAAAGCGGTATCGCACTGGCCATTGCTGCGCTACTTTGCGCATTTGTTGGCGGTATGCGTAAGGAAAATCGCTGGGGCATTCGCGGCGCGCTGGTTTTTGGCGGCGGGACGCTGGCTTTCCATACCTTGCTTTTTGGTATCGGCATCGTGTGCAGCATTTTGCTGATATTCCTTATCTTTTCCTTCCTGACCGGCGGTTCGCTGGTTTAAGCAGCCTGAATAATGCCCGCCGGGTGATCATCAGCGGGCATTATCGTCAGAACTTCTGTTTTTTCTCTTCCACCTTCACCCCTTGTGTCGGTAGGCCGGTGTCATAGTCGCGTACTACTGGCGAATAGCCATCTTGTGGGCGTGGACGAAATGCCCCCATCCAGCGCGGCTGTGCATCTTTACGCCACGGACGCAGGCTCCATTGATAACTGCGGAACGGATCGCGAATTTTGTCCATGTAATCCAATAAGGCGTCATGCATTTTGCTGCGAACGTCTGCAAAACGGATATCATCGATCAGGTTATGCATTTCATTTGGGTCATTACGGCGATCGTAAAGTTCATCACTGGTGAAGAGGTTGAGCACCAGTTTAAAGTCATCCGTCACCCAGCAACGCACCGGAATAAAACCGCCAAAGCTGTCATGCTCAATCTCGTAGCGGTTAAATTCCACCATTACGCCGCGTGGCTCTTTCACGGCAAGGATATTTTCCCCCGGCAGAATCTCTGGTTTTTCAATATCTGCCAGCGCCATCATTGTCGGCAGTAAATCGATATGACTGACTGGCGTATCGACCTGTCGCCGCTCCCCTTGCGGCGAACGGATGATCAGCGGAATACGGGTGATGTCGTCATACATCGCCGCTCCTTTACTGATCAGCTTATGTGCACCCATCATTTCACCATGATCGGAGGTATAAATGACCCACGTATTTTCACGTTGCTCTGGCGTTAAGGCATTGATGACCCGTCCGATTTGGTCATCAACAAAGTCATTACAGGCAAAATAGAGCGGATGGTGATAAAGCCCGTCATCACCGACTGGCGATGGCATCGCCTGCGCCCATAAGCGGTGATGTTCCGGTTTGTTAGCCAGGTCATCCTGTGCTTTCTCGCCCAGCTCGTAGTAAAAATCAGCGTATTTCTCTAAATACTCCACCGGACAGGTGAACGGGTGATGCGGCTCATCATACGAAACCACCATCAGGAAGGGTTCCTCGGCGCGCGCGGGCTGTTGCAGAAAATCCACCGCTCGATTGCTGATGCGGTGCGCCCAGGTGAAGGTTTCGTCAATATGGTTCGCCTGTAAATCTTCGACGCTGTTTAGGCCATTGCGCCACAGGCTAATCTCTTTTTCCGTCAGTTCGCTAAGATAGTTCGCCCCATCGAACCAGTAATCAGCGTCCCACTCCGGCGGACACTCGCCAGTGCCGAAATAGTCATGACCGTCGAGATGCCATTTGCCAATGTAACAGGTGTGATAGCCCGCATCCTTAAAGTAGCGCCCCATGGTGGAAATGTTTTTGCCTGGCGCGACGTTGTTGGTCCACGGGCCGGACTGGTTAGCGTAGATACCGGTAAACAGCCCGGCGCGCGCTGGTGTACAAACTGGTGAACAGGTATAGGCGGAATTAAAGCGAATACTTTCCGCCGCCAGACTATCAATATTTTGCGTATTCAGCGGCTTACCGCTATAGCAACCGACCATATTGGTGGCCTGGGTATCGGTCATGATGAACAGAAAATTGGGGCGTTTCATAGGCTATCCTTCGCGTCGGGAGTAAAGGTTACGGCTGGGTCGTGACGATGCCGCCAGCTGTCAAAAATCAGGTAGACAATCACTACGGCGGCAATGAAATAACTGATCATCGCTAACCAGCGCGTACCGTAGCCGCCGAATTCAGCCAGCCCGGCATAGACGCCAATCATCGCGAACAGGATACCCATTGACGCGATCTTGACGTTTTTCCACGGTTTCATGTCCACCGCAAACGCATCTTTGAAGGTGAACGGCGTGGCGCGCGGTTTGATAAAACCGATCACCAGCATCACTACCACGTTGATACAGAACGTACAGGCCAGCACATAGAGGAAATGGAAGTCGAACTTCACCAGATAGTTGATGGTGATGTAGCTGATTATGCCAATCCCCATCGCCACTTTTGCCGCCAGCGCCGGAATGCGCGGGAAGAAAAAGCCCATAATGATGATGGTAACCAGCGGCACGTTGTAAATACCGTTGAGCTGTTTCATCCAGCTATACAGCCCCTGCGGCGCGTTGGCGATCCACGGCGCGACCAGCACCGAAACGATGGCGATAAAGAAACCAAATTTGCGCCCGACGGTGACCAGCTGCTGCGGCTCGGCATTCTGGTTAATGATGCGACGGTAAATACCCATACTGAATAACGTACTGGCGCTATTCAGAAAGCCGTTGAAGGTACTGATCACCGCACCAAATAACACCGCGCCGAAGAAACCCACCAGTGGCACTGGCAGAACGTTATTGACCAGCGTCGGGTAGGCCATGTCGGCTTTCGGTAGATCCTGATACAGATGAAACGCAATCAACCCTGGCAGTACCAGTACCAGCGGGTCGAGCATTTTCAGCACCGCCGTTAACAGCGCCCCCTTTTGCCCTTCCGCCAGGCTTTTTGACGCCAGCGTGCGTTGCACGATGCCCTGATTTGTACACCAGTAAAAGGTGTTCACCAGAATTAAACCGGTAAATGCCGCGCCAATCGGCAAGGGATCGGTCGGGCCACCGACTGAGTTTAATTTCTCGGCGTGAACGGTGGTAATTTGCTCAATGCCCTGCGTAAAGCTGCCCTTGCCCATCGCGATCAGGCCAAATACCGGTACCATCAACCCGCCAATAACCAGCCCAATACCGTTAATGGAGTCCGCCACTGCCATTGCGCGCAGTCCGCCGATTACCGCATACAAAATTCCCGCCAGACCAAGCAAAATAACCAGTAGCCAGATAGCCGCGCCGTGGGAAATTTGTAACGATTCCCCGACGTGAAACAGGCTGTTGAGCGCCAACGCGCCGGAGTAGAGAACAATCGGCAGAAAGCAGACGCCGGTGGCAATGAGGAAGCAGAAGTCGATGATAATACGCGTCGTTTTATCATAACGTTCCTCCAGAAAATCGGGGATGGTGGCAATGCCGCGCTTCAGATAGCGCGGTAAAAAGATTAGCGCGAGGAAGATCAGCGTCACCGCTGAAGTCACTTCCCAGCCCATCACCGACATGCCGCTTTTGTAGGCCTGCCCGGAAAGGCCGACCAGTTGTTCCGTGGAAAGGTTGGTTAACATTAACGAAGCGGCAATAACCGGCGCTTTTAGTGATCGTCCGGCAAGAAAATAGCCTTGTTGCGATCCGGTATCTGCTTTACGGACCTTCCACCAGGTGATGACCGCCACCAGCAGCGTAAAACCGACAAAACTCAAGATTTGTAACGAATTCATCTCATAGCCCTTATTTATGTTTATGTCCCGGACGCATGAATATAGGGAGAGGTAAAATGCGTCGGGTCAGGCAGTCAGATTCTTAAAATACAAACATCGTATCCCTGAACGGATTGTTTTCTGTTAAGTTCAGGTTGTGAGCATAATTCGCCGGAGGGATATTAAAATGAATGGAAAATTGCAAAGTTCGGATGTAAAAAACGAAACTCCGTACAATATTCCCTTATTGATTAACGAAAATGTGATCTCCAGCGGAATTTCTCTGATCTCGCTCTGGCATACCTACGCCGACGAGCATTATCGGGTGATCTGGCCGCGGGACAAGAAGAAACCGCTTATCGCCAACTCATGGGTTGCGGTGTATACCGTACAAGGATGTGGGAAAATTATTTTAAAGAATGGCGAACAAATAACTCTGCATGGCAACTGTATTATATTTTTAAAGCCAATGGATATTCACTCTTATCACTGTGAAGGTTTAGTCTGGGAACAGTACTGGATGGAATTTACCCCCACCAGTATGATGGATATTCCCGTCGGTCAGCAAAGCGTTATTTATAATGGCGAAGTTTATAATCAGGAACTCACCGAAGTTGCTGAATTAATTACTTCACCAGAAGAAATAAAAAATAATCTGGCAGTCGCTTTTCTGACGAAAATTATTTATCAGTGGATTTGTCTTATGTACTCAGACGGTAAAAAAGATCCACAACGGCGGCAAATTGAAAAACTAATTGCCACTTTACATGCCAGTCTGCAACAACGCTGGAGCGTAGCTGATATGGCTGCCACGATCCCCTGTAGCGAAGCCTGGTTGCGTCGTCTGTTTTTACGCTATACCGGCAAGACGCCGAAAGAATATTACCTCGATGCACGTCTGGATCTGGCGCTATCGCTATTAAAGCAACAAGGGAACTCGGTTGGCGAAGTCGCTGATACGCTCAACTTCTTCGACTCCTTTCATTTCAGCAAAGCCTTTAAACATAAATTTGGTTATGCGCCGTCAACTGTGCTGAAGAATACGGACCAGCACCCAACGGATGCCAGTCCACACAATTAACGTAACTCTGGCCAGTACGCTTTGTTGGCCTCCAGCAACTCATCCAGAATAGCTTTGGCGACCGCGGCGCTCGGTACCGTTTTCGACAACGTAATCGCCTGCCACAGGTGCTGATATGAACGCTGTTCCCAGGCGTCCACGACCAGTTTTTCCACCGCCACTTGCTGACTCATTAACCCTTTCTGAAACTGCGGGATATCGCCGACCACCAGTGGTTCTGGTCCGTTGTGCCCGACCAGACACGGGATCTCGACCATCGCTTCATCATCAAAGTTATGGATTGCCCCGTTGTTAGGCACAATCAGCAACATCCGCTCCTGAGTGTTGAAGGCAATTGCCGCCGCCAGATCG
Source organism: Escherichia sp. WS1265 (assembly GCF_046487585.1). NCBI lineage: Bacteria > Pseudomonadati > Pseudomonadota > Gammaproteobacteria > Enterobacterales > Enterobacteriaceae > Escherichia > Escherichia sp. WS1265. The sequence continues at coordinate 119,399 of NZ_JBJQJE010000008.1, forward strand.
ACGATGTATGACGCATGTTCGTCAATTTCCAGCTTGCCCGCCGCTGAATTTCCTGCCGCCGTAATGGCGCGGCAAGCATCGAAAACCTGTTTCTCGCGATGTTCCATCACCTCATTCGCGCGGGTATGTTCAGGGTTGGAATGCTGAACGACATAATCCGGGAAGAGATAATATTTCAGATAGGTGTTCGGCAATGTATCCGGGTCCAGTGCCTGGACATCCCGCGCTTTTGCATAGGTGTCGTTCCAGCTCGCTTCAGTATGTGTATCTTGCTGCGGTGGAACATAACCGTGCTTAGAGACATATTGCCGCAGCTGGGGCATCAGGTCGTTGCCCTGCAAATCTTCAATTGATGTCCACCAGCCAAAGTGGTTCAGGCCGTAGTAGCGCACGCGCATCTGTTTGCGATCTTGCAGCCCAACAATTTGCGCCATCCGGCTTTCAATACCGATTGGCATGTCACAGATGTTGAGGATTTTCGCATTCGGGCGCAGACGACGCGTGGCTTCTGCGACAATGGCTGCCGGGTTGGAGTAGTTGAGCATCCAGGCATTTGGTGAATATTTTTCCATATAATCCACCAGTTCCAGGACGCCGCCAATGGAACGCATGCCGTACGCTATTCCGCCGGGTCCGCAAGTTTCCTGTCCAACAACGCCGTGGCGCAGCGGGATTTTTTCATCCAGTTCGCGCATCGGGTATTTGCCGACGCGGATGTGCGCCATGACAAAATCAACGTCGCTGAACGCCACTTCAGGATCGGTGGTGTAACTAAACGCAATGTCCGGCGCTTTCTCTTTAAGGATGACTTTACAGGCTTCAGCAATGACTTCCTGCCGCGCGCCATCGTTATCATAAAATTTCAGTGCACGAAGCGGGAAACGGTCCTGATTCGCCAGGAGCATCAACACGATGCCTGGCGTAAAGGTGCTTCCACCGCCTGCGACAACCACTGAGAATTTGGTCATTATACTGCCTCCGTAATGGCAACATTTTCTGCTGATTGATGAGAATTAATTAAGCTATCGAGCTGTTCACGTAGCTGGGATACATGCAGACCAATGATCACCTGAATGGCATCGCCACTACGGAAGACGCCGTGCGCTCCCAGCTTTTTAAAGACTTCGTCATCCAGCGTTTGTGACATGTCATGCAGTGCAATCCGTAGACGCGTCGCGCAATTGTTGATGCTGGAGATATTGCCGACCCCGCCCAGGGCTTGCAGGATACCGGCAGCCTGATCCAGCTCTTTTTTTGGCTCTGCCGCGGTGGTTTGGCCTCGCGAGGCTTTATATTCGGCTTTTGAGTAGAGTTTCACTTCCGCATCTTCACGTCCCGGCGTGCACATGTTGAACTGCAGAATCAGGGTGCGGAAAACCACGAAGTACAGCAGGGTAAAGCACAACCCAATGGCGATTTGGGTCAGCATCATATCCGCGTGGTTGCTGAACATCGGGATCCAGTTTTGCGGTAAAACCTGGTCAATCAAACCACCGCCCATGTTGCCCACCACACCAAAGAGATACATTACGGTCGACATTGAGGCCGCCAGCACGGCGTGTACTGCAAACAGCAACGGTGAAATGAACAGGAAGGTAAATTCCAGCGGTTCGGTAATTCCCACCAGCATGGCGGTTAAGGTTGCGGGAATCAGCAAGCCCGCCACTTTTACCCGATTTTCCGGTGCGGCAGTGAAGTACATCGCTAAAGAAATGCCCACGGCACCAAAGATTTTTGAGTTACCGTGCAGGGCAAAACCGCCTTCCGGGAACAACGATTTCAGCGGCTCGGCGCTCAAACTGAACTCTTGCAGATGCTGCGCCCAGTACATCTGAATGCCGCCTTCAACAGCTGCCGGACCAAAGATAAACGGTCCGTAGATGAAGTGGTGTAAACCGGTTGGGATCAGAATACGTTCGAGGAAGGTGTAAACCCAGACCCCAAGCGCACCCGCCGAACGCAGGAACGCTTGCAGAGATTCAATCCCCATTTGTACTTTTGGCCAGCCGAGCAATGTCAGCCAGGCACAGGGGATCATCACCAGGAAGGCGATAATCACCACATAAGACGTCCCCTGGAAAATGCCGAGAAAAACCGGCAGTTTTTTATCGAACAGACGATTATGCAGCGCCGTCACAATGCCGGAAATGATAATTGCGCCGATAATGCTGGTATCGAGGGTTTTAATCCCGGCCATCATTGTCAGACCGCTACCTGCCACCGCGTCCTGAGTGAAATCGACGCCGAAGTAGCTTCCCCAGGTCATTCCCATCGCGTTGATGAAATAGTTCCAGGTCAGGAAACTCACCATCACCGCCAGACAAGCACGCCCCTGCGCTTGCTTAGCAAGGCCAATGGGTAAACCGACAGCAAAAATCAGCGGCATATTACGGAATACCGTCCAACCGCCCTCTTCAATAATGTGTACGATTTGCGCGAACAAACTGTTTGGATCGGTCAGTGATTCCCCGACAAACATCGGGTTTTGCAGCAAGATGGCAAGACCCACCACAATCCCGGCGAAGGGAAACAGCAGCACTGGCGTGAACATCGCGCCGCCAAAGCGTTGAATTTGACTGAGCATTTCCACATCCTCTTTTCTCAATTCTGTAAGTAGGAAGCCTGATTGGTTATGCGGCAGGCCTGGAGCGAGGATAGGAAGATGCGATCGGCAGAACATGACGACCCAGTGGGATTCGTGATCGCTTTCATGCTTTTCGTTGGGCGGTAGAGATCTACGTTTTCGCAAAAAAGTAGACATCTGTGAGCACTGGTACACAGCATCGAACACATCTTTAAAAAAAAGATGTTTTTTCAATCGATTAAGCAGAACTTGTGGGCGCATTACCCGGGCTTGCAGGCAAAAAAGAGATCTAGAGATGATCTACAAAAGCATTGCGGAGCGGTTAAGAATTCGACTTAATTCCGCAGATTTCACGCTAAACAGCCTTCTTCCCGGTGAAAAAAAGCTGGCGGAAGAGTTTGCGGTATCGCGGATGACCATCCGTAAAGCCATTGACCTTCTGGTGGCGTGGGGGCTGGTGGTCCGCCGCCACGGTAGCGGTACTTACCTGGTGCGCAAAGATGTATTGCATCAAACCGCCAGCCTGACCGGGCTGGTGGAGGTGTTAAAACGCCAGGGAAAAACGGTCACCAGCCAGGTGCTGATTTTTGAAATCATGCCTGCGCCTCCGGCCATTGCCAGCCAGTTACGGATTCAAATCAACGAGCAGATCTACTTCTCCCGTCGCGTTCGTTTTGTGGAAGGGAAACCGCTGATGCTGGAAGACAGCTATATGCCGGTAAAACTGTTCCGCAACCTATCGCTGCAACATCTGGAAGGGTCGAAGTTTGAATATATTGAACAAGAGTGCGGGATTCTGATTGGCGGTAATTATGAAAGCCTGACGCCGGTGCTCGCCGATAGACTGCTGGCGCGGCAAATGAAGGTAGCGGAACACACGCCACTGCTGCGGATCACCTCGTTGTCATATAGCGAGAGCGGGGAGTTTTTGAATTATTCAGTGATGTTCAGAAATGCCAACGAATACCAGGTGGAGTACCATTTACGGCGACTCCACCCGGAAAAGAGTTAACCGATACTCCAGAAGAGCACCGCCAGTAATTGGGGGGTGATAATGCGCAGGAACATCACTAACGGATAGACAGTGGCGTAAGAGAGCGCCGCCGCACCGCTCGTTGGATGAAGATTATTAGCAAACGCCAGCGCCGGTGGATCGGTCATGGAGCCAGCCAGCATCCCGCACATGGTCAGGTAATTCATTTTGGCTAACATCCGCGCCAGAATACCAACAGTAATCAGCGGAACGGCGGTGATCAGGGCACCATATCCAATCCAGCTTAGCCCTTCGCCATTGACCAGGGTATTCACAAAATCCCCACCAGATTTCAGACCAACGACCGAGAGGAACAGCACGATCCCCAGCTCCCGCAGCGCGAGGTTGGCACTTGGCGGCATAAACCAGTACAGCTTGCCGATACTGCCGATACGCCCGAGGATCAACGCCATAATCAGCGGACCGCCCGCCAGCCCCAGTTTCAACGCGGCCGGGAATCCCGGCACAAAGACGGGAATAGAACCTAACAATACGCCAAGCCCGATACCAATAAACACCGGCAGCATCTGTACCTGTTGCAGTTTTTGCTGCGCATTCCCCAGCACATTGGCAACGGCATCAATTGCGGACGGACGCCCCACCAGGTTGAGAATATCGCCGAACTGCAGGCTGATATCACCACTGGCTACCAGTTCGACCCCGGCACGGTTCAGGCGCGAGATAACAACGTCATAGCGTTCTTTAAAGTGCAGGTCGCGAATACGTTTTCCGAGCACGTTTTCATTGGTGACCACCACACGCTCGACGCGCAAATCAGTGCCTTTCGTAGACAGCGAGGTATCGACCTCCTGACCAATCACCAGTTGCGCATTATGTAAATCCGCTGGCTGCCCCACCAGATGCAGCAAATCGCCCAGTTGGATAATGGTATCTGGCGAAGGTACTTTTAGGGTTTCTTCGCGTTTCAGACGCGAGCAGATAATTTTGTCGCCATTGAGAATCGGTACATCTTTAATGGCTAAATCATGCAGGTTAGGGTTCTCAACGCGAATATTGATAGTCCTGATCAGCGCGCCGCCATTGGTGCGTGAAGACTCGTGCTGCTGGGCTTCTGTCTCGACATTGACGCGGAAAATAACCCGCAACATCCACATGGTGAACAAAATCCCGCAAATGCCGAATGGATACGCCATCGCGTAACTCATCCCCATCTGATCGACCATTTCCATTGGTGTACCCAGGTCGCGCAAGATCTGCTGCCCTGCCCCCAGTGCTGGCGTATTGGTTACCGCACCGGAGAAAATCCCCAGTACTACCGGCAGTGGAATATCAAACAGTTTATGCAGGATGGCGGTAACCAGACCACCGATGATGACGATCAGAACAGCAAACAGGTTGAGGCGTAATCCGGAGACGCGCAATGAGGCAAAGAAGCCCGGACCCACCTGAATCCCGATGGTATAAACGAACAGGATCAGGCCAAATTCCTGAATAACATGCAGCATATCGCTACTTAATGTCATCCCCGCCTGAGAAACAAAATGGCCGACGATGATCCCACCAAACAGCACGCCGCCAATACCTAATCCTATGCCGCGAAATTTGACGTTGCCGATAAACAAACCGACGACTGCCACCAAAGCCAGAATACTGACCGTTAATGCTATATCACTCATCGTCCATTTCTCTTGAGATAACATTTTAATTGCTACGGATTATGGCTGAATCGGTGAAGCAGATTTGCCTTATAGCGCACATTATCACGGGAAAGAACGTGCCGAAATATCTTAAACAGGCGAAAATTAACGCATTGTTGAAGAAGAAAGACAAAAAAAGCCCCACCAGAATGGCGGGGCAAAGAGAATAGCTAGTTAGCTATTTAACGCGGGACGTTCGCTGATAGCGATACGCTGCGCTGCGATGGGTTCAGGCTCATTACGAATTAAATCAATATGCAGTAAACCGTTTACGAAGGTTGCACCAGAGACTTCCATATTTTCAGCCAGCGTAAAGCTCAGGCTAAATGGCTGATTCATAAGCCCTTGATGCAGCCATTTTTTCTCTTCTTTTGGCTGCTCCGGCGTGCCTTTTACGCTCAGGCGCGTACCTTCCAGTTGAATCTCTAAATCTTCCTGACGAAAACCTGCCAGCGCAAGGGTAATGCGGTAGTGGTTATCGTCGCTTTTCTCAATGTTGTACGGCGGGAAGCTCTGGCTTTCACCGGCGTTTTGCAGTGCGTTGGCCAGTTTGTCAAAACCGATCCATTGACGCATCAGTGGGGATAAATCGAAGTTACGCATAGTCATTTCTCCTTCTAAGAAGCGAGTAAGTACCTGCAAATCCGAAGATTCGCATATGCTCCCTGACGGCGAGCATGGAGATGTCAGGCCGCGCCAGGCGGCCTTAAGGAATTAGTTGATTTCGATACGGCGCGGTTTTTTCGCTTCCGGAATCACGCGTTCGAGATCGATATACAGCAGACCATTCACCAGGTTAGCGCCACGAACATGAATGTTCTCAGCTAACTGGAATTTACGTTCAAAGTTGCGTTCAGCGATGCCCTGGTACAGATAGGTGCGCTCTTTTTGTTCGTCGGCGTGAGCACCTTTCACCACCAGCAGATTATCCTGGGCGGTAATTTCCAGTTCGCTCTCAGCAAAACCAGCCACAGCGATAGCAATGCGGTAATGGTTTTCGTCTACCAGTTCAACGTTATACGGAGGGTAGCCGCCATTACTCTGGCTCTGGTTGTTTTCTAAGTGGTTAAACAAACGGTCAAATCCAATAGCAGAACGGTAAAGCGGGGATAAATCAAAGTTACGCATAATCAATAGCTCCTGAAATCAGCGAGAATGTAAGACCTTCCACAATGGACAGGTCAGGTAGCCAGAACACCCATCAGGCGCGTCCTCATCGGCTACGATGTAAAAATGGGTCTGGAAATGAACTTTTCAAGCCTTATCAGCGGACTTTTTTTTGCAGTTTATGGTCTATTGCATAGACTGAGGGGGCAGCACGAAACGTTAAAGTGCGATAGCCGCCACAGTGCGACGTAATGATGATGTTATTTTCAGCAAGGGATCGCTATAACTCATCAGGCCAACACCCACGATCAACAGATGAATTTATTATGATAAGAAATGTGTTGTTAGCGTTCATGATATGCAGCGGAATGACATTACTCGGAGGATGCTCCAGCGTGATGTCCCATACCGGGGGGAAAGAAGGAACGTATCCCGGCACCCGCGCCAGCGCCACCATGATTGGCGACGAGGAAACCAACTGGGGCACTAAGTCGCTGGCGATTCTCGATATGCCGTTTACCGCTGTGATGGACACGCTTTTACTGCCGTGGGATGTGTTCCGCAAAGACAGCTCGGTGCGCTCACGCGTTGAAAAAAGCGAAGCCAACGCGCAAGCCACAAATGCGGTTATTCCACCCGCCAGAATGCCTGATAACTGATTTAGCGATCAGTTTCGGTGATCCACAGCTGGCCGCCTTCCATCCACGCCAGCCACTGACCATCCGGCGAGAAGACCACGGCGTCCGCAGAAGGTGGATTGGCGTGGTTTTCGGTTAAATACTCAACCTCGCCGCTTTGCGCATGGGCGCAAGCAATTCGATTATCCAGCACAAAGCCCAACCATTCTCCTGACGGATGCCAGTTAAATGCAGACTGAATATCCGTTTTATTATGGGTTAACTGGCGCGGCTCGCCGCCTTGTGGCGAGATAAGCCACAGTTGCACAATGCCGTTATCATCACGCATTAAAAACGCGATTTGCGTACCCTGCGGATTACAGCGCACCCAGTGGCGCGGGACGTTGACTAACCCCGGATAAGCCCGATGGTGGGTAAAGGTTAAACGTCGCTGCACGACGCCACGCGGTGGCGCGGGCAGGGTTGTTTCCGTTCCACTTAACGGCGCATCACCTGCCGCTTTCCAGCCAGCTTCATCTTGCGGTAACTCAACGATAAATAGCTCCGGCACTTTCTCGCCCTTTGGCGAAAGTGTGTCGCCAATAAACGCCAGCGCGTGATTTCCTACCCATCCTTCTTCATAAGCACGATTGATTTCATCACTGCCAGGCTGCGGCGTGGGCGTGGTTTTACTCACCAGCACACACCAGTGGCTACCGCTGTATTCACGCGGATGCTGCTTTTGTACATTGACCGGGCCAAACGGCGCAGCAACACCGACGTTTCGCAAATCCAGCGCCGAATCGAGTTGATGCATTACATGGTCGTTATAGGTAAAGCTCACCCTTTCTCCGTTCGGGCTAAAGACATGCACATGGCTGCCGCCGCGCAGCGCTCCTGGGGTGTACGGCGCGGTAATATCCATTGCATCGAGATTGCTCACCTTGCCGCCTTCAGCAATCACTCCGCGCCGATGATGGAAGTCGTAATGCCATGTTTCATCAGGATTTTCCGGGCCGTGAATAAAGACATATTTCTCTGACTTCGGATGAACGGTCACCACGCCGACGTGTGCGCCCTGTGACGCGCGATAGATAACCTCGACCTCGCCGGTATGGATATTCACACGCTCAATGGTCTCGCCAGTAAACGACGCCCCAGAAGGACGCACGTCAAATACCAGCCACTGGCTGTCGGGCGTCCAGGTATTGGTATTGGTGAGCAGGTGATTACGGGGAGCAAAGGTTATCTGTTTCATGGCGCGGTCCTGATACAAAACGGGTCCCGCCATCATACTTCACAAGGACTTCACTTTCAGACAATAGTCTTTTGCCATCGTGATGAATGTGAGTGAAAAGATGGAACATTTCGACGTGGCGATTATTGGCCTCGGTCCAGCAGGTTCGGCGTTGGCGCGAAAGTTAGCAGACAAAATGCAGGTGATCGCGCAGGATAAAAAGCACCAGCATGGTACTGAAGGTTTCAGCAAACCCTGCGGCGGTCTGCTGGCACCGGACGCGCAGCGATCTTTTATTCGCGATGGACTGACGCTTCCTGTCGATGTGATCGCCAACCCGCAGATTTTCAGCGTCAAAACCGTCGACGTCGCCGCATCGCTCACACGTAACTACCAGCGAAGCTATATCAATATTAATCGCCACGCTTTCGACTTGTGGATGAAATCGCTGATCCCCGCCAGCGTTGAGGTTTACCACGATAGCCTGTGTCGAAAAATCTGGCGTGAGGATGATAAATGGCATGTCATTTTTCGTGCAGACGGTTGGGAGCAGCATATTACCGCCCGCTATCTGGTCGGTGCCGATGGTGCCAACTCGATGGTGCGGCGACATCTCTACCCGGACCATCAAATTCGTAAATATGTCGCTATCCAGCAGTGGTTCGCAGAGAAGCATCCGGTGCCGTTCTACTCCTGCATCTTTGATAATGCGATAACTGACTGTTACTCATGGAGTATCAGCAAAGACGGTTATTTTATCTTTGGCGGTGCCTATCCAATGAAAGACGGTCAGACGCGTTTCGCGACGCTGAAAGAGAAAATGAGCGCCTTTCAGTTCCAGTTTGGCAAAGCGGTGAAAAGTGAGAAATGTACCGTGTTGTTTCCCTCACGTTGGCAGGATTTTGTCTGCGGTAAGGACAATGCCTTTCTGATTGGTGAAGCAGCGGGATTTATCAGCGCCAGCTCGCTGGAGGGAATTAGCTATGCGCTGGATAGCGCAGAGATTCTGCGTTCAGTGTTACTGAAGCAGCCGGAGAAGAGCAACGCCGCCTACTGGCGCGCCACCCGCAAACTGCGTTTAAAACTCTTCGGCAAGATAGTAAAAAGCCGATGCCTGACCGCACCGGCTTTAAGAAAGTGGATTATGCGCAGTGGTGTGGCGCATATTCCACAGTTGAAAGATTAGCCAACGCGCTTCACATCGCCCACCAGCAGGATGTAAGAGAGCGCGCCAATCAACGCGACGGCAGAAATATAAACCAGTGCAGGTGCGAAACCGTAACCCTGCGCCAGGTACCCCACCACCAGCGGAACGGTGATGCCGCCCAGACCACCGGCAAAGTTAAACACGCCGCCGGTTAAACCAATCAGGCGCATCGGTGCCAGAGAAGAGACCAGCGACCAGGTAATCGAAGCAAAACCGTTGCCGAAGAATGCCAGCGCCATCAGGCACATAATCATCATCGGATCGTTGGTGTAGTTAGCGCCCATAATGCAGGTGGAGATCAGCAAGCCGCAGATAATCGGCGTTTTACGCGCAAAGCCCAGTGAAAAGCCCTTACGTACCAGCAGATCCGCGACCCAGCCAGAGAGCAGGACGCCGACAAACGCCGCAAGAAACGGCACCGTGGTCATAAATCCTGCTTTCAGCGCTGTGATTCCTTTTTCCTGGGTTAAATAGTTCGGGAACCAGGTTAAGAAAAACCACAGTGTAGAAGCCACCGCAAATTGCCCAAGATAGACGCCAATCAGTTTACGATGGAACACCAGTTTCCAGTCTTTGGCTGTTAACGGCTGACGCGCCTCTTTCTTCACCGGCGCATCACCATCCACCAGACCGCCGCCATCACGAATGTAATCCAGTTCAGCTTTGCTGATACCTTTAGTCAGGCGCGGCGGCTGATAAACCTTAAACCAAATCAGCGACCAGATAATGCCGATACCACCAGTGACAATGAACACCCAGTGCCAGCTCAACATTTCCTGAATCCAGATCAGCAGCGGAGTCAGAAACGCCAGACCGACAAACTGACCAGACGTATAAAAACCAACGGCGGAAGCGCGTTCATGTTCCGGGAACCAGCTGGTCACCATCCGGTTATTGGTCGGGAAAGCGGGCGCTTCGAAAATACCGGTTATCGCGCGCAGACCAATTAATGACATTAATCCCGTGGCAAAGCCCTGGAATAAAGTCGCCACTGACCAGCCAAATATCGCAATAAAATAAGTCACGCGAGAACCTACGCGATCTAAAAACCAACCGCCGGGGATCTGGCATAGCGTATAAAGCCAGGCGAAGGCCGAAAATACATAGCCCATTTCCGCTTTGGTAATACCGAACTCTTCCTGAATATGGGCGGAAGCCACGGCCAGGTTAGCGCGGTCAACATAACAAATGACCACCGTAATAAAGATCATCACCAGCGTCAGATAACGCCGACGCCCCGGCTTTGCTGCATTAACGGGAATATCCATAGCGAGCTTTCTCCAGATTTTGGGCATAGCGAAGCCGCTCACCATGCCCTGTAATTTACAGAGGGTTATATTTTTGTATTGCTGTTTTAGTGCCCGATGAGGGGCTTACGTGGCAGGAATTACCACTCTGCTACGCTGTTATCTTCATGACGCCAGAGCGGATTACGCCAGTCCGGGGCATTTTTACTGAACTCAATAACTTTAGCTTCGTCGATTTCCACACCTAAGCCCGGTTTCGTTAATGGTTTAAAGAAACCGCCGACCATGCTGAAGTCTTCTTTGTTTTTCACAAAGTCGAGTAACTCCGCGCCTTTGTTGTAATGAATGCCCATACTTTGTTCCTGAAGTACGGCGTTATAGGAAACAAAGTCGATATGCAGACAAGCCGCCAGTGCAATCGGTCCGAGAGGACAGTGCGGCGCAAGGGTCACGTCATAGGCTTCTGCCATTCCGGCAATTTTGTAGCATTCGGTAATACCGCCTGCATGAGAGAGATCCGGTTGCAGAATCGAAATACCGCCCGCCTCCAGCACGCGTTTAAAATCGAAGCGTGAGAACATGCGTTCACCCGCCGCCAGTGGAATATGCGTTTGTGCCGCCAGTTTCGGGTAGTATTCGGCCTGTTCCGCCAGCACCGGCTCTTCAATAAACAGCGGGCGATACGGCTCCAGTTCTTTAATCAGCACTTTCGCCATCGGCGCGCTGACGCGACCGTGGAAATCAAGACCAAACTCAATCTGATTGCCAAAAGCTTCACGAATTTGTGCCACTGTGTTGACTGCCGCATCTACCGCGCGGGAGTTATCAATTAGCCCCAGTTCTTCACAACCGTTCAGTTTGAAGGTATCGAAGCCGATTTCGCGCAGCGTTTTAATGCCGTCGATAACATCCGCCGGACGATCGCCGCCGACCCAACTGTAGGCTTTAATTTTGTCGCGAACCAGGCCGCCCATCAGTTGCCAGACCGGCGCGTTCAGCACTTTACCTTTGATATCCCATAACGCCTGGTCGATCCCGGCAATGGCGCTCATCAGGATCGGACCGCCACGATAAAATCCGGCGCGATACATCACTTGCCATAAGTCATTGATGCGCGATGGATCCTGACCAATCAAATAGTCACCCAGCTCGTGAACTGCCGCTTCCACCGTACGGGCGCGGCCTTCGATCACGGGCTCGCCCCAACCGACCACGCCTTCATCGGTTTCAATTTTCAGGAACATCCAGCGGGGAGGTAAACGATACGTGGTAATTTTGGTGATTTTCATTGCACTGCCTCTCGATACGCCTTAACAAATGCTGCTGCCTGCTGCGCGGTGCGTTCTACGGTCTGCCCGGCGCGATAGAGATCGCTGCCTAAACCTGCTCCTGCACAACCTGCGTCTATCCACTGCGCCAGGTTTTCTGGCGTCACGCCGCCAACGGCAAAGACTGCGATGTCCGGTGGTAATACCGCTTTTAACGCTTTGATGTATTGCGGACCAAAAGCCGATGACGGAAATATTTTCAGCGCCTGCGCGCCCGCGTCGAGCGCTGTAAAGGCTTCGGTCGCCGTCGCGCAGCCGGGGCAAACGGTCATACCGTAGCCCACCGCACGGCGGATCACTTCACTATGGATATTGGGCGTAACGATGAGCTGGCAGCCCATCCTGGCGAGTGCATCGACCTGTTCAGGTTTCAGTACCGTACCTGCGCCAATCAACGCCTTGTCGCCATACGCATCAACGATGGCGGGAATGCTCTGCTCCCATTGTGGGGAATTCAGCGGGATTTCAACCGCGTCGAACCCGGCGTCAATCACCGCGCCAACATGCGCCAGCGCCTCGTCGGGCGTAATACCGCGCAAAATGGCGATCAGCGGGAGTTTAGTTTGCCACTGCATGAGCGATGCTCCTTATACCAGCCTGAAATGCCGTGTCGCCCGCTACCGCCGTCACGTCGCACCCCATCGCCTGAAAGGCTTGCTGGTAGCGCGCGGTCAGCGATGTTCCGGCGACAAGGGTGATGGCGTGTTGATGGGTCACATAGTCGCGCATACTGGCGACCTCTGCGCCAATCAACAAACCAGAGAGAAATTCGCTGACCTGTTCACGGGGAAGCGTTCCCAGCACATGCGAGGCGCGAACTTCAAAAAGCTGCGGCAATATGGCGGGCGCATTAAGGCCACGCTCAAGGCCAGCCGCGAAGGCATCGGCAGAGTTTTCCTGCGGCGGCAAACCTGCGCCAATCAATGAGTGATTTAACAGTAAATGATGTAATTCACCGGTCATCACGGTGCGAAAATCGTTGATTTGTTGGCTATCGGCCTGCACCCATTTGCAATGGGTTCCGGGCATAACATAAAGAGAGGAAGGAGCCAAAGTGCGCGCGCCGATCAATTGTGTTTCTTCGCCGCGCATCACATTGTGGTTATCGTCATGAGAGACGCATAATCCGGGAATAATCCAGATATTGTCGCCAACAGACGTTAATTGTTCGCCAATAGACGAAAAACGGGCAGGAACGGATAAATACGGTGCAACTTTCCAGCCGACATTGCTGCCGACCATTCCTGCCATCACCACTGGCGTATTCCCTTCATGCCAGTCGGTCGTCACTTCTGCTAACACCGCAGCCGGAGATTTTCCGTTCAGGCGCGTGACGCCTGCTTCTGATTGCCTGCTGTCCAGGCAGTGGTCGCCCTGATAAAGCCAGGCGCGCAGATTGGTCGATCCCCAGTCAATTGCGATGTAGCGAGCTGTCATGTGATTTCCTTTAACCTTCGTGTCGAGCTGGCGATCATGGTAAGCGCCGCCTGCTCTGCCGCATCGCCGTCCTGATGCCTTATCGCATCGAACAGCGCCTTATGTTCCTGGAGCGTTTGCGGCATGTTGGCCTCATCGCCCATCCAGGTTCGTTCAAAAACCGCCCGCTGCAGCGAACTGATCGCAATGCTAAGTTGCTGTAACACCGGGTTATGCACCGACTGCAGCACCGCCTCGTGGTAGCGAATATCCGCTTCGTTAAACGCTTCGCGGTCCTGATTGTTGGCAATCATCTCGTTCAGCGCCGATTCAATCTGCGCCAGATCGCTGGAGGTCGCGCGCTCTGCTGCCCAACGGGCAATCGCCGGTTCCACCAGATTTCGCACTTCGCTCATTGCACTGATAAGCCGTGGGTCGTAGTCGTTTTCCAGCACCCATTGCAGTACGTCAGTGTCGAGGTAATTCCACTGGTTACGCGGCGCCACAAACGCCCCGCGATAACGTTTCATTTCAATCAGCCGCTTCGCCATCAGCGAACGAAACACCTCACGGATAATGTTGCGCGAGGTTGCAAACTCCTCACAGAGTTCCGCCTCAGCCGGAAGCGGCGAGCCTGGCACGTATTTGCCGTGAACGATCTGTTTACCCAGCGTAATAACGATGCGATCGGTTTTATTGAGAGTCATGGAGAGTCCTTGTGCTCTGTATGTTCTTCTCTACTTTACCCCGATCGATGCATAACGCGGCAACTTTGTAGTACCAGCGTGATGACGTTCGCGTTTGCCGTGTGCGTAATGTAGTACAAAATTATATTGTTGTACTACAATTTAGATCACAAAAAGAACAATGCATAAAAAATGACATGCGTCGGGCAGAAATCTGAAAAGGGAGAACAGGCGCTAAACAGGAGGGAAAGAAGAGTATGCTTTCAACGGCTTAGCTACTCGTTTAAAGGATTAATCATGAAGTTGAATTTTAAGGGATTTTTTAAGGCTGCCGGTTTGTGTTCTTTGGCATTTGCGTTGACCGGATGTATCACCGCAGGACTGGTTTTTAATACCGCAAGCCCTCCACATGCCGAGCAATGGCGGTCAGACACGATTAAGGGTTTATCGCTGGCAGAAGATAGTAACGGTACGAAAGGCTATGTTTTTGTTGGTGAATCGTTGGACTATCTGTTGACCACCGGCGGCGATGAGGTGGTTAAAATGCTGAACGATCCGGCAATTCATGGTGAAAGAATCACCGTTTCTGATAACGCGAAATTTATTTTAAGCAGCAGTAATAAGAATTTCTCTGGTGCTATTACGCTCTATTACGACTGGAACAACGAAGAAGATAAGGCACTGGCAACACAATATGGTTTTATTTGTGATACCCGGCGTTGTACATGGATGCTGGACGGTTTGAAAGGCTCAATCCACCAGAAAAATAAAAAAGCGGATTACTCAAACGTGATGGTTTTCCATCAACCCTTTACGGTGGGATTTTATGAGTACAAAGCAACAGATGGCGTCCCGCGCGGCCTCGTTAATGCGCTGCTGCCAGTCACTCTTACGCTGGATATAGTAACGTCACCACTCCAGTTCCTGATTTTATGCACGACCAGAAATTGTTAATCGCTGCGGGCAAACGCATTCATGCCGTTTGCCCATTCACTGATTAATTCAGCACATACTTTTCAATGGCAAACGCCACGCCATCTTCAAGGTTGGATTTGGTGACAAAGTTCGCCACTTCTTTCACCGAAGGAATAGCATTATCCATTGCCACACCGACACCTGCATATTCAATCATTGCGATGTCGTTTTCCTGATCGCCAATCGCCATGATTTCTTCCGGTTTAATACCTAACACGTCGGCCAGTGATTTCACACCCGTACCTTTGTTAACGCGTTTATCGAGGATTTCGAGGAAGTACGGCGCACTTTTCAGCACGGTATATTTCTCTTTCACTTCCTGCGGAATACGCGCGATCGCCTGGTTGAGGATGGCGGGTTCATCAATCATCATCACTTTCAGGAACTGGGTATTGGGGTCCATTTTCTCCGCTTCGCAGAACACCAGCGGAATGGTGGCAACGAAGGATTCATGCACCGTGTAGTAGCTGATATCACGGTTGGCGGTGTACAGCGTGGTGCGGTCCAGCGCGTGGAAATGAGAACCGACTTCGCGGGAGAGTTTTTCCAGGAAACGGTAGTCGTCATAGCTGAGAGCGGTTTGCGCCACGGTGCTACCATCGGCGGCCTTCTGTACCAGCGCGCCGTTATAAGTAATGCAGTAGTCGCCCGGCTGTTCCATGTGCAGCTCTTTCAGGTAATTATGAACACCTGCATAAGGGCGGCCCGTCGTCAGCACGACATTTACGCCACGGGCGCGAGCTGCGGCAATCGCATTTTTAACGGCGGGTGAAATGGTGTGATCGGGCAGCAGAAGGGTGCCATCCATATCGATAGCAATGAGTTTGATAGCCATGAGTTCCCCAGGTAGATTGGTTCCTGACCCATGCTAACGCGATTCCGCTCAAAAATCAGTACAACACCCTGGGGAAAAGGGGGATGCAACGCGCGTTGCGTGCTCCCCATTTGCTTAGCGGAAGAGTTTCCCTTTCAGCAGTTCCATGCCTGCGGAAAGCAGATCGTTATTGGCTTGTGGTGACACTTCACCTTGCGGTGAGAGTGCATCAATAATCTTCGGCAATTGTTCTGCCAGTAAACTGGAAGCCGTACTGGTATCCACGCCCAGTTTTTGCCCGAGATCGGACACCGCATTTGTGCCGAGCGCCGATTCCAGTTGCTCGCCGCTAACCGATTGATTGCCCTGTTGATTACTCAGCCAGGTTGAGAGAATGGCCCCTAAGCCGCCACTTTGCAGTTTTTCCAGCAGCACCTGAATGCCGCCCTGCTCCTCAACCCAGCTCAAAATGGCCTGATATTTCCCCGCATCGCCTTTCAGAAAGGCACCGACAACTTCATCAAAAAGCCCCATGATAATCACCTGTAAAGCGTTACGTGTTGACTCAAAAAGTATAGATCTGCGGGATGATAATTGCGGATTGCAGAAATAAAAAGGGCGAAGATGATCTCCGCCCTTTTCTTATAGCTTCTTGCCGGATGCGGCGTTAACGTCTGATCCGGCCTACAAAATCATGCAAATTCAATATATTGCACGAGTCTCGTAGGCCTGATAAGCGTAGCGCATCAGGCACGCTCACATTGTTAACGTCATTAAATATCGATATTCGCCGCTTTCAGGGCGTTCTCTTCAATAAACGCACGGCGCGGTTCAACGGCGTCGCCCATCAGCGTGGTGAACAACTGGTCGGCAGCAATCGCATCTTTAACGGTAACGCGCAACATACGGCGGCTTTCCGGGTCCATAGTGGTTTCCCACAGCTGTTCCGGGTTCATCTCGCCCAGACCTTTATAACGCTGGATGGAGAGACCGCGACGGGACTCTTTCACCAGCCAGTCCAGCGCCTGCTCGAAGCTCGCTACCGGCTGACGACGCTCGCCACGTTCGATAAATGCATCTTCTTCCAGCAAGCCACGCAGTTTCTCACCCAGCGTGCAGATACGACGATATTCGCCGCCGGTGATAAATTCGTGATCCAGCGGATAGTCAGTATCCACACCGTGGGTACGCACGCGAACAATCGGTTCAAACAGGTTTTGTTCGGCATTGGTGTGGACATCAAACTTCCACTGGCTGCCGTGCTGTTCTTTATCGTTCAGTTCGCTGACCAGCGCGTTCACCCAGCGAGTAACGGTCTGCTCATCAGAGAGGTCGGCTTCCGTCAGCGTCGGCTGATAGATAAGCTCTTTCAGCATTGCTTTCGGATAACGACGCTCCATGCGGTTGATCATTTTCTGCGTCGCGTTGTACTCAGACACCAGTTTCTCTAACGCTTCGCCAGCCAATGCCGGTGCACTGGCGTTGGTGTGCAGCGTTGCGCCATCCAGCGCGATGGAGATTTGGTACTGATCCATCGCTTCGTCGTCTTTAATGTACTGTTCCTGCTTGCCTTTCTTCACTTTGTACAGCGGCGGCTGAGCGATGTAGACGTGACCGCGTTCAACGATTTCCGGCATCTGACGATAGAAGAAGGTCAACAGCAGCGTACGAATGTGCGAGCCGTCGACGTCCGCATCGGTCATGATGATGATGCTGTGATAACGCAGTTTGTCCGGGTTGTACTCGTCACGACCGATACCACAACCAAGCGCGGTGATAAGCGTCGCCACTTCCTGAGAAGAGAGCATCTTGTCGAAGCGCGCTTTCTCGACGTTGAGGATTTTACCCTTCAGCGGCAGAATCGCCTGGTTCTTGCGGTTACGTCCCTGCTTCGCAGAGCCGCCCGCGGAGTCCCCTTCCACAAGGTACAGTTCGGAAAGCGCCGGATCGCGTTCCTGGCAGTCTGCCAGTTTGCCCGGCAGGCCCGCTAAGTCGAGCGCACCTTTACGGCGGGTCATTTCACGCGCGCGACGCGCCGCTTCACGGGCACGGGCAGCATCGATAATTTTGCCAACCACGATTTTCGCGTCGGTTGGGTTTTCCAGCAGGTATTCTGCCAGCAGTTCGTTCATCTGCTGTTCAACCGCCGATTTCACCTCAGAAGAAACCAGTTTGTCTTTGGTCTGGGAGGAGAATTTCGGGTCCGGCACTTTCACGGAAACGACCGCAATCAGGCCTTCACGCGCATCGTCACCGGTGGCGCTGACTTTGGCTTTTTTGCTGTAGCCTTCTTTGTCCATGTAGGCGTTCAGGGTACGGGTCATTGCCGCACGGAAGCCTGCCAGGTGAGTACCACCGTCACGCTGCGGAATGTTGTTGGTAAAGCAGTAGATGTTTTCCTGGAAGCCATCGTTCCACTGCAACGCCACTTCGACGCCGATACCGTCTTTTTCGGTGGAGAAGTAGAAGATATTCGGGTGGATCGGCGTTTTGTTCTTGTTCAGATATTCAACGAACGCCTTGATGCCGCCTTCATAGTGGAAGTGGTCTTCTTTACCGTCGCGCTTGTCGCGCAGACGAATGGAAACGCCGGAGTTGAGGAACGACAACTCACGCAGACGTTTCGCCAGAATTTCATATTCGAACTCGGTCACATTGGTGAAGGTTTCGAGGCTTGGCCAGAAACGCACCATGGTGCCGGTTTTTTCAGTCTCGCCGGTAACCGCCAGCGGAGCCTGCGGTACACCGTGTTCGTAGATCTGACGGTGAATTTTACCCTCGCGCTGGATAACCA
This sequence comes from Escherichia sp. WS1265, assembly GCF_046487585.1. NCBI lineage: Bacteria > Pseudomonadati > Pseudomonadota > Gammaproteobacteria > Enterobacterales > Enterobacteriaceae > Escherichia > Escherichia sp. WS1265. The sequence goes on from NZ_JBJQJE010000008.1 coordinate 138,102, forward strand.
GCTCCAGTTTTTGCGACAGGGCGTTTACTACCGAAACACCAACGCCGTGCAGACCGCCGGACACTTTATAGGAGTTATCGTCAAATTTACCGCCTGCGTGCAGAACGGTCATGATCACTTCCGCCGCCGATACGCCCTCTTCCGGGTGAATACCGGTCGGAATGCCGCGCCCGTCATCCTGTACAGAGACAGAGTTATCGGCGTGAATGGTGACGATAATTTCTTTACAGTGACCCGCGAGCGCTTCGTCGATAGCGTTATCTACCACCTCGAATACCATGTGGTGCAGACCGGTGCCGTCATCCGTGTCGCCGATATACATACCCGGGCGCTTACGCACCGCATCCAGCCCTTTCAGGACTTTGATACTGGAGGAGTCATAAGAATTCGACATCAACGTTTCTCGCTCATTTATACTTGGGTTAATCCGTTATTTTACCCTTTTCCACGGTAAACATCTTCGAATTTTCGTCCGACATGTCTATAACGTGTTCAGCACTGATCGCGCTGACAAAGACCTGCGATTGCGTCGCTTTTAAGCGGCTGGCAAGCAGCCCGCGACGCTCATCATCAAGCTCAGAGGCAAAATCATCTATCAGGTAGAGACACCGCCGCCCGCTTACACGGGTGAGGAACTCTCCTTGCGCCAGACGTAAGGCGCACATCAACAGCTTAAGCTGCCCACGCGATAAGGTATCTTCCACCGGCGCACCGTCGGCGCGAATGCGTAAGTCCGCTTTATGCGGGCCATGCGCGGTGTAGGTTAGCTGGCGATCGCGTTCAAAATTACGTTCCAGCACCTCAGCGTACTCTGTCTCTTTCTCCCAGCCGCGCTGGAAAGAGAAAGTCAGAGAAAACTCAGGGAGAAATTGCTTACAGGTATCAGCCATATCGGCCGCGATACCGGCGCTATACTCCGCGCGCCAGGTACTGATTTGCTCCGCCAGCGGGATCAGTTCTTTATCCCACGGGCGTAGCTGTTCGTAACGTGTCACCTGGCGCAGCGCCGCATTGCGCTGCTTGAGCAATCGCTTGAGATTGCTCCAGGCGGTGAAAAATCCGGGTTCGTTGTGAAAGCATCCCCAGTCGAGGAATGCTCTTCTGTATTTGGGGCCGCCGTTGAGTAAAGTAAACCCTTCTGGCGTTATCAGCTGCATTGGCATCAGGTGCGCCAGTTCCGCGACTTTATGCCCGTCAGTACCGTCGATGCGGACTTTGCTGTCGCCCTGTTTGTCTTTGGTTAAGCCAATCGCCGTCTCGCGCTCTTCGCCCTGTAATCGCCCATGGAGAACAAACGCCTCCTGCTCATAGCGAATGACGCGACCAATCTGCAAACTGCGAAACGCCCGACCATGGCCGAGCGTATAGATGGCTTCCAGCACGCTGGTTTTGCCACTGCCGTTGGCACCTACCAGAAAGTTAAAGCCGGGAGATAAAGCGAGATCCGCGGTTTCGATATTGCGGAAATCGCGGATCAACAAGCGGGTGAGGGACATTACAGTCTCATTGGCATGACAACATAGGCAGCCGACTGTGATGCGGCATCTTCAATCTGCACGCTGGAAACCGAATCGGTCAGCATCATGCGCACGTTTTCGCATTTCAGCGCGTTCAGAACATCCAGCACATAGCTGACGTTGAAGCCGATTTCCATCTCCGCACCGCTATAGGTAACGTCGAGGATCTCTTCCGCTTCTTCCTGTTCCGGGTTGTTGGCGGTGATTTTCAGCTGGTTTTCGCTGACATACAGACGTACGCCGCGGAATTTCTCGTTAGAGAGAATTGCCGCGCGAGCAAACGCCTGCTTGAGGAGATCGCAACCTGCTTCCAGATGTTTGTCCGGGTTCTTCGGCAGAACGCGTCGGTAATCCGGGAAGCGACCATCCACCAGTTTCGAGGTGAAGATAAAGTCGCCAACGTGGGCGCGAATGTTGTTGCTGCCAATCTGCACGCGCAGCGGATTGTCGCCGCCGTCGAGCATACGCATCAGTTCAATCACGCCTTTACGCGGCACGATCACCGAATGGCTTGGCAAAGATTGACCAATTGGCATTGAACAGACTGCCAGACGGTGGCCGTCGGTCGCCACGGTGCGCAGTTCTTCACCTTCGGTTTCAAACAGCATACCGTTTAAGTAATAGCGAACGTCCTGATGCGCCATAGAAAACTGGGTCGCTTCAATCAGACGCTTCATCGTCGCCTGTGGCAGGGTAAATTCGACTTCGCTCTGCCAGTCATCGAGGTTCGGGAAATCTGCCGCTGGCAGGGTAGACAGCGAAAAACGGCTACGCCCGGAGCGCACCAGCATCCGCTCACCTTCCAGCTGCACGGCAATTTCCGCGCCTTCAGGCAGACCACGGCAGATATCAAAGAATTTGCGCGCCGGAACGGTCGTCGCTCCTGGCTCGTGTGGCTGAACCAGCGCAACGCGTGCCACCATTTCCATCTCGAGATCAGTACCGGTCAGCGACAACGTACCGTCAGCAACCTGTAACAGCAGATTACCGAGAATCGGTAGCGTAGGACGACCACCTAACGGACCGCTCACCTGTTGTAGCGGTTTTAATAAATGCTCACGTTCTACGGTAAATTTCATAGGTTTACGATGACAATGTTCTGATTAAATTTGAAAAATCTTCTTTGATATCGTGGCTCTCTTCACGCAGCTGCTCGATCTTCCGGCAGGCATGAAGCACCGTCGTGTGGTCACGACCACCAAACGCATCGCCAATCTCCGGCAGACTGTGGTTAGTCAGCTCTTTCGCCAGCGCCATCGCCATCTGGCGCGGACGCGCCACCGAGCGGGATCGACGCTTAGAAAGGAGATCCGCGACTTTGATCTTGTAGTACTCCGCCACCGTCTTCTGAATATTGTCGATAGTGACCAGTTTTTCCTGCAATGCCAGCAAGTCGCGCAGCGCCTCACGCACGAAGTCGATGGTGATCGCCCGTCCGGTAAAGTTAGCGTTAGCAATAACGCGGTTCAGCGCGCCTTCCAGCTCACGTACGTTAGATCGTAGACGCTTGGCGATAAAGAACGCCACTTCGCCCGGCAAACGAATGTCGTTTTCGTCGGCCTTTTTCATCAGGATCGCCACGCGGGTTTCCAGCTCTGGCGGTTCGATCGCCACAGTCAGCCCCCAGCCGAAGCGGGATTTCAAACGATCCTCAACGCCGTTGATCTCTTTCGGATAGCGATCCGAGGTGAGAATGATCTGTTGATTACCTTCCAGCAGGGCGTTGAAGGTGTGGAAAAACTCTTCCTGAGATCGTTCTTTATTAGCAAAAAACTGAATATCGTCGATCAGCAGTGCATCTACGGAACGGTAGTAGCGTTTAAACTCTTCGATCGCGTTGTTTTGCAGGGCTTTTACCATGTCCTGAACAAAGCGCTCGGAGTGCATATAAACCACTTTGGCATTCGGCTTGCGCGCCATAATGCCGTTACCCACCGCATGCAGCAGGTGAGTTTTACCCAGACCCGTGCCGCCATAAAGGAACAACGGGTTATAGGCACCGCCAGGGTTATCTGCCACCTGGCGAGCCGCCGCGCGCGCCAGTTGGTTAGATTTACCTTCAACGAAGTTATCAAACGTGTGTTTGACGTTTACGTTAGAACGATAGGTCGGTTCTGCCGGGGCCGGGACGTTATCCCAACCTGAGCGCGTAGAAGGCGCAGCACGTTGCGGCTGCGTTTGCGCCACCTGTGCAGGGGCCGCGACGTTGCTCGTCACTGCCGCTTGTGGCGTTTGCGTCACCGGTTTGGTACCGACTTCAAAACGCAGCTGTGGGGCATCCGCTCCGCAGAAACTGGTTAGCAGTCCATTGATATTATTAAGGTACTTGTCCCGTACCCAATCGAGGACAAAACGGTTTGGCGCGTACAGGGCCAGCGTGTTATCGCTCAGTTCCGCCTGCAATGGGCGTATCCACATACTGAATTCTGTGGCTGGTAACTCATCCTGCAATCGGGCAAGACACTGCTGCCAAAGCGAAAGTGACACGGCGGACTCCACTCGAACAAAAGTCGATAATGACTAAGGCTGAAACATTCATGATTGTTGACGTACGTCGAAAAGACCCTGCATGAGGGTGACGCACGAACCGCTGTCTGCGGTTATATGCCCGATCAAGATCCTGCAAAACGATCGGGACCGCGGATCATAGCCTAAACTGCGCAAGAGATCTTCTGTTTCTCACAGATTTTCCCGATTTATCCACAGGACTTTCCAGAACTCGCTAAGTGTAAACGATCCTGCCGCGAGGCGGGCACGATTTACGCCGCATATTGGAAAATTTAATGACCATAGACAAAAATTGGCTTAATCGATCTAATAAAGATCCAGGACGATCCTTGCGCTTTACCCGTCAGCCCGTATAATCCTCCACCCGGCGCGCCATGCTGGTTTTCACTGGTGTGAGGCCGTACGTTTTCCACGCGAAAAGGTGCGGAAAAGCGCGGTAAATAAGGAAAGAGAATTGACTCCGGAGTGTACAATTATTACAATCCGGCCTCTTTAATCACCCATGGCTTCGGTGTCCATCGTTTCATTTTTCGGCGGATATCCAATAAAGCCATTGAATTTATTCAAGTTTAGGTAGAAATCGCCATGAAACGCACTTTTCAACCGTCTGTACTGAAGCGCAACCGTTCTCACGGCTTCCGTGCTCGTATGGCTACTAAAAATGGTCGTCAGGTTCTGGCACGTCGTCGTGCTAAAGGCCGCGCTCGTCTGACCGTTTCTAAGTAATAAAGCTAACCCCTGAGTGGTTAAGCTCGCATTTCCCAGGGAGTTACGCTTGTTAACTCCCAGTCAATTCACATTCGTCTTCCAGCAGCCACAACGGGCTGGCACGCCGCAAATTACCATTCTCGGCCGCCTGAATTCGCTGGGGCATCCCCGTATCGGTCTTACAGTCGCCAAGAAAAACGTTCGACGCGCCCATGAACGCAATCGGATTAAACGTCTGACGCGTGAAAGCTTCCGTCTGCGCCAACATGAACTCCCGGCTATGGATTTCGTGGTGGTGGCGAAAAAAGGGGTTGCCGACCTCGATAACCGTGCTCTCTCGGAAGCGTTGGAAAAATTATGGCGCCGCCACTGTCGCCTGGCTCGCGGGTCCTGATAGCCCTCATTCGGGTCTATCAACGCCTGATTAGTCCGCTACTCGGGCCGCATTGTCGTTTCACTCCAACCTGTTCAAGCTACGGAATTGAGGCATTGCGCAGGTTTGGAGTGATAAAAGGCAGTTGGTTGACGGTGAAACGCGTATTAAAATGCCACCCTTTACACCCTGGTGGTGACGATCCCGTCCCGCCCGGACCATTTGATACCAGAGAACACTAACGATGGATTCGCAACGCAATCTTTTAGTCATCGCTTTGCTGTTCGTGTCTTTCATGATCTGGCAAGCCTGGGAGCAGGATAAAAACCCGCAACCTCAGGCCCAACAGACCACGCAGACAACGACCACCGCAGCGGGTAGCGCCGCCGACCAGGGCGTACCGGCCAGTGGCCAGGGGAAACTGATCTCGGTTAAGACCGACGTGCTTGATCTGACCATCAACACCCGTGGTGGTGATGTTGAGCAAGCTCTGCTGCCTGCTTACCCGAAAGAGCTGAACTCTACCCAGCCGTTCCAGCTGCTGGAAACTTCACCGCAGTTTATTTATCAGGCACAGAGCGGTCTGACCGGTCGTGATGGCCCGGATAATCCGGCTAACGGCCCACGTCCGCTGTATAACGTTGAAAAAGACGCTTATGTGCTGGCTGAAGGTCAAAACGAACTGCAGGTGCCGATGACGTATACCGACGCGGCAGGCAACACGTTTACCAAAACGTTTGTCCTGAAACGTGGTGATTACGCTGTCAACGTCAACTACAACGTGCAGAACGCTGGCGAGAAACCGCTGGAGATCTCCACCTTTGGTCAGTTGAAGCAATCCATCACTCTGCCACCGCATCTCGATACCGGAAGCAGCAACTTCGCACTGCACACCTTCCGCGGCGCGGCGTACTCCACGCCTGACGAGAAGTACGAGAAATACAAGTTCGATACCATTGCCGATAACGAAAACCTGAACATCTCTTCGAAAGGTGGTTGGGTGGCAATGCTGCAACAGTATTTCGCGACGGCGTGGATCCCGCATAACGACGGAACCAATAACTTCTATACCGCTAATCTGGGTAATGGCATCGCCGCTATCGGCTACAAGTCTCAGCCGGTACTGGTTCAGCCTGGTCAGACTGGCGCGATGAACAGCACCCTGTGGGTTGGCCCGGAAATCCAGGACAAAATGGCAGCTGTTGCTCCGCACCTGGATCTGACCGTTGATTACGGTTGGTTGTGGTTCATCTCTCAGCCGCTGTTCAAACTGCTGAAATGGATCCATAGCTTTGTGGGTAACTGGGGCTTCTCCATTATCATCATCACCTTTATCGTTCGTGGCATCATGTACCCGCTGACCAAAGCGCAGTACACCTCCATGGCGAAGATGCGTATGCTGCAGCCGAAGATTCAGGCAATGCGTGAGCGTCTGGGCGATGACAAACAGCGTATCAGTCAGGAAATGATGGCGCTGTACAAAGCTGAGAAGGTTAACCCGCTGGGCGGCTGCTTCCCGCTGCTGATCCAGATGCCAATCTTCCTGGCGTTGTACTACATGCTGATGGGTTCCGTTGAACTGCGTCAGGCACCGTTTGCACTGTGGATCCACGACCTGTCTGCACAGGACCCGTACTACATCCTGCCGATCCTGATGGGCGTAACGATGTTCTTCATTCAGAAGATGTCGCCGACCACCGTGACCGACCCGATGCAGCAGAAGATCATGACCTTTATGCCGGTCATCTTCACCGTGTTCTTCCTGTGGTTCCCGTCAGGTCTGGTGCTGTACTATATCGTCAGCAACCTGGTAACCATTATTCAGCAGCAGCTGATTTACCGTGGTCTGGAAAAACGTGGCCTGCATAGCCGCGAGAAGAAAAAATCCTGATTCGGTGAGTTTTCGCTAAAATAAGGGCGGTCAGTTGACCGCCTTTTTTCTTTTCGTAGGGCGGATAAGCACCGCGCATCCGCCACACAAAGCAACAGGAACATCATGAGCGATAATGACACTATCGTAGCCCAGGCCACGCCTCCGGGACGTGGCGGCGTTGGCATCCTGCGCATCTCCGGCCTCAAAGCCCGTGAAGTTGCCGAAACCGTGCTGGGTAAACTGCCTAAGCCGCGCTACGCCGATTATCTTCCGTTTAAAGACGCCGACGGCAGCGTGCTCGATCAGGGGATTGCGCTATGGTTCCCTGGCCCGAACTCGTTCACCGGCGAAGATGTGCTTGAACTGCAGGGTCATGGCGGTCCGGTGATCCTCGACCTGCTGTTAAAACGCATTCTGACCATTCCCGGCCTGCGGATTGCCCGCCCTGGTGAGTTTTCCGAACGCGCGTTTCTTAACGATAAACTCGACTTAGCCCAGGCCGAGGCGATTGCGGATCTTATCGACGCCAGTTCGGAACAGGCGGCCCGTTCGGCACTTAACTCGCTGCAAGGCGCATTCTCCGCACGGGTCAACCATCTGGTGGAAGCCCTCACCCACTTGCGCATTTACGTCGAAGCGGCAATTGATTTCCCTGATGAAGAGATCGATTTCCTCTCCGACGGCAAAATTGAAGCCCAGCTCAATGACGTGATTGCCGATCTTGATGCAGTGCGTGCTGAAGCACGTCAGGGTAGTTTGTTGCGCGAAGGGATGAAGGTGGTGATTGCCGGACGTCCTAACGCCGGTAAATCGAGCCTGTTAAACGCGCTGGCGGGGCGTGAAGCAGCAATCGTAACTGATATCGCCGGAACCACACGTGACGTGCTGCGTGAGCATATCCACATTGACGGAATGCCGCTGCATATCATCGATACCGCCGGGCTACGTGAAGCCAGTGACGAAGTGGAACGTATTGGTATCGAGCGTGCGTGGCAGGAAATTGAACAGGCCGACCGCGTACTGTTTATGGTCGATGGCACCACGACAGACGCCGTTGATCCGGCAGAGATCTGGCCGGAATTTATCGCCCGTCTGCCAGCGAAACTGCCGATCACCGTGGTGCGCAATAAAGCCGATATCACCGGCGAAACGCTGGGAATGAGTGAAGTGAACGGTCACGCGTTAATTCGTCTCTCGGCAAGGACTGGCGAAGGCGTGGACGTGCTGCGTAACCATCTCAAACAGAGCATGGGCTTTGACACCAACATGGAAGGCGGCTTCCTGGCGCGTCGTCGTCACCTACAGGCGCTGGAACAAGCGGCGGAACATCTACAACAGGGCAAAGCGCAACTGTTGGGAGCCTGGGCAGGTGAACTGCTGGCGGAAGAGTTGCGCCTGGCACAGCAGAACTTAAGCGAGATCACCGGGGAATTTACTTCTGATGACCTGCTGGGGCGGATTTTCTCCAGCTTCTGTATTGGTAAGTAACTCGTCTAAATTGATATAAAGGGCACTGTTCCGTTCTGGGGAAACTAACTATCAGAACGGAACAGCGCTTGTTTTTTATGAGCATCCTGCACCAAAACTGCCTTTGCTACTGGCTGGAGCGACTTTAAACACCTTGCAGTCCTGTCTTTACAGAGAACGATATTGCTTTAACCTATTAAGCTCCTCTTGCGGAAAGTTAAATTCGTCTACTGCTTTCCAGAATAGTTCTTTAAGTACAGGATTGCCATTTGCCAGACTTATTACAGATTTACCTTCATTATTCTTTTCTTCCAGCTGCATCATCACATCTTTAAGGTAATTTTCATTTTCACCAACCACAATTTTGAATATTTTCAGCCAGAGTCCCATATGTATATCATCCCCGTTATTTACCACATGAGAGAATGGCTTGCCATCAAAGTCACGGGTAAACTGCTCCACAATTTCATCGAAAGTGAACCCGTGTTGCAACGCCAGGCGAATCGCCGCATTCAGATATACGTCAATGACCTGTTTACTCATTTTCTTAAAGCTTGCAATATGCAAAGAGCAGACGGCATTATTTCTGCTCAGCGACAGTAGTTCTCTCACCACATCTTTATCATTTTCATAATGGCTGGCTATCACATCAGCTGTCTCCATCCAGGCGGCAACAATCTCCGTATACCCTTTCACTATCGCAGAATATAAGCCTGATGCCTTCGTCCATTTGTCTGACTCCCCCGTCCATTTTTCTCTTGCTGCCATCAGTTTCAATATATCTTCTTTATTCATTTCATTTTTAAACATTTTGGCTTTTATATTGGCGAGCAATATATTAACAACATTATAATTATTGGTCCTAATAGCGCTATTTAAATCATAAGTTGAGTCTATTTCATTTCCTATACTAAGAAGTATTTCATTTTTATTTACCCCAAATTCTTTCTCAAAGTCATCTATCGCTGACAACCATGCCTTGACACTTTCATTCTCATTTTTATTTTTTGATAAAGCTACAGAAATCGCGCTCACACCACGGTTATCTTTCGCAAGGAGTAGAGTTTCCAGGTCTTCCTGGCTAAAATTAAATTTCCTGGTCAACTCTTTTAAATTTTTTATATATTCATTAATCTTATTAAGATTATCGTATTGCAGTAACATACATAACCCATATGTTCCTCCAGGTCCTTTAGCAGCAAGAATCTCAAGAACCTTTGATACTGTCATTTCTTGGGAATTTTGCAACTTATCGAAAAAAAGAACAATGTTTTCATACGTCCCCATTTGCATTAATAGATATAATGCTGATGGTGATAATGGTTGTTGCAATTCATTTTCTATACCACTTAATAAATGGGCCTGTTCTCGAGGAAGATAAGGAATTATACCTACACACTCGGAGCAAATCTCTGTTTTTACCCATTTTATATTCGCCAACTCAATATTTATAAATGTTTGTAATGACCCAAAAGAATCACAGTTTTTTGCTTTATAGCGTACTGCAGTATTGGTTGCATTAGGATCATAAAAGGATACAACATATTCTGTTTCTCCTGCAGGCGTTTGTTTTATCCTCAAGCGGACGGCCATAGCGTGTGTATGAGATTTAATGATTGCCGCCATATGCGTTAACTTCTCTTTTTCCATCCTATGAAAAAAGACAGATAATGTCTCCCCAAACTTGTCACTGGCAACGACGAATGTACCGGGTGGTGGATTGTTTATTAGATTTTCAAATTGCTGATCAAGCTCGTATGGAATATGTTGCTGTATCCCTTCTGGAGTTGAATAGCATTCCTTCAATGGAACTTTCCCTGTATTTTCATTCAATGAATCTATACAATACTGCAGAGAAATATGCCTGCATACGACTAAATCTTCCGGTTTTTCATAAAAATAAACCTTACAGTTATAATCTACAATATCATATTTACTATTAGCTTTTATCTGCTCTTTAGTAAAACTCTCATCATCTGCGTTCGTATGAGGGCGAATAAAAATATCTTTGAGGGATGTTGTAAGCGCGGGTGGTACGGGAATCTGTGTAGCACACTTTCCTTCAATATCCCCCACAGTTACAATCAGACTTTCAGGGTCTTGCTCAGATGTGGAGACAATAATAATAAGTCCACCACCGATTAAAACCCATGGTTCAATCTCGCTACAATTATTAAAAAAATGATTTAACGGACCTTCTTTTCCAAGCGAATAAACTGAAGGATTTTTAAGATACGCCACTATATCATCAATGATCAATTGAGTTTTATTTTTTCCTCCATCCAACTCAGGCATGAAAGAAGGAGATTGTGCACATACACTGCCAACAGTTACGTTATCAACCATTTTCTTTCCCCTCATTCATATGAAAGTTGTAGTAATAATAAGGTTACTATTTAAAAACCAACTATCAAATTTCGCTCATTTATAGAGTTATTTGTCTTTTTACGTCATTACCCCATCAGGTCATCAACCTGGTAATGAAGTGAGTAAACCGCGACGTCAATGAGGGAAACAGCTCCTTGTAATGGAACCCCTATAATCAATGCCATCATCTTCAACAATAATGATAAAAATTAAAAAATTTATCCATTTATGGATTTTTGCTAATATTTTGCATGGGCCAGCCATCACAAACACAGACAATATCTAATTGTGATTCGATTCACATTTAAACAATTTTAGAATAGACAAAATTCTTGAGTATTATACTGTAGCCTCGTGTCTTTCGAGGATAAGTGCATTATGAATATCTTACATATATGTGTGACCTCAAAATGGTTCAATATTGACAACAAGATTGTCGATCACCGCCCTTGATTTGCCCTTCTGTAGCCATCACCAGAGCCAAACCGATTAGATTCAATGTGATCTATTTGTTTGCTATATCTTAATTTTGCCTTTTGCAAAGCTCATGTCTCATTTATTTAATTATTTTAGTAAATGATGGTGCTTGCATATATATCTGGCGAATTAATGGATATTGCAGATGTAATATTCACAGGGATCACTGTAATTAAAATAAATGAAGGATTATGTAATGGAAAACTTTAAACATCTCCCTGAACCGTTCCGCATTCGTGTTATTGAGCCAGTAAAACGTACCACTCGCACTTATCGTGAAGAAGCAATTATTAAATCCGGTATGAACCCGTTCCTGCTGGATAGCGAAGATGTGTTTATCGATTTACTGACCGACAGCGGCACCGGGGCGGTGACGCAGAGCATGCAGGCCGCGATGATGCGCGGCGACGAAGCCTACAGCGGCAGCCGCAGCTACTATGCTTTAGCCGAGTCAGTGAAAAATATCTTTGGTTATCAATACACCATTCCGACACACCAGGGCCGTGGCGCAGAGCAAATTTATATTCCGGTACTGATTAAAAAACGCGAGCAGGAAAAAGGCCTGGATCGCAGCAAAATGGTGGCATTCTCTAACTATTTCTTTGATACCACGCAGGGCCATAGCCAGATCAACGGCTGTACCGTGCGTAACGTCTATATCAAAGAAGCCTTCGATACGGGCGTGCGTTACGACTTTAAAGGCAACTTTGACCTTGAGGGATTAGAACGCGGCATTGAAGAAGTTGGCCCGAATAACGTGCCGTATATCGTTGCAACCATCACCAGTAACTCCGCAGGCGGTCAGCCGGTTTCACTGGCAAACTTAAAAGCGATGTACAGCATCGCGAAGAAATACGATATTCCGGTGGTAATGGATTCCGCACGCTTTGCAGAAAACGCCTATTTCATCAAGCAGCGTGAAGCAGAATATAAAGACTGGACCATCGAGCAGATCACCCGCGAAACCTACAAATATGCCGATATGCTGGCGATGTCCGCCAAGAAAGATGCGATGGTGCCGATGGGCGGCTTGCTGTGCATGAAAGACGACAGCTTCTTTGATGTGTACACCGAATGCAGAACCCTTTGCGTGGTACAGGAAGGCTTCCCGACATATGGCGGCCTGGAAGGCGGCGCGATGGAGCGTCTGGCGGTAGGTCTGTATGACGGCATGAATCTGGACTGGCTGGCTTATCGTATCGCGCAGGTACAGTATCTGGTCGATGGCCTGGAAGAGATTGGCGTTGTCTGCCAGCAGGCGGGCGGTCACGCGGCATTCGTTGATGCCGGTAAACTGCTACCGCATATCCCGGCAGATCAATTCCCGGCACAGGCGCTGGCGTGCGAGCTGTATAAAGTCGCCGGTATCCGTGCGGTAGAAATTGGCTCTTTCCTGTTAGGCCGCGATCCGAAAACCGGTAAACAACTGCCATGCCCGGCTGAACTGCTGCGTTTAACCATTCCGCGCGCAACATATACTCAAACACATATGGACTTCATCATTGAAGCCTTTAAACATGTGAAAGAGAACGCGGCGAATATTAAAGGGTTAACCTTTACCTACGAACCGAAAGTATTGCGTCACTTCACCGCAAAACTGAAAGAAGTTTAATTAATACTACAGAGTGGCTATAAGGATGTTAGCCACTCTCTTACCCTACATCCTCAATAACAAAAATAGCCTTCCTCTAAAGGTGGCATCATGACTGATCAAGCTGAAAAAAAGCACTCTGCATTTTGGGGTGTTATGGTTATAGCAGGTACAGTAATTGGTGGAGGTATGTTTGCTTTACCTGTTGATCTTGCCGGTGCCTGGTTTTTCTGGGGTGCCTTTATCCTTATCATTGCCTGGTTTTCAATGCTTCATTCCGGGTTATTGTTATTAGAAGCAAATTTAAATTATCCCGTCGGCTCCAGTTTTAACACCATCACCAAAGATTTAATCGGTAACACCTGGAACATTATCAGCGGTATTACCGTTGCCTTCGTTCTCTATATCCTCACTTATGCCTATATCTCTGCTAATGGTGCGATCATTAGTGAAACGATATCAATGAATTTGGGTTATCACGCTAATCCACGTATTGTCGGGATCTGCACAGCCATTTTCGTTGCCAGCGTATTGTGGATAAGTTCGTTAGCCGCCAGTCGTATTACCTCGTTGTTCCTCGGGTTGAAGATTATCTCCTTTGTGATCGTGTTTGGTTCTTTCTTCTTCCAGGTCGATTATTCCATTCTGCGCGATGCCACCAGCACCACTGCGGGAACGTCTTACTTCCCGTATATCTTTATGGCTTTGCCGGTGTGTCTGGCGTCATTTGGTTTCCACGGCAATATTCCCAGCCTGATTATTTGCTATGGCAAACGCAAAGATAAGCTAATCAAAAGCGTGGTCTTCGGTTCGCTGCTGGCGCTGGTGATTTATCTCTTCTGGCTCTATTGCACCATGGGAAATATCCCGCGAGAAAGCTTTAAGGCGATTATCTCTTCAGGCGGCAACGTTGATTCGCTGGTGAAATCGTTCCTCGGCACCAAACAGCATGGCATTATCGAGTTTTGCCTGCTGGTGTTCTCCAACTTAGCTGTTGCCAGTTCGTTCTTTGGTGTCACGCTGGGATTGTTCGATTATCTGGCGGATCTGTTTAAGATTGATAACTCCCACGCCGGGCGTTTCAAAACCGTGCTGTTAACCTTCCTGCCACCTGCTTTGTTGTATCTGATCTTCCCGAACGGCTTCATTTACGGGATCGGCGGTGCCGGACTGTGTGCCACCATCTGGGCGGTCATTATCCCCGCGGTGCTGGCAATCAAAGCTCGCAAGAAGTTTCCCAATCAGATGTTCACGGTCTGGGGCGGCAATCTTATTCCGGCGATTGTCATTCTCTTTGGTATAACCGTAATTTTATGCTGGTTCGGTAACGTCTTTAACGTGTTACCTAAATTTGGCTAAATCCTTCAAGAAGCCAGCCATTCGCTGGCTTCTTGCCTGTCAGGAAATCACTTATGTCCAAATGGCAACTCGCCTGATTCTCCTTCACCACGTATGCTTTGCGTCACCTTACTATCAGGACGCTTTAGCCCATGTCCCGCTTTTTGATTTGTAGTTTTGCCCTGGTTTTACTTTATCCCGCCGGGATTGATATGTACCTCGTTGGTTTACCGCGCATCGCCGCCGATCTCAATGCCAGCGAGGCGCAGTTGCATATTGCGTTCTCCGTTTATCTGGCGGGCATGGCAGCTGCGATGTTATTTGCCGGTAAAGTGGCCGATCGTTCAGGGAGAAAGCCTGTCGCCATACCCGGCGCGGCGCTATTTATTATCGCCTCGGTGTTCTGTTCACTGGCTGAAACCAGCACGTTATTTCTTGCAGGGCGCTTTCTACAGGGGCTGGGCGCGGGCTGTTGTTACGTGGTGGCGTTCGCCATTTTACGCGACACACTGGATGATCGACGTCGGGCAAAGGTACTGTCGCTACTCAACGGCATTACCTGCATCATTCCGGTGTTAGCGCCGGTGCTCGGACACCTGATTATGCTTAAATTCCCGTGGCAGAGTCTGTTCTGGACGATGGCAACGATGGGCATCGCGGTACTGATGTTGTCTTTGTTTATTTTAAAAGAAACGCGCCCTGCGGCCCCCGCAGCTTCTGACAAACCACGAGAAAATAGCGAGTCGCTGCTTAACCGGTTTTTCCTCAGCCGTGTTGTTATCACCACCCTCAGCGTTTCGGTGATCCTCACCTTCGTCAACACGTCGCCGGTATTGCTGATGGAAATCATGGGTTTTGAGCGCGGGGAATACGCCACCATTATGGCGCTGACCGCTGGCGTCAGCATGACCGTTTCATTTTCCACACCATTTGCCCTGGGGATCTTTAAGCCGCGTACCTTGATGATCACCTCGCAGGTGTTATTCTTGGCGGCGGGGATCACCCTTGCCGTTTCACCTTCCCATGCGGTTTCTCTGTTTGGTATTACGCTGATTTGCGCCGGTTTCTCGGTAGGTTTTGGCGTAGCGATGAGTCAGGCGTTAGGGCCGTTTTCATTACGCGCGGGCGTAGCCAGCTCGACCTTAGGTATTGCGCAGGTTTGCGGTTCGTCACTGTGGATTTGGCTGGCAGCGGTGGTTGGTATTGGCGCATGGAATATGCTGATCGGGATTCTGATTGCCTGTAGCATAGTGAGCCTGTTGCTGATTATGTTCGTCGCGCCTGGACGCCCCGTTGCCGCTCATGAAGAAATCCATCACCACGCTTGATCTCAATCTGCTGCTCTGTCTGCAACTGCTGATGCAGGAGCGCAGCGTGACCAAAGCGGCGAAGCGGATGAACGTGACACCTTCGGCGGTGAGTAAGTCGCTGGCAAAGTTAAGAGCGTGGTTTGACGACCCACTCTTTGTGAACTCACCGCTGGGCCTGTCGCCCACACCGCTAATGGTCAGCATGGAGCAAAATCTGGCGGAATGGATGCAAATCAGCAACCTGCTGCTGGATAAACCGCACCACGAAACGCCGCGCGGCCTGAAGTTTGAGCTAGCGGCGGAATCGCCGCTGATGATGATCATGCTTAATGCGCTGTCGAAACGGATCTACCAACGTTACCCGCAGGCGACCATCAAATTACGTAACTGGGATTACGATTCCTTAGATGCCATTACTCGTGGTGAAGTGGATATTGGTTTTTCCGGTCGCGAAAGTCATCCCCGTTCGCGGGAGCTGTTAAGCTCGCTACCGTTAGCCATTGATTATGAAGTGCTGTTTAGTGATGTGCCCTGCGTCTGGTTACGCAAAGATCATCCGGCACTGCATGAAACGTGGAATCTGGACACCTTTTTACGTTATCCGCATATCAGCATTTGCTGGGAACAGAGCGATACCTGGGCGCTGGACAATGTGTTACAGGAGCTGGGGCGCGAACGCACGATTGCTATGAGCCTGCCGGAATTCGAGCAGTCACTGTTTATGGCAGCGCAACCCGACAATCTGCTACTGGCGACCGCGCCGCGCTACTGTCAGTACTACAATCAACTCCATCAACTGCCGTTGGTTGCTCTTCCTCTCCCGTTTGACGAAAGTCAGCAAAAAAAGCTGGAAGTCCCTTTTACCCTGCTGTGGCATAAACGGAACAGCCATAATCCGAAGATCGTCTGGTTACGGGAAACCATTAAAAATCTTTAAGCGTCGATGGCATAACCGAATCGTATGAAACGCGACCCAATTTCACAATAAAATGTAAAAAAGTTGTAATAAGCTTATCTGAATCGAACTTTTAGCCGCTTTAGTCTGTCCATCATTCCAGTAAATGATTACTCTTGTATTCATAATGGACCATTAAGCATGGAGCGAAAAATGGCGACTCACTTTGCCCGAGGGATTTTAACGGAAGGACATCTGATTTCTGTTCGTCTCCCCTCCCAGTGTCATCAAGAAGCCCGAAACATTCCCCCTCATCGTCAAAGCCGTTTTCTGGCGTCCAGAGGTTTACTCGCAGAACTGATGTTCATGCTGTATGGCATTGGCGAATTGCCGGAAATCGTCACCCTGCCGAAAGGTAAACCGGTTTTCAGCGATAAAAATTTGCCTTCGTTTTCTATTTCCTATGCCGGGAATATGGTTGGCGTGGCGTTAACAACCGAAGGTGAATGTGGCCTCGATATGGAACTACAGCGTGCGACGCGCGGGTTTCATAGCCCACACGCGCCCGATAACCACACCTTTTCCAGCAATGAATCGCTATGGATCAGTAAACAAAACGATCCAAACGAAGCGCGGGCGCAGCTCATCACGCTGCGCCGAAGCATGCTAAAACTAACCGGTGATGTTTTGAATGACGATCCGCGCGATCTGCAACTGCTGCCCATTGCCGGACGCCTGAAATGTGCTCATGTAAATCATGTAGAAGCGTTATGCGACGCGGAGGACGTGCTGGTGTGGTCCGTGGCGGTCACGCCCACGATTGAAAAGCTCAGTGTCTGGGAGTTAGATGGCAAACACGGCTGGAAAAGCCTACCAGATATTCACAGCCGCGCCAACAATCCTACCAGCCGGATGATGCGTTTTGCCCAACTCTCTACCGTGAAGTCTTTTTCGCCAAATTGATAGACAACCACAGGAGTCATCATGTCTGAAAAATTGAAGGTGGTTACGTTACTGGGGAGTCTGCGCAAAGGCTCATTTAATGGCATGGTTGCACGTACCCTGCCGAAAATTGCTCCGGCGAACATGGAAGTTAATGCGTTACCTTCCATTGCCGACATTCCTCTGTATGACGCTGACGTACAGCAGGAAGACGGTTTTCCAGCAACGGTTGAAGCTCTGGCGGAACAGATCCGTCAGGCTGACGGTGTGGTGATCGTCACGCCGGAATATAACTACTCGGTACCGGGCGGGCTGAAAAATGCCATCGACTGGCTTTCCCGCTTGCCGGATCAACCGCTGGCCGGTAAACCGGTGTTGATTCAGACCAGCTCAATGGGCGTGATTGGCGGCGCGCGCTGTCAGTATCACCTGCGCCAGATTCTGGTTTTCCTCGATGCAATGGTGATGAACAAGCCGGAATTTATGGGCGGCGTGATTCAGAACAAAGTTGAGCCGCAAACCGGAGAAGTGATTGATCAGGGTACGCTGGACCACCTGACCGGGCAATTGACCGCATTTGGTGAGTTTATTCAGCGAGTTAAGATCTAAATAAAAAACCCGCCAGCAATCATGCATGGCGGGTTTTTAACGCGCTGTCGATTTTAATGGGCGTCGATAAAGACAATCTTCAGGATAAACAGCAGCGCAACGATGATTACGCACGGGCTTAGATCACGCAGACGTCCGGTACCGATTTTCATCACGCAGTAGGAGATAAAGCCCAGCGCGATACCTTCGGTAATCGAGAAGCTGAACGGCATCATCACGGCGGTAATAAACGCCGGAACAGATTCAGTTAGATCCTGCCAGTTCACGCGAGCAAGACTTGAGGTCATCAAGACGCCAACGTAGATCAACGCACCAGCTGCAGCATATCCCGGCACCATCCCCGCCAGCGGCGACAGAAAGATAACCAGCAGGAACAGCAGACCAACAACCACTGCCGTCAGACCGGTACGACCGCCAACGGAAACGCCGGAAGAGGACTCAATATACGCCGTGACAGAAGAAGTACCGATAAACGAACCGGTCACCGAAGAGATACTGTCGACATACAGCGCCTGCTTCATACGCGGGAATTTCCCCTTCTCATCCGCCAGACCTGCTTTATCGGTCACGCCAATCAGCGTACCGGAGGAGTCAAACAGGTTGACCAGCATGAAAGAGAAAATCACCCCTGCCAGCCCGAGGTTAAACGACCCGGCTAAATCTACATGACCCACGACAGTCATTACGCTCGGCGGCGCAGAAACGATGCCATTGTAGTGGACATCACCCAGCATCCAGCCCAGCAGCGTCGTCACCACGATGGAAACCAGCACCGCCGCGTGAATGTTGCGCGAGGCCAGAATGGCGATGATGAAGAAGCCGAGGATCCCCAGCAGCACGCTGTGAGAAGTTAGATTACCGATGCTGACCAGCGTTTCCGGGTTAGCGACAATCACACCTGCGTTTTTCAGCCCCATCATACCAATGAACAGACCGATACCGCTGGTAATGCCCACACGCAGACTCACAGGAATGTTGGCTATCATCCAGTAACGAACGCGGAAAATCGTCAGTAACAGCAGACCAATCGCGCCCCAGAAGATTGCGCCCATCCCGACCTGCCACGGCAAGCCCATTGCCTGCACAACCACAAAAGCGAAGAACGCATTCAGGCCCATAGCGGGTGCCAGTGCAACTGGCAGGT
Source organism: Escherichia sp. WS1265 (assembly GCF_046487585.1). NCBI lineage: Bacteria > Pseudomonadati > Pseudomonadota > Gammaproteobacteria > Enterobacterales > Enterobacteriaceae > Escherichia > Escherichia sp. WS1265. Next base: position 157,221 of record NZ_JBJQJE010000008.1, read on the forward strand.
TAGCAAACAGTCCCATCATAATACTGCCGAATGCAGCAATCAGACAGGTAGTAACGAAGACGGCGCTGGTATCCATGCCAGCAACGCCAAGAATTTGCGGGTTAACAAAAACGATGTAAACCATCGTCAGGAAGGTGGTAAAACCGGCGATCACTTCGGTCCGTGCCGTCGTGCCATGTTCGCGCAGTTTAAACACGCGTTCCAGCATCCCCTGGCCAGAAGCCTGGGTTGTGTGTTGTTGACTCATTATCTATTTCCGAACAAGGAGGGAAAATCCGTCGCTATCGTATACCAAAATGAGACAATATGGACGGCTGAAGATAACTTTTTTTCATTGTATTTGCTTATACGGCAACGATTGCGTGATGCGAATTGGCATGACGAAAACGTTAAACTAACGATAAAGGAAAGACATGTCCCAGATAGAAGCGGTATTTTTCGACTGCGACGGTACGCTGGTCGATAGCGAGGTCATTTGCTCTCGCGCCTATGTCACGATGTTCAGGGAATTTGGCATTCACGTTGACCTGGAAGAAATTTTTTCCCGTTTTAAAGGCGTAAAACTCTACGAAATCATCGACATCATCAGTAAAGAACAGGGCGTGACGATGGTCCAGGCCGATGCCGAGCACGTTTACCGCGCAGAAGTAGCACGTCTGTTTGATACCGAACTTGAGGACATCGCAGGAGCGAACGAATTGCTGGCGAGCATTAACGTGCCGATGTGCGTCGTCTCTAACGGTCCGGTCAGCAAAATGCAGCATTCGCTTGGTAAGCTCAATATGCTGCACTACTTCCCGGAAAAACTGTTCAGCGGCTACGATATTCAGCGTTGGAAGCCCGACCCGGCGTTAATGTTCCATGCGGCAAAAGCGATGAATGTGAACGTTGAAAACTGCATTCTGGTCGATGACTCCAGCGCCGGCGCGCAGTCAGGGATTGATGCCGGACTGGAAGTGTTTTACTTCTGCGCTGACCCGCACAATAAACCGATCGTTCACCCGAAAGTCACCACCTTTACCGAGCTGTCGCAGCTGCCTGCGCTCTGGAAGGCACGCGGCTGGAATATAACGCGATAATCGCCTCCTTACTTCAACGCTTACACATCAGTCACGCTGGTTTGAGATAAAGAATACCAGGTGTCTGATGAGTAAGCGTCTATTCCCTATGAATAATTTATGTCGTTATTCGTCCTGTCATCCACCCTCAGTATAGTTAAGCCTGGGTTATATTTTTTACAATATCGGGATACCGTTCGAACCAATCCAGAATATTACGCATCGCGTCACTGATGTTTTTATCATCTTTATATTGATTCTCAAGTCTATTATTTCGAACAATAGTAAGCTTAGAACGTATCTCATTGTCACAGTCAGCAATCTTCTTATTTAACGCCTCTACTTCATCCTGTACTTCTTTAGTATTCCAACTGTCCCTTTTGTTATCAAATAAAGTCCTTTTATCATCTACTGATTTATCACGCCTTATGGTTGAATCTTTAATTTCTCGCAATAAGTCATCGTAATTTTTAATGGAAGCATTTATTTCCTGATAGTTTTTTAATAAATCCTGCCTGTTAATTGCAAATGCACTGGATAAATATTGAAAATCGCGAGAAAACTTATTTAGCCTTGAGTCGTAATCTGTCTTAAAAGATTTAATATGTTCCAGTTGGTTTGATAGCGCTTCAATTTGTTTTTCTTCAACACCTTCAAAAATGGATGCAAGTCCCTTATAATCAAATGTTACATTTGTAGCAGATTCTTTATAAGACGCCTTTATTTGCTTTTGGACATATTCTTTTAGATTCTCAGTAAGTATTGTTCCATCTGGCGACAGAATCATTTTATTTATTATAGATTCAACAAACTTAATCCGGTCACTTTCTATCATATTGTTAATGATATTTTGTGCATTTTCCTGCATATCTTTAAAAATAAAAAAATCAACCCTACTATTATCAAAATGATATTTTCCCTCGTACGATTTATTTTCACCATAAAGTGTAGACAAAAACGACTCTAACTCTAAAAATGCGTTTCTATATTTTTTATTAGCCTTTGACTCGGAATTGTAAAAATTTATTATATCGATATTGATAGCACTTACATTTTTTAAGAAATCAGGTATCTGTTCTTTACTTATAGCTCCGTCCAGATCCATATAAGTGTATTTTCGCGCTGTAAGACCATTTATTGAATAATTTGTATTTGTATCAATAGCACAGTCTTTGCACCTATCTCTACTGTAATAACCGCCTAAACTTGCCCCAATCAAATTACTATTTTTAAAGAAAACATTATTGTTCTCTGTATTGTTCTTGCTAAATGAAGAGTTAATTCCTTTCTTTATATTATCTATACATTTCGAAAAATTATCATCTAACCTAAGATTTCTCGATCTTCTTTCAATATAATCAGAAAAATACTCATCGGGGTTAAACATATATTTATCTGAACCATCTTCACTAAGACCACTGTTTATTTTAATATGGTTCAAATTACAATTATAAAAGACAGTTCCGGTATCCTGCTCCCTGGTTTCATCATAGTTAGACTTGTTGAACGAATTTGCTAAAAAATCCATTCTATGAGCATCAAGTCCTGCTATATTACAGTTATAAAAATGACTTAAAAGTATACTCGAATCTGGACAATATCCACCCTGAATTATGCAATCATGAACAAAAGACTGCATAAAAAGATAAGAACCTAATTTTTCATTAATACTTACAGGTTGTGTAACGTTGTAGACTTTAGACGTCTCACATCTATAATTTTCAATTTCGCATTTAGAAATAAAACAACCTTTAAACATACCTATTATTGGTTTATTGTTTTCGGACCCCACAGTATTATTAACAGTCTCATAAAGCTGTATATTGTTGAATTGACAATCCTCGAAATAACAATTTTCAAAAACCGGACCTTCAAGGTTAGGACTGTTTATCACTCCTGAAAAAATTACATTTTTAAAACTACAATATTTTAATGAATTTAAAACATCCTTAGACAACGATGATAAATCGATTGTTGTATTAATAATAGGGATTCTATTTTTAATCAGCGTCTTAAGTTTTACAGAATAATCATCAAACGTTAATCTCTTCAAGGGAGAATTATCAAAATGTGAATCATCGAGATAATTATCAAGAGTTAATCTCTCTGAAGAAACCTGTTTCTTTTCGTCATCATTCGGAGTAGCCCCCGTGTAGAGATTAAAGGATCTACTCACAATAACTTCATTATTTTCATTTGTAGTGAAGTCTGTCTTAGTACTAAATCGCCATTGTTGTTCTATTTTTGCCAGAGATTTAATCTTATCGAACACCTCAGCTTTATTATCAACTTTCGTGACAAATTCGTAAATTAAGCCTTTAACTTCTTTAATATGAGAGCCGGGAAAAAGATCGCGGACAAACTCCCACAGCGTACGTTTTTTAAATAAATCCCCTTTGCCATCAAGAATATTTTCAATATCCTTAGAGTTTACATTATATTTCTTATTATTAATACTTACAGCAATTTTATCACAATATCCTTTATGATTAAGTTTCTCCTTATTCATTGCTTCTAAAAAAGGATTAGTATTAACAAAAACATCTGGTTTTAATTTAACGGCCATAAACCCTCCGGCGTGCAATATTGAGTTGTTTTGTTTGAAAAATAATAACTTCTATGTTGTTAATTAACTGTACTGCTAGTTAGGTTAGCAACAAGTGTTACTTATATTACCGGTGAATACTGTAAAAAATAGCTCATTATTTCCATTTTAACCCAGGGTGTTCACCCTGGATTTGCAATTTTTAGGGGGTTAACGGTACATTCCACGGGTTAACCGCAGCATCAGAAAATGAGCGTTTTTTTATAGCCGCTTTTATTGTCGAGGTTAAAATAAAGAGATTTTATTAAATTTTATCAAGGTGATTTATGGATAATCTTATTGGCACACCACCAAACCACGCACTTCCCCATAAGTATATAGACATGGAGCAAATGGAATATTTATGTCATCTCAATCGTTTTTCTAAATTACCTGACGATTTTTTGATAACTGGTCAGAGAGAGGACCTTTTTACATATAAATTTATTTTAGATGGCTCATTTTCAAATGAGCAGCATTTATTCCCCAAAGGAGAACTACAGAAGATACAACAGAGATTAAGTTCTCTTATGCATAAAAACATGTTTCATTGTTTTCATGTTTTTTTATTAAAACTATGCTCAATTGAGAGTATTCCACTCCCAAATGCCGATTACGCTTTCTTTGATGACGAAATGCCATTTACATTAACTGATGAACAGATCGAAAATATTTCTTTTTTAAACGCATATCACAAAGAAAAGAAAGGAAACAACGACATTGTTACATTTGATTTCATGAGCGCTGATCACCACCATAATTTTAGCACAACCATAGCTTTAACAAATGATAGCTTCCATATATCTTCAATAAACAACCATAACTCACAGGTTATATTCGATGAAAACATCCATTTACATCCCTATGAATTACCAGAATCATCACAATGGTGTTATCAGTTAATAAAAAACATGATTTCTTTACATTGCAGATATAATAACAATTTCAAAATCAAAAAAACCTGTTGTTTTGATTTTAAAAATAAATCTTTTTGTAATGCCAGGTTGCAATATATAACGTTTATTGCATGTTTATTTTCACATGCAAACATGAAATATTCGACATTTCATGATGTTAATCTTGATATGTGTGAGATAAAGAATTGCAATTTTGACAATTCAGAAATGAATTTCATTTCATGTATCGGGACAAATTTTAGCGGTTCTACATTTAATAATGTAAAAACAACAACAGCGCAACTAATTAAGACACCAACAAAGTGGACGAATAACATTCTAAAATATTGGTTCTCCAGTTCTAATAAACGTAATATCATCTTCACCTTTAATACAATATCTGATAGAGATATAAAATTAAAAGGCGTCAAGGATATTTTATTGTCGTTGGTAGATCATAAGGCTAATATTTATAGTGTAAGGCAAGAGCTTCTGGATTTTCTTAATAATGATTTATATAAAAATGATGGCGAGATTCTTTATTATAAAGAATCAATAGTGTTGTTTTGTGTTGAATAGCCGACTATAGATTATTCAGATTAACTACCGCACTCTATGTTGTGTTTATACCCATGTCAGGAAACAGGTCATTTGTGAATCCTGACACCAGACAATGACTATCGCCCAAGGATAATCCACAACCGCTGGAAGCAGTCTCATTTCAGCAGGATAAAACCGTAGAGTGCGATTGCGATGAATAATAAATACAGACTTATTATTCCAGTCTGTTTTATTGCGTTGAATCATTCAACTGACCCGGTTAGTAAAATGCACCATTCACTCGGAAAACTCAACATATTGCACTATTATACGCCGTCTGGAAAGGGCGTAGCAGTGATATAACAATTTTATCGTCTCCTAACGTCAACGCTTACACATCAGCTACACTGGTTTAATTAAAGCACACCAGATTTCTAATGCGTAAGCGTCTTTTTCGTATAACATCATTGTCACAGGAACGACTGATACATTAAATTACATCATTAAGAATTCAAACCGTTTTATCTATATTTTCTATATTTTTATTTATTACCTCTGGAAAAATTCCCTTAATAGCCTCCACCATATTTTTATTTTCTTTTAGCCAACGACTGATACCTATAATTACATCATTAAGTATATTTCCTGGTTCATAGTTTAACTTAAAGCTCTCTATTTCATTATTAAGAACCCGGATCGCCTCATCTATTTTTTTTATTTCCTCATCTATTTCCTCTATCTCATTTTGGATTTTGCCTTTTCCTTTTATATCATTATCATTTAAATTAATCTTCTTTCCGTCCAAATCAAGCTTTATTTTGAGTTGAGTATTTCTTGCATCAGAAAGATTGGCTAAATCTTTCATTTTATAAGTAAACACTTCATTTATATAATTATAATAGTCATCAATGACCCCCAGTAAATATTGTTCAATGTCAAAGAATGACGCAATTTCACGGGCTACATCTGCTGGTTTTTCTGTATACTGCTCCTGGTTTATTTTTTCTTCTGCCTTAAAGTTTTTCACCGTTAAAAAAACATTTTGCATTTTCACAAAATCCTCCACTTTATGACCATTCTTCCTCTCATGATCGTAGTAAAGAAATTGCAAATCATTAAAATCAAAGTAAAATCTATTGCCATTTGGATTAATAGAACGATATGTTTTTATTTTCCCATTTTCATCGAAACGTCTATACCAATCAAGGTTATTATAGATTTTCTGCATGAAATTCACTTTATTAGTATCTATTTCACTAGCTATATCTTTTTTTCTATTGTACAAAACATTATCTATAATATATTTTATAGTTTCATCATTAAGTTGAAAATCTTTTACATCATCACCAGGCATGATGTTATGCAGATTAACTAATAAGGATTGTAAATCGGCTAGTGCCTTTTTGTAATTATTCTTCAAATTATCGCTATGTTCATTAATATCTTCTATCCGTGAATAAATGTTCGTTAACTTTTTCATGAAAGGTAAAATATCATTTTCAGCTATAGCTCCTCTATAGGACATATAAACAGGAATTTTAACCTGAGTGTTTGCAGCAAGATTACCACTTAACCTGGTATAAAGATTAATAGCACAATCATGCAATGGATTTCCACCGGTTAACTCGCCCAAACAAGCACCATATAAACAGCAATTACTAAGTTCTAGATGATTATCTATATCGTCATTTATATTATAATGAGTCTTCATATTTTGGAAAATATTTTCTTGGATTACATCTAAAAGATGTTTATCCAGATTAAGTTTATTTTCACTTTTTCCGAAATATTTTCTGGGATCATAATCTCGTAAATCTTCACGAATTCCATCTCGTTTGCATGTCATATTAACATCACGAAAATTACAATCATAAAAATTATTACTATTACTAAAACGATCTCTAGTGTTTCTATAAAACGAAGTTTCTATGAAATCCATTCCAGCACCATTAAGCTTTGCTATCTTGCAAGATAATAATCCACTTGCAATAACACTTGCTTCTTTACAGTCTCCATCTTGAAGATTGCTTTCATATACAAATGACTGCATAAACAGATATGCACCGACTTTCTTACCCCCTTTTTGGGGATCTTGATTTATAGAGTATATTTTTGATGTCTCTATCTTGAAATTTTTCATTTCGCATTGATACAAAAAACACCCTTTAAACATACCGTAAATCGGTATTTTATTATTTGGTCTTACGTTACAAAGAACGTCATAGCTTTCACAGGTCACTTTATCAAAGCCAACAAGGGACACATTCTCGAAATTACAACTATCAAAAAAACAATTTTCAAATACTGGGCCATTAAGGTTCTCGTAAGATATATTACCAGTGAATGTCATATTTTTAAAGTGACACTGTTTTAGCGATACCAGAACATCTTTTTTCAGTGCAGATAAATCAATTGTCATATTTTCAAAGGGGATTTTATTTTTTAAATATACGCTTAGCTTTTCATTATCATTAGGGAACTGCATTTTCAATATCCCTGATTGTAAAGCCTTCTCGTCAAATTGTATATCATGCTTATAAATATCCAAGCTGAGTACTTCTGAAAATACAGAATGTATTTTATTTTCTTCAGCTTCATTATGATGATCTTTCGAGTTAATATTTATTTTAAATACTCTACTAACAATAATATCTTTATTCTCATCTACTGTAAATTCTGTAGTCGCACTAAAGCGCCATTTTTCTTCTGGAATGGCGAGATATTTAATTCTCTCAAATCTCTTAACTTTGTCCTCAGTTTTCGTTACAAATTCTACAATTGTTTCTTTAGCCTCCTTAATATGATACATGGGAAAGAGATCGAGTATAAATTCCCAAAGAGTGAGTTTAAGAAAAGATTGTCTATCACCAGTTATAAGGTTTGTTATATCTTTATGGGTTATTGAATACTTCTCCTCATTACCAACAGACAAACAAAATTTTTCTGACTTTTTTTGTAATCTATTATTTTCATCTGTCATTTTAGTCAGCGTAGAAAAATTATCTGTAACTGTATTATATGATGATATAGCCATAATCATTTCTCCTGAACACAATATTTATTCGCCCGAGCACAACACATTGCCGATTTGTCTTAAAAAAGCATACTTGGGTGTTGGTTTGCTACGATTATGACTAAACCACCTATGAATACTGTAAAAAATCGCTCATTTTTTATGTTTCGATATAGGGCTTTTACCCTGGTTTTTGTTTTCTTTTCCATTCTCTGTGCAGGCAGCGATATAAATGAAAGGAATAATAAAAATGTTTTTATAGCGGGGCACTACATTAAAAGTAAAATAATCCAAATGAAATAATATATTTGCATTGCACTGGGGAGAGTTTCGAGGTGAGTTTGTGTGGCAATATTTCAGGGAGAAAGTTTATCAGCCCGGTAACTATGTATGACCGGGCTGATTGCCAGATGCGGCGTAAAAGCCTTATCTGACCTACAGTTAGCGTTACTCTTTCGGGTCTTTTCCGGCCAGCAGTTTATCCAGCTCATCACCGCCTACATGACGGAAATCCTGACCTTTCACGTAGTAGAAGATAAACTCACAGATATTCTGGCAGCGGTCGCCGATACGTTCGATTGAACGTGCGCAGAATAGCGCGGTAAGTACGCTTGGAATGGTGCGCGAATCTTCCATCATGTAGGTCATCAGTTGACGAACAATACCTTCGTACTCCTGATCGACTTTTTTATCTTCACGATAAATACGTACCGCTTCGTCAATGTCCATCCGCGCGAACGCGTCGAGCACGTCGTGCAGCATCTGGATGGTATGACGGCCCAGCGACTCCAGACTTACCAGCAACGGCTGATGCTGCTGGGAGAATTTCTCCAGCGCAGTACGGCAGATTTTGTCCGCCACATCGCCAATACGCTCCAGTTCGGCAATGGTTTTACTGATCACCATAACCAGACGCAGGTCGCTCGCCGTCGGCTGACGTTTGGCGATAATGCGCACACAGGCTTCATCGATCGCCACTTCCATCATGTTGACGTTTTTGTCGCCTTCGATGACGCGCTTCGCCAGATCGCTGTCCTGGTTGTGCATTGCGGTGATCGCGTCAGAAAGCTGCTGCTCCACCATGCCGCCCATGGTCATCACCTGCGTGCGGATGCTTTCCAGTTCGGCATTGAACTGGCCGGAAATATGTTTATTAAGATTGAGACTGTCCATAACGCACTCCTGAATCAACCGTAACGACCGGTGATGTAGTCTTCTGTTTGTTTCTTCGCTGGCTTGGTGAACAGATCGTCCGTGTTGCTGAACTCAATCAATTCGCCCAGGTACATAAACGCCGTGTGGTCGGAACAACGCGCAGCCTGCTGCATGTTGTGGGTGACGATCACTACGGTGTAATCCTGCTTCAGTTCGGTGATCAGCTCTTCAATACGCCCGGTAGAGATAGGGTCGAGCGCCGAACATGGTTCGTCGAGCAGTAGCACTTCCGGGCGAATGGCGATACCACGCGCAATACACAGACGCTGTTGCTGACCACCAGAGAGAGAGTAACCGCTCTGGTGCAATTTATCTTTGGTTTCGTTCCACAATGCGGCTTTGGTCAATGCCCACTGCACGCGCTCGTCCATGTCGGCACGGGAGAGCTTCTCAAACAGACGCACACCAAAGGCGATGTTGTCATAGATGGACATCGGGAACGGCGTCGGTTTCTGGAACACCATGCCCACTTTCGCACGCAGCAGGGCGATATCCTGAGAGTTGGTCAGGATGTTGTCGCCATCGAGCAGAATTTCACCTTCCGCACGCTGTTCCGGGTACAGTTCAAACATCTTATTGAAGGTACGCAGCAGCGTCGATTTACCGCAGCCGGACGGCCCGATAAACGCCGTAACCTGGTTTTTGGCGATATCCAGGTTGATGTTTTTCAGGGCATGGAATTTGCCGTAGTAGAAGTTCAAATTACGAACCTGAATTTTACTCGGGGCAGTTTCAACCATACTCATTGCAATCTTTTCCTCATCGTGCCTGATGCTCTTCGCTAATCAGGCTTACCGTAGGCCGGATCAGGCGTTTACGCCGCATCCAGCAAAGTGTTAACCGTGTTTATTCTTCGCAAAAACAACGCGCGCCAGAATGTTCAGCAGCAGGACGCACAGGGTAATGATCAACACCCCGGCCCAGGCCAGTTGTTGCCATTCCGCAAACGGGCTCATCGCAAACTTAAAGATCGTCACCGGCAGGTTGGCGATCGGCTGCATCATGTCCGTGCTCCAGAACTGGTTGGAGAGCGCGGTAAACAGCAGCGGCGCGGTTTCACCGGCAATACGGGCAATCGCCAGCAGAATACCGGTCATGATCCCGGACACCGACGCTTTCAGCGTGATCGCGGAGATCATCTTCCACTTCGGCGTACCCAGCGCATAAGCCGCTTCACGCAGGCTGTCTGGCACCAGTTTCAGCATGTTCTCGGTGGTGCGGATAACAATCGGCACCTGCAACAGCGCCAGCGCAATCACGCCCGCCCAGCCGGAGAAGTGCTCCATCTGCGCCACCACGATGGTGTAAACAAACAGACCAACCACAATCGACGGTGCGGAGAGCAGAATGTCGTTAATGAAGCGAATCACTTCTGCCAGCCAGGATTTACGACCATATTCCGCCAGAAAAATCCCCGCCATAATGCCCAGCGGCGTACCGAATACCGTGGCCCACAAAATTAACAGGCCGCTACCCGCCAGGGCGTTCGCCAGACCACCGCCTTCCGTATTTGGCGGCGGCGTCATTTCGGTGAACAGCGCCAGCGACATACCATCGATACCGCGAGTGATGGTGGACATTAAAATCCAGATCAGCCAGAACAGGCCGAAGGCCATCGTCGCCATTGAGAGCGTCAGTGCAATACGGTTTTTGAGGCGACGACGCGCCTGCATTTTGCGGCGGGATTCTGCCAGCGCCGCAGTGGTTTGCATTTCAACCATAGCCATTAACGTGCCCCCTCATTCTTAGCCAGGCGCATAATCATAAACTTCGATGCGGCGAGGACGATGAAGGTAATCACAAACAGGATCAGGCCCAGTTCCATCAGTGCGGCAACGTGCAGACCGGATTCCGCTTCCGCAAATTCGTTGGCCAGCGCAGAGGTGATACTGTTGCCCGGCATGTACAGCGAGGCGCTGTCGAGCTGGTAGGTGTTACCGATGATAAAGGTCACCGCCATGGTTTCACCGAGCGCGCGCCCCAGACCCAGCATAATGCCGCCGATAACACCATTTTTGGTGAACGGAAGAACGATACGCCAGATAACTTCCCAGGTGGTGCAACCGATACCGTAGGCCGACTCTTTCATCATTACCGGGGTTTGCTCGAACACATCGCGCATTACCGCCGCAATGTACGGAATAATCATGATGGCGAGGATCACGCCTGCCGCGAGGATACCGATACCAAAGGCCGGGCCGGAGAACAGCGCGCCAACAATCGGGATATTCGACATGATATTGCCAACCGGCTCCTGGAAGTAAACGGCGAACAGCGGCGCAAAGATAAACAGGCCCCACATGCCGTAAACGATACTTGGAATGGCTGCCAGCAGCTCAATGGCGATACCCAGCGGGCGCTTCAGCCAGCCAGGCGCAAGCTCGGTCAGGAACAGGGCGATACCGAAACTCACCGGGACGGCGATCAGCAGCGCGATAAACGAGGTCACCAGCGTACCGTAGATCGGCACGAGCGCCCCGTAGATATCGTTCGGCGCATCCCACTCTTTGGTCCACAGGAAAGCCAGACCAAATTTCTGAATGCTCGGCCAGGAGGAGATGATCAGAGAGACAATAATGCCACCCAACATCAATAGCACAATCAGCGCCGCCAGTTTTACCAGCACGCTGAAAATTATGTCGCCCTTTTTACCCGGTGGGTTAAAAGCAGGCTTGGTTGCAGCCATAAGTTACTCTTCAGTTAAACGCGTTTACAAAGTCATTTTGTAATGCCGGATGCGGCGTAAAACACCGTACCCGGCCTGGAGTTTTATTAGTACAGCGGCTTACCGCTACTGTCTTTAATATTGGTCTTCCACGCAGCACGAACCTGTTCAACTACGCTATCCGGCAGGCTGGCGTAATCCAGGTCGTTCGCCTGTTTAGCCCCGGTTTTGTATGCCCAGTCGAAGAACTTCAGCACTTCGGTGCCTTGTTCTGGTTTCTTCTGATCTTTGTGGATCAGAATGAACGTGGTTGAGGTAATAGGCCATGCATCTTCGCCTTTCTGGTTAGTCAGATCCTGAGCGAATGTTTTGCTCCAGTCTGCGCCTTTTGCTGCATTAGCGAAGTTTTCTTCGGTCGGACTAACCGGTTTACCATCAGCGGAGATCAGTTTGGTATACGCCAGGTTGTTCTGCTTCGCGTAAGCATATTCAACGTAACCAATTGCACCCGGCAGACGCTGAACGAACGCGGCGATACCGTCGTTACCTTTACCGCCCAGACCAATCGGCCATTTTACGGTAGAGCCCGTACCAACGTTGTTTTTCCACTCTTCGTTCACTTTCGCCAGGTAGCTGGTGAAGACGAAGGACGTCCCGGAGCCATCTGCGCGGCGTACTACAGCAATGTTCTGTGACGGCAGTTTTAAGCCTGGATTCAGTTTGGTGATGGCTTCATCATCCCACTTCTTGATTTTGCCGAGGTAGATGTCACCAAGAGTTTTACCATCCAGCACCAGCTCGCCTGATTTCAGACCCGGCAGGTTAACCGCCAGTACCACGCCGCCAATCACGGTCGGGAACTGGAACAGGCCTTCCTGAGCCAGTTTTTCGTCAGACAGCGGCGCGTCAGAGGCACCAAAATCAACGGTATTAGCGATAATCTGTTTTACGCCACCGGAAGAACCGATACCCTGGTAGTTAACTTTATTACCGGTTTCTTTCTGGTAAGTGTCAGCCCATTTGGCATACACCGGCGCAGGGAAGGTTGCACCTGCACCTGTCAGGCTTGCTTCTGCAAACACAGAGAAAGCACTCATCGATAAGGTCGCGGCGACAACAGTTGCGACGGTGGTACGCATAACTTTCATAATGTCTCCTGGGAGGATTCATAAAGCATTGTTTGTTGGCTACGAGAAGCAAAATAGGACAAACAGGTGACAGTTATATGTAAGGTTTATGACAGTTTTATGACAGAGAGATAAAGTCTTCAGTCTGATTTAAATAAGCGTTTATATTCAGTTAATTACAAATATTAATAACGAAGAGATGACAGAAAAATTTTCATTCTGTGACAGAGAAAAAGTAGCCGAAGATGACGGTTTGTCACATTGAGTTGGCAGGATGTTTGATTAAAAACATAACAGGAAGAAAAATGCCCCGCTTACGCAGGGCATCCATTTATTACTCAACCGTAACCGATTTTGCCAGGTTACGCGGCTGGTCAACGTCGGTGCCTTTGATCAGCGCAACGTGGTAAGCCAGCAGCTGCAGCGGAACGGTGTAGAAGATCGGTGCAATCACCTCTTCCACATGCGGCATCTCGATGATGTGCATGTTATCGCTACTTACAAAACCCGCATCCTGATCGGCGAAGACATACAACTGACCGCCACGCGCGCGAACTTCTTCAATGTTGGATTTCAGTTTTTCCAGCAATTCGTTGTTCGGTGCAACGACGATAACCGGCATATCGGCATCAATCAGTGCCAGCGGACCGTGTTTCAGTTCGCCTGCAGCGTAGGCTTCAGCGTGAATGTAAGAGATCTCTTTCAGCTTCAATGCGCCTTCCAGCGCGATTGGGTACTGATCGCCACGGCCCAGGAACAGCGCGTGATGTTTGTCAGAGAAATCTTCTGCCAGTGCTTCAATGCGTTTGTCCTGAGACAGCATCTGCTCAATACGGCTCGGCAGCGCCTGCAGACCATGCACGATGTCATGTTCAATGGAGGCATCCAGACCTTTCAGACGAGACAGCTTCGCCACCAGCATCAACAGCACGGTTAACTGGGTGGTGAATGCTTTAGTGGACGCCACGCCAATTTCCGTACCGGCATTGGTCATGAGCGCCAGATCGGATTCGCGCACCAGAGAAGAACCCGGAACGTTACAGATTGCCAGTGAACCAAGGTAACCCAGCTCTTTTGACAGACGCAGGCCCGCCAGGGTATCCGCGGTTTCGCCAGACTGTGACAAGGTGATCATCAGGCTGTTACGGCGCACGGCAGATTTGCGATAGCGGAATTCAGAAGCGATTTCGACGTCGCACGGAATACCTGCCAGCGATTCAAACCAGTAGCGGGAAACCATACCGGAGTTATAAGAAGTACCACAGGCGAGGATCTGAATATGCTCAACCTTCGACAGCAGTTCGTCGGCGTTCGGTCCCAACTCGCTCAAATCTACCTGACCGTGGCTGATGCGCCCGGTAAGGGTGTTTTTGATCGCGTTCGGCTGTTCGTAGATCTCTTTCTGCATATAGTGGCGGTAAATACCTTTATCGCCCGCGTCATATTGCAGATTGGATTCGATATCCTGACGTTTTACTTCCGCGCCAGTTTTATCGAAGATGTTTACCGAACGGCGAGTGATTTCCGCAATATCGCCCTCTTCAAGGAAGATAAAGCGACGGGTCACCGGCAGCAACGCCAGCTGGTCAGAAGCGATAAAGTTTTCGCCCATACCCAGACCAATCACCAGCGGGCTACCAGAACGTGCCGCCAGCAGGGTATCCGGGTGACGGGAGTCCATGATCACTGTACCGTACGCACCACGCAGTTGCGGGATAGCACGCAGAACAGCCTCACGCAGAGTACCGCCTTGTTTCAGCTCCCAGTTCACCAAATGTGCAATCACTTCGGTGTCGGTTTCAGAAACGAAGGTATAGCCACGCGCTTTTAACTCTTCACGCAGCGGTTCATGGTTTTCGATGATGCCGTTATGCACCACCACAATGTGTTCAGAAACATGCGGATGCGCGTTAGCTTCTGAAGGTTCACCGTGGGTCGCCCAGCGAGTGTGAGCAATACCGGTGCCGCCATGCAGAGGATGTTCTTCCGCTGCCTGAGCCAGCATCTGGACTTTACCGAGGCGACGCAGGCGGGTCATATGACCTTCTGCATCAACAACGGCCAGACCGGCAGAGTCATATCCGCGGTATTCCAGACGACGTAAACCTTCAAGAAGGATTTCTGCTACATCACGTTGCGCGATCGCGCCAACAATTCCACACATAGTTTTTGATTCCGATTTATATCGTTGTCGGTCAACCTGTATGCCCGTTTTTTCGGGCGCCCCGAGCCTTGTAGAGAGTGGGGTTATTTTTATAGTTACTGCTTGTGGGCGGGAGATTATGTTATCTCCTCATCCCATATGACCGGATTTCCCAGCCAGAATTACTTTTTCTTTACCGGACGACGCCAGCCTTCTTTTTGAGTCTGCGGCACACGGCTGATCGCCAGGGCGTTTTCGCCGACATTACGCGTCACAGTTGTACCCGCAGCAATGGTCGCGCCTTTGCCTACTGTTACCGGGGCCACCAGCTGAGTGTCGGAACCGACAAACACATCGTCGCCGATAATTGTCTTAAATTTATTCGCACCGTCGTAGTTGCAGGTAATGGTTCCCGCGCCGATGTTAACGTTATCGCCAATTTCCGCATCGCCCAGGTAAGTCAGATGCCCGGCTTTCGAGCCTTTACCCAGACGCGCTTTTTTCATCTCAACGAAGTTACCAACGTGTGCACCTTCCAGCAACTCAGCACCAGGACGCAGACGGGCAAACGGGCCAATAGTACAGGCCGCTGCCAGATTCGCGTCTTCCACAACGGTATACGGACTGATTTCGCAATCATCGCCAATCACGCTGTTTTTAATCACACAACCGGTGCCGATTTTCACGCGATGACCGAGAGTCACGTTGCCCTCGATGATAACGTTAGTATCAATTTCAACATCGCGCCCGTGAGTAAGCGTACCGCGCAGATCAAAACGCGCCGGATCGCGCAGCATAACGCCTGCTAACAGCAGTTTTTCAGCCTGTTCGGACTGGTAAACGCGCTCCAGTCGGGAGAGTTGCAGGCGGTTATTCACGCCTTCTACTTCGCTTAAACGTTGCGGATGAACGGCGACGATTTCACGCCCTTCCTGATACGCCAGCGCAATAATGTCGGTGATGTAGTATTCACCCTGAGCGTTATTGTTGGTCAGCTTCGCCAGCCAGCGTTTCATATCTGCGCCGTTGGCAATCAGAATGCCGGTGTTGATCTCCTGAATCTGACGCTGCTCGTCGGTGGCGTCTTTGTGCTCAACAATGCCGGTAACTTTGCCGTTTTCACGGGTGATACGTCCATAACCGGTCGGATCATCCAGTTTTACCGTCAGCAGACCAATGCCACCCTGCGGTTTAGCATCACGCAGGCGCTGGAGTGTTTCGACAGAGATCAGCGGCACGTCGCCGTAGAGCATTAAAATGTCTTCATCATCGGCAAAGAAAGGTGCGGCCTGCTGCATCGCATGACCTGTACCCAGCTGTTCTGCCTGAAGCACCCAGTTCAGGTTGTCATCTTTCAGCGCCTGTTTAAGCAGATCGCCGCCGTGACCGTACACCAGGTGAACGTGCGCTGCGCCTAATTCATTCGCAGCATCAATGACATGCTGAACCATCGCTTTCCCGGCAAGGGTATGCAGCACTTTCGGAAGATCGGAATACATGCGCGTGCCTTTGCCTGCGGCAAGGATCACTACGCTCATAGCATTATTCAACATACGCGTCCTGACTGTAATTTGAGAACGAATTTAAACCGCTTCACCTTGAAAAAACTACATTTTTTTCATCGTGAAATGGACAGAGGATAAATTGTTCAATAACGGATTATCCCCGCTGACGAAAGCGCCATTTTCGACCATCGTCACACCTTTTGTCTGCAGAAAATTAAGGCAGTACCTTCATTTAAGCGTCAGGTGGATGTTTTTGCTCTTATTTCGATCAATGAATAAACGGGAAAACAGGGTGTTTTATATCAGCAGGATCTATGTGAACGCTCTTCAGGACGGGTCAATACGCGTAAAAAAAAGCCAGCCTGTTACCAGACTGGCTTTTGTGCTTTTCAAGCCGGTGTTACATCGCTTTTTTGGTCAACTCGATAACGCGCAGCTGCGCGATCGCTTTGGCCAGTTCCGCAGACGCCTGAGCGTAATCTACGTCGCCGTGAGAGCTGCTAATGTGCTCTTCAGCCTTACGTTTCGCTTCCATGGCTCGCGCTTCGTCGAGATCCTGGCCGCGAATTGCGGTGTCGGCCAGAACGGTCACGTTGCCAGGCTGCACTTCAAGAATGCCGCCAGACAGATAGATAAACTCTTCGTGACCGTGCTGTTTCACGATGCGAATCATACCAGGCTTAATGGCGGTGAGCAGCGGTGCGTGGCCAGGGTAGATCCCCAGTTCACCTTCGCTACCCGTTACCTGGATTTTCTCGACCAGACCAGAGAACATTTGTTGCTCTGCGCTGACGACGTCCAGGTGGTAAGTCATTGCCATATCACCCTCCGATTAAGGCGTTAAAGTTTTTTGGCTTTTTCCACAGCTTCTTCGATGGAACCGACCATGTAGAACGCCTGCTCCGGCAGGTGATCGTATTCGCCTTCCATGATGCCTTTAAAGCCACGGATGGTGTCTTTCAGGGAGACGTATTTACCCGGAGAACCGGTGAATACTTCTGCCACGAAGAAAGGCTGGGACAGGAAGCGCTGGATCTTACGAGCACGCGCTACCACCAGTTTGTCTTCTTCAGACAGTTCATCCATACCCAGGATGGCGATGATGTCTTTCAGTTCCTGATAACGTTGCAGGATGGACTGAACGCCACGCGCGGTGTCGTAGTGTTCCTGACCAACCACCAGCGGGTCCAGCTGACGGCTGGTGGAGTCCAGCGGGTCAACGGCCGGGTAGATACCCAGAGACGCGATCTGACGGCTCAGTACCACGGTTGCGTCAAGGTGCGCAAAGGTGGTTGCCGGAGACGGGTCAGTCAAGTCATCCGCAGGTACGTATACCGCCTGTACGGAGGTGATAGAACCAGTTTTGGTGGAGGTGATACGTTCCTGCAGAACGCCCATCTCTTCCGCCAGGGTCGGCTGATAACCTACCGCTGAAGGCATACGGCCCAGCAGTGCGGATACTTCCGTACCGGCCAGGGTGTAACGATAGATGTTGTCAACGAACAGCAGAACGTCACGACCTTCGTCACGGAATTTCTCAGCCATGGTCAGACCGGTCAGAGCAACGCGCAGACGGTTTCCCGGCGGCTCGTTCATCTGGCCATACACCAGGGATACTTTGTCGATAACGTTGGAGTCGGTCATTTCGTGGTAGAAGTCGTTACCCTCACGAGTACGTTCACCTACGCCCGCAAACACAGAGTAACCGGAGTGCTCGATCGCGATGTTACGAATAAGCTCCATCATGTTTACGGTTTTACCTACACCCGCACCACCGAACAGACCAACTTTACCGCCCTTAGCGAACGGACACATCAGGTCGATAACTTTGATACCGGTTTCCAGCAGTTCCTGAGAGTTTGACAGCTCTTCGTAGGAAGGTGCTGCGCGGTGAATTGCCCAACGCTCTTCTTCACCGATCTCGCCTTTCATGTCGACCGGTTCACCCAGTACGTTCATGATACGGCCCAGAGTCGCTTTACCTACCGGGACTTCGATCGGGTGTTCGAGGTCTTTTACATCCAGACCGCGACGCAGACCGTCGGAGGAACCCATTGCGATGGTACGCACGATACCGCCGCCGAGCTGCTGCTGAACTTCCAGCACCAGACGCTCATTACCATTTTGCACCTCAAGAGCATCGTACACGCGCGGTACGGCATCCTGAGGGAATTCGACGTCAACTACGGCGCCGATTACCTGGACAATCTTTCCAGTAGCCATCTTAAATCCTCTACGAAATAACCTGTTTAAACCGCGGCGGCCCCCGAGACGATCTCGGTGAGTTCCTGAGTAATGCTGGCCTGACGAGCTTTGTTGTATACCAACTGCAGCTCTTTAATCAGGCTGCCGCCATTGTCGGTCGCGGCTTTCATCGCCACCATACGGGCGGCCTGCTCGCTGGCCAGGTTTTCAACCACGCCCTGATAAACCTGAGATTCGACATAACGACGCAGCAGGGTATCCAGCAACGCCTTCGGATCGGGTTCGTACAGGTAATCCCAGGATTTATGTTTCAGATCATCATCATCTGATGCCGGTAACGGCAGCAGCTGGCTGATGGTCGGAACCTGAGACATGGTGTTAATAAATTTGTTGCTGACAATGTAAAGCTTGTCCAGACGGCCTTCGTCGTAGGCCTGCAACATCACTTTTACCGGACCGATCAGTTCGGACAGGGAAGGGTTATCCCCCATGCCGGTGACCTGGGCAACAACATTGCCGCCCACGGAGTTGAAGAACGACACGCCTTTCGAGCCGATCATTGCGAGGTCGCATTGAACGCCTTTGTCGGTCCAGGTCTTCATTTCCGCCAGCAGTTTTTTGAACAGGTTAATGTTCAAACCACCGCACAAACCACGGTCGGTCGACACCACCAGGTAGCCCACGCGTTTAACGTCGCGGTCTTCCAGGTAAGGGTGCTTATATTCCAGATTACCGTGTGCAAGGTGACCAATCACTTTGCGCATGGTTTCTGCATAAGGACGGCTGGCCGCCATGCGATCCTGCGATTTACGCATTTTGGAAGCGGCGACCATCTCCATCGCTTTAGTGATCTTTTGCGTGTTCTGGACGCTTGCGATCTTACTACGTATCTCTTTTGCGCCGGCCATGAGCTTCTCCTCAATGCCTTGCGGCCTGCCCTAAGGCAAGCCGCCAGACGTTACCAGGATTGGGTTGCTTTGAAGGAATCGAGGATGCCTTTCAGCTTGCCTTCGATTTCGTCGTTGTAGCCACCGGTCTGGTTGATCTCTTGCATCAACGGAGCGTGATCACGGTCGACGTAAGCCAGCAGAGCGGCTTCGAAGCTGCCGATTTTCGACAGTTCAACATCCGCCAGGTAACCACGTTCTGCTGCGAACAGAACCAGAGACTGTTGCGCTACGGACATCGGCGCATACTGTTTCTGTTTCAGCAGTTCGGTCACTTTCTGACCGTGGTCAAGCTGTTTACGTGTTGCATCGTCAAGGTCGGATGCAAACTGAGAGAACGCTGCCAGTTCACGATACTGTGCCAGAGCGGTACGGATACCACCGGACAGTTTTTTCATGATCTTGGTCTGTGCTGCACCACCAACACGGGATACGGAAATACCCGGGTTAACCGCAGGACGAATACCGGCGTTGAACAGGTTGGTTTCCAGGAAGATCTGACCATCGGTAATGGAGATTACGTTGGTTGGAACGAACGCAGAAACGTCACCCGCCTGAGTTTCGATAATCGGCAGCGCAGTCAGAGAACCGGTTTTCCCTTTCACTTCACCTTTGGTGAAGGCTTCAACGTATTCGGCGTTAACACGCGCAGCACGCTCCAGCAGACGAGAGTGGAGGTAGAATACGTCGCCCGGGAATGCTTCACGTCCTGGCGGACGACGGAGCAGCAGGGAGATCTGACGGTAAGCAACAGCCTGTTTAGACAGGTCATCGTAAATGATCAGCGCATCTTCACCGCGGTCACGGAAGTATTCGCCCATTGCGCAACCAGCGTACGGTGCCAGGTATTGCAGTGCAGCGGATTCAGACGCGGTTGCTACCACAACGATGGTGTTAGCCAGTGCGCCGTGCTCTTCCAGTTTACGTACCACGTTAGAAATGGTGGACGCTTTCTGGCCGATAGCGACATAGATACATTTGATACCGGAATCGCGCTGGTTGATGATGGCATCGATAGCCAGTGCGGTTTTACCGGTCTGACGGTCACCGATGATCAATTCACGCTGACCACGACCGATTGGGATCATGGAGTCAACGGCTTTATAACCGGTCTGTACCGGCTGATCTACGGACTGACGTTCGATAACGCCCGGAGCGATTGCTTCTACAGCAGAGAAGCCGTCGTGATCCAGCGGACCTTTACCGTCGATTGGTGCACCCAGAGTGTTAACCACACGGCCCAGCAGGCCACGGCCAACCGGAACTTCCAGGATACGGCCAGTACACTTAACTTTCATGCCTTCGGCAAGGTCAGCGTACGGACCCATAACAACCGCACCTACAGAGTCGCGCTCGAGGTTCAGTGCGATAGCGTAACGGTTACCCGGCAGGGAGATCATTTCACCCTGCATACAATCGGCCAGGCCGTGAATGCGGATAACACCGTCACTTACAGAAACAATAGTACCTTCGTTGTGAGCTTCACTCACAACATTGAACTGAGCAATGCGCTGCTTGATCAGTTCGCTGATTTCGGTGGAATTCAGTTGCATGCTCCAGTCCCCTTAAGACTGCAAGACGTCTGCAAGGCGCTCAAGACGACCGCGTACGCTGCCATCAATGACCATATCACCCGCTCGGATGATAACGCCTGCCATTACAGACTTATCGATTTTGCAATTCAGCTTAACTTTGCGTGACAGACGTTTTTCCATCGCAGCAGAAATTTTCGCGAGCTGTTGTTCACTCAGTGCGGCAGCGGAAATGACGTCTACCTCAGCGGTAGCCTCACTCACGGCACGCAGGTGAATAAACTGCTCCAGAACATCCGGGAGCGCGTTAAGACGACCATTCTCAGCCATAACCCGAATCAGGTTCTGACCGTTTTCGTCCAGTTGCTCACCACAAACTGCGATAAACGACTCGGCGAGCGTTTCTGGCGCAAGCGCGCCAGAGAGAAGCTCTGCCATTTGTTCGTTTTTGGTTACCTCGGCGGCAAACGCCAGCATGTCCTGCCAGCGTTCTACACTTTGGTGTTCGACGGCAAAGTCAAAAGCTGCTTTGGCGTAGGGGCGAGCTACCGTAATAAATTCAGACATCAGCCCCTCCCTCCTTACAGTTCAGCGACAAGTTTATCCACGATGTCGCTGTTAGCAGCTTCATCCACGGAACGTTCGATGATCTTCTCGGCGCCAGCAACAGCCAGGATAGCAACTTGCTTACGCAGCTCTTCACGGGCACGTTTACGCTCGGCTTCAATTTCCGCCTGCGCCTGGGCCACGATTTTAGTACGTTCCTGTTCTGCCTCAGCTTTCGCTTCGTCCAGAATCTGCGAGCGGCGTTTGTTCGCCTGCTCGATGATTACCTGGGCTTCCGCTTTCGCTTTTTTCAGCTGGTCGGTCGCGCTGGCCTTTGCAAGGTCAAGGTCCTTATGTGCTCGTTCTGCGGAAGCAAGGCCGTCAGCAATTTCTTTTTGACGTTTTTCGATGGCTGCCATTAATGGCGGCCATACGTACTTCATGCAGAACAGAACGAACAGGACAAACGCGATGGCCTGGCCGAGGATTGTTGCGTTAAGATTCACAGCACAATGCCTCTATTTAGTTAACGTTCTGATATTGCTCTTTAAATAAAAGCAACGCTTACTACGCGACAGCGAACATCACGTACAGACCCAGACCTACAGCGATCATCGGGATAGCATCCACCAGACCCATAACGATAAAGAACTGAGTACGCAGCAGAGGAATCAGATCAGGTTGACGCGCTGCGCCTTCCAGGAATTTACCCCCGAGGATGCCGATACCGATCGCAGCACCGATTGCCGCCAGACCCATCATCACAGCGGCAGCCATGTACAGCAGATCCATATTCAGGTTTTCCATGACAGTCTCCAGTTTGTTTCAGTTAAAACGTAGTAGTGTTGGTAAATTAATGTTCTTCAGACGCCATCGACAGATAGACGATCGTCAGAACCATGAAGATGAAGGCTTGCAGCGTAATGATCAGGATGTGGAAAATGGCCCACGGCACATTCAGGATCCACTGTGACCACCACGGCAACAGACCAGCAATCAGAATGAAAATCAGCTCACCGGCATACATGTTACCGAACAGTCGCAAACCGAGTGAAACTGGTTTGGACAGCAGGCTTACCCCTTCAAGGATTAAGTTGACAGGAATGAACGCCCAGTGATTGAACGGCTGCAGCGTCAACTCTTTCGTGAAGCCGCCGATGCCTTTCATTTTGATGCTGTAGAACAGAATCAGGATAAATACACCCAGTGCCATAGACAGCGTTACGTTCACGTCCGCAGACGGAACCACACGCAGTGCAGGCAGACCCAGTACATGTTCAGCAATGTACGGCAGCAGGTCGATAGGCAGTAAATCCATCAGGTTCATCAGGAATACCCAGACGAAGATCGTCAGGGCCAGCGGAGCAATCAGCTTGCTTTTGCCATGGTACATGTCTTTCACGCTACCATTAACAAAGCCGATCACCAGCTCAATCGCGGTCTGAAACTTACCTGGCACACCGCTGGTCGCCTTTTTGGCTACGCTACGGAATAAAACCAGGAACAACAGACCCAGCACCACCGAGAAGAACATGGAGTCAATATTGATTGTCCAGAAGGTGGCTGGGGGGTTATGTGGATCCACCAGCGAGAATGTACGCAGGTCCAGCTGAAGGTTGTTCAGGTGGTGTCCTATGTAATCCTGCGGCGTCATATTTTCTGAAGCCATGATGCCTTTTACCCTTTGTTGTTAATTACAGCCGGTGCCAGTATCTGAACCACCAGCACCAAAACCCACGTAACGATCAGCGGCAAGAATACCGCCTTTAAAACCGCCAACGCCACCACCAGTAACACCAACATCGCCAGAACTTTGAAAGCTTCGCCAAATGCGAATGTCCAGGCCACCCGGCCTTTCGCTGGTGTATGCGCCTGGTGACGCCAGGCAAATATCATAAACAAAACGTTAGGCAGAAAGACTGCCAGGCCCCCGCTTATTGCAGAGACGCCCCAGAAGGGGTCTTTGAGGCTGAACAGCAATCCACTTGCTATCACCACCAGTAACTGAACGAGCAGAAGCTTCCGAGCAACGTTTCGACTCACGAGCGACACAGACATCACGTTTTTCACTCCTGCTCCCTTCGAGGTATGCCGCGTGTCGTATAAAACTTTCTTTAAGGCTTAGAGTCAAGCATCAAAAAGCGGTCAAATTATACGGTGCGCCCCCGTGATTTCAAACAATAAGTAGCCAAAAGGTGAATAAATGTTTAAATATTTTTCCAGTGCATACAATTGCGACTTTTCTGCAAACCATGTTCGATCATGAAAAACTGTAAATAACGCGTAAACACTGGTGATAAAGCGTGCTTCAGATCACATATTGAGCATGTTCGCGCACAGCATATTTATTTACTTGGCAAATGATGCCTTTGCAAGTTTATGATATTTCAGTCTAAAAACAGATACTGTTTTAATAAATGACATTTACACAACAAAAACCACCCATTGACATTTTTAATAATGCTTTAACAGCCAATGATGATTCTTAGCGCCGATTTTTAGCAGACTGATATTTTCACTTATGACTTATTTTCTGCTTACCAAAAAAAGCCACGTTACTTTGTTGATGCAAAAGAGTGAACGTGGCGTTAAATGTAACCAGTTATATCAGTAGAAAACCTGGTTGTTGTTAACAGTCTAACCGGTCAATTTTTTATGATTTTTTTGATAAAAATTAAATTTTATTTGCTTTAATCACCACCAGATGACGTTCGCCATCCAGGGCCGGAACGTGAAGTTTAACCACTGATTCGACCTGATATTCTTCGGGCAACAAAGCGATTTCATCTTCCGGCATTTGGCCTTTCAGCGCGTAGAAACGACCTTGCTCACCAGGAAGATGGTGGCACCAGCTCACCATATCGTTCAGAGAGGCAAAAGCGCGGCTAATTACGCCATCAAATGGCGGCTCAGAAGGAAACTCTTCTACCCTGCTCTGTACTGGCTCAATATTCTCCAGTTTAAGCTCATGTTGCACCTGACGAAGGAAACGCACGCGTTTACCAAGGCTATCCAACAACGTGAAGTGGGCTTCAGGACGTACGATAGAGAGTGGAATGCCAGGCAGTCCTGGTCCGGTGCCGACATCGATAAACCGTTCACCTTGCAGATACGGTGCCACCACAATGCTATCGAGAATATGGCGTACCAGCATCTCATTAGGATCGCGGACCGAAGTCAGGTTGTACGCTTTATTCCATTTATGCAGCATATTCACGTAGGCAATTAGCTGGTTTTTCTGGTGAGCGGTAAGCGAAATTCCTGCGTCTTTCAGCAGAGAGGTGAGTTTGTTGAGCACGGTGATTACCTGTTCTTGATGCGTTGCCCGGTAAGCGGGTGCTTACCAGGCATTTTTAATGCGTTATGCGCTACGACGCAGCATACCCTGTTTTTTCAGCCACACCAGCAGAATGGAGATGGCCGCAGGCGTGACGCCAGAAATACGCGAAGCCTGACCGATAGAGGCCGGTTTGTGATCGTTAAGTTTGGCGATCACTTCGTTAGAAAGACCGGATACCTGGCGGTAATCCAGCGTCGCTGGTAGCAGGGTGTTCTCGTTACGCAGCTGCTTTTCGATCTCATCTTGCTGGCGCGCGATATAACCTTCGTATTTAACCTGAATCTCAACCTGTTCCGCCGCCTGTTCGTCTGTCAACGCAGGGGCAAACGGCGTCAGCGTGGTTAATTTTTCATAAGTCATTTCCGGACGACGCAGCAGATCTTCACCACTGGCTTCACGGGAAAGCGGCGCAGTCAGGTGAGCATTCACTTCGGCTGCAGCTTCCGCCGACGGGGTTACCCAGGTCGATTTCAGGCGCTGACGCTCACGCTCGATATTCTCAAGTTTCTCGTTAAAGCGCGCCCAACGTTCGTCATCCACCAGGCCCAGTTCACGACCGATTTCAGTCAAACGCAGATCTGCATTATCTTCGCGCAGCATCAGACGATATTCTGCGCGCGAGGTAAACATACGATACGGTTCTTTGGTTCCTAAAGTGCACAGGTCATCAACCAGTACGCCGAGATACGCCTGAGAACGCGTCGGAGCCCAACCTTCTTTGTCAGCAGACAGACGGGCAGCGTTAAGACCAGCCAGCAAACCTTGCGCAGCGGCTTCTTCGTAACCGGTAGTGCCGTTAATCTGACCAGCAAAGAACAGCCCCTGGATAAACTTGCTCTCCAGCGTCGGTTTCAGGTCGCGTGGATCGAAGAAGTCATACTCAATGGCATAACCCGGACGCACGATCTTCGCGTTTTCCATCCCCTGCATGGAGCGGACGATTTGCATCTGCACATCGAACGGCAGGCTGGTGGAGATACCGTTCGGATAAATTTCGTTTGAGGTCAGCCCTTCCGGTTCAAGGAAGATCTGATGCTGATTTCTGTCGGCGAAGCGCATGACTTTGTCTTCGATCGACGGGCAGTAGCGTGGGCCGACACCTTCGATCACCCCTGCATACATTGGGCTACGATCGAGGTTACTGCGGATCACATCATGGGTTTTCTCGTTGGTATGGGTGATATAACACGGCACCTGCTGTGGATGCTGGGACGCATTACCCATAAACGAGAATACCGGCATTGGGTTATCGCCATGCTGTTGCGCCAGCACGCTGAAGTCGATAGTACGCGCATCAATACGCGGCGGTGTCCCGGTTTTCAGACGACCAACGCGCAGCGGCAGTTCACGCAAACGGCGAGAGAGCGGAATGGACGGCGGATCACCAGCACGACCACCGCTGTAGTTATCCAGACCGATATGAATTTTACCGTCGAGGAACGTCCCAACGGTGAGCACGACGGCTTTGGCACGGAACTTCAGTCCCATTTGGGTAACAGCACCAACCACGCAATCGTTTTCGACAATAAGATCTTCAACCGCCTGCTGGAAGATCATCAGGTTCGGTTGGTTCTCCAGCGCCGTACGTACCGCCTGCCGGTAGAGCACACGATCCGCCTGAGCACGGGTAGCGCGAACCGCTGGTCCCTTGCTTGCGTTTAGTATCCTAAACTGGATACCCGCCTGATCGATCGCTTTCGCCATCAGACCGCCGAGTGCATCCACTTCTTTTACCAGATGTCCCTTCCCAATACCGCCGATCGCCGGGTTGCAGCTCATCTGCCCCAGAGTGTCGATATTGTGTGTCAAAAGCAGAGTCTGTTGACCCATACGCGCCGCGGCCATCGCGGCCTCGGTGCCTGCATGACCCCCGCCAATGATGATGACGTCAAAAGGATCCGGATAAAACATGGTGATTGCCTCGCATAACGCGGTATGAAAATGGATTGAAGCCCGGGCCGTGGATTCTACTCAACTTTGTCGGCTTGAGAAAGACCTGGGATCCTGGGTATTAAAAAGAAGATCTATTTATTTAGAGATCTGTTCTATTGTGATCTCTTATTAGGATCGCACTACCCTGTGGATAACAAGGATCCGGCTTTTAAGATCAACAACCTGGAAAGGATCATTAACTGTGAATGATCGGTGATCCTGGACCGTATAAGCTGGGATCAGAATGAGGGGTTATACACAACTCAAAAACTGAACAGCGGTTGTTCTTTGGATAACTACCGGTTGATCCAAGCTTCCTGACAGAGTTATCCACAGTAGATCGCACGATCTGTATACTTATTTGAGTAAATTAATCCACGATCCCAGCCATTCTTCTGCCGGATCTTCCGGAATGTCGTGATCAAGAATGTTGATCTTCAGTGTTTCGCCTGTCTGTTTTGCACCGGAATTTTTGAGTTCAGCCTCGAGTTTATCGATAGCCCCACAAAAGGTGTCATATTCACGACTGCCAATACCGATAGCGCCAAAGCGGACCGCAGAAAGATCGGGCTTCTGTTCCTGCAATGCTTCATAGAAAGGAGAAAGGTTATCCGGAATATCTCCGGCACCGTGGGTGGAGCTGATAACCAGCCAGATCCCCGAGGCAGATAAATCTTCCAACAGCGGACCGTGCAGCGTTTCGGTGGTAAAACCCGCCTCTTCCAGCTTTTCAGCCAGGTGTTCTGCCACATATTCGGCACCGCCGAGGGTGCTGCCGCTGATAAGAGTGATATCTGCCATAAACCGCCACCTTTATTAAGAGTGGCGTATTGTACGCTGTGAACGCGTTGGGATCTACCTGTGGAAAAGTATGGGATTAAAAAAGCCGATCAGGGCTTGATGGTACGCATGATCGGGTTTTGCAGGACGATCAATGTCTCGGTGGACTGAATTTCATCAATTGTTTGGATCTTGTTGATAAGTACATGCTGGAGAGCGTCGATCGAACGGCACATCACTTTTATAAAGATGCTGTAGTGGCCGGTGGTGTAATAGGCTTCAGTGACTTCATCAAGGCTTTCCAGTTTCGCCAGCGCGGAAGGATAGTCTTTGGCGCTCTTTAATATAATGCCGATAAAGCAGCCTACGTCATAACCGAGCTGCTTCGGGCTGACATCAATACGCGCCCCGGTAATGATCCCCGCCTGCTTCATTTTCTCTACTCGAACGTGAATCGTCCCCGGACTGACGCCAAATTGTTTCGCCAGTTCGGCGTAAGCGGTGCGCGCATTGCCCATTAATGCTTCCAGGATGCCACGGTCCAGATTGTCGATTAGATAATTTTCCATAGGATTTTCTTATGCGGATTGATGATTCATTCTATTTTAGCCTTATTTTTTAATGAATCAAAAGTGTGTGAGGCTTTTTATTGAATGATTATTGCATGTGTGTCGGTTTTTGTTGCTTAATCATAAGCAACAGGACGCAGGAGTATAAAAAATGAAAACCGCTTACATTGCCAAACAACGTCAAATTAGCTTCGTGAAATCTCACTTTTCTCGTCAACTGGAAGAACGTCTGGGGCTGATCGAAGTCCAGGCGCCGATTCTTAGCCGTGTGGGGGATGGCACGCAGGATAACTTGTCGGGCTGTGAAAAAGCGGTACAGGTAAAAGTGAAAGCTCTGCCTGATGCCCAGTTCGAAGTGGTTCATTCACTGGCGAAATGGAAACGTCAGACCTTAGGGCAACACGACTTCAGCGCGGGCGAAGGGCTGTACACGCACATGAAAGCCCTTCGCCCCGATGAAGACCGTCTTTCCCCGCTGCACTCGGTCTATGTTGACCAGTGGGACTGGGAACGCGTAATGGGCGACGGCGAGCGTCAATTCTCGACTCTGAAAAGCACGGTAGAGGCGATCTGGGCGGGAATTAAAGCAACCGAAGCTGCGGTTAGCGAAGAGTTTGGCCTGGCACCGTTCCTGCCGGATCAGATCCACTTCGTACACAGCCAGGAGTTACTGTCTCGTTATCCGGATCTCGATGCCAAAGGGCGTGAGCGGGCGATTGCGAAAGATCTTGGCGCGGTATTCCTCGTCGGGATTGGCGGCAAGTTGAGTGATGGTCATCGTCACGACGTGCGCGCACCGGATTATGATGACTGGAGCACCCCGTCAGAGCTGGGCCATGCGGGTCTGAACGGCGATATTCTGGTATGGAACCCGGTACTGGAAGATGCGTTTGAGCTTTCTTCCATGGGGATCCGCGTGGATGCCAACACGCTGAAGCATCAGCTGGCGCTGACCGGTGACGAAGATCGCCTGGAGCTGGAGTGGCATCAGGCGCTGCTGCGCGGTGAAATGCCGCAGACCATCGGCGGCGGTATCGGGCAGTCTCGTTTGACCATGCTGCTGCTGCAACTGCCACATATCGGCCAGGTTCAGTGTGGTGTATGGCCGGCAGCTGTTCGCGAGAGCGTCCCTTCTCTGCTGTAATAATTTATCGCCGCCAGCGTCTGAGCAGGCGGCTTCGCATCCCGGTATCAAAGCGCCAGATATGATCGAAAATGCGCATGATGCCGGGTTTGCCATGTGCAGACATCGCCACGGCATGAAAGCGATGCTGATGTACCCGCTGTAGCTCTTTCACTTTACTCGTCACGTCGTCAGGCAACCGCTGGGCGATAAAATCAGAAATCACCACCGCATCGGCATCAAACCATTCCCGGCTTTGCAAGCGTTCCATAATGGCGCGAAAACAACTGGCAAGATCGGTGCCGCCACGAAACTGCTGGCTTAAAAAACGGATTGCTTGTTCGATGCCTTGTGGGCCTGAAAGCTCATAACGGACGATCTCGGTGGAAAATAGCATAATATAGCAGCGCCGGTTTTCAGCGAGAGCAATGCGCATCAAGGCCAGGCAGAACGCTTTCGCACACTGTTCATTAAAGCCGCCCATTGAGCCGGAAGTATCCACACAGACAATAAACGGTCCGCGCGGCTGTTCGTCGTAATCTTTATGTACCACCGGACGTTCGATCACTTTTTCTCGCCACGACTCACCGTGCAGGCGATAGGTGAGCAACTGTTTTTCCACCAGCCGACGGTAAAACTCATACTCCAGTTCTGTTATCCCTAGTGTCGCCAGTTCTGGCGGCAGGAGACGTAAAATATCATCGCTTTGTTGCAGACCATCAACCTGCTCAGGAACCGTCGCCGGTTCGCGCACCAGGGTGCGGAAGGTTTCCATCTGCGCATCGTTGCGCGGTATTGATTTGGCTTCCCGGGAACGCCCCAGCTGTTCTGCCAGGCGTTTCAGTTCCGGCTGTTCGTTAAGAAATTCACCGTATTTCACAATCAACTGATAGTCGCCACGTTTAAGCTGACCGGCGCTCATATCCCACAGACGACCAGCTGCGGTATTGTTATCTGCGAGAATCGGTTCAAGTTGTCCGCTCAGCGTCATGCGTTCCTGAACTTCACTCAACAGTTGTTCGCGTTCTTCTTCTAATAGCTGTTGATTTAACGTCGTTGCTTGCACGATCAGACTTAAACGCCAACGCTGGAGAAAAAGCGTGTGTAACGCTGAAGTGATCGTGCTGTTAGCATCAACCAACTGTCGGGCTTGTTCTGCCCATGGGGAATTCAGACGATGCAGTAAGTCCAGGATCTGTGGTAGCTGCACAATAAACTGCGGCGTGGAGAGGAGCTGGCTTTGCTGATAGCACATCACCTCTTCGGTGAGTTCCGGCGGGACTCGGGCATCTTTCAGCCGACTGCGCAGCGCCTCACGCCAGCGGGGAACATCATCAGTGATTGCCGCCTTCAGTCGTGGGAATTTTTCAAAGAAGACCGCCAGCTGCGGTGAGGCCAGCAGCGCGATGATCATCTCTTCGAGCAATCCCTCTTCGCTGACGGCCAGCATCACATTAAGCGTATCCAGCGTTAGCATTGTTGTGCCTGGTGAATCTGGGTGCCGACATCCTGTAGGCTGGCTTCAATGCGACCTAACCAGTCGCCAGGGATAAACAGACATTTTTGCTGTTCGCTGAATAAAGCGTGTTGCTTACGCCAGTCGCTTTCAAGCTCTTCCAGTTGTTGTTTTATTTCACCTGGCAGACCTTCAGTCGATGAACCGGGAAGTGCCAGCGTACTGCCTTGTAAACTTACATCGCGTACAACAAGATGTTGGGCACTATCAACTTCCAGATTCAGTTTCTGGGCAAAGCCGATACCGTTCAGTTTGCCGCGAATTTCACCACCTTTACTCAGCCACTGTTCCAGCGCGTTACGCTCAAAGGAGATATGAACCACTTCCATATCATGCAGTTTTAACGGTTTTTGCAGCAGCAGAGTCAGAGTGGAAGCAGTAACGTTAACAGGGAGTTGATACTGCTGACGACGGCTGAAAATGCCGCCCAGACGAATTACCGTTAAGGCTGTTTTATCGCTTTGTTGCTGCTGGAGTTGCAGGTGACGTTGCACAATCGCGCCCAGGCGGGTCAACATCCCTTGCTGTTGCCAGGCATGACCGGTCATCAATACATCAATTTGTTGTTGTATCAAATTCAGGCTTTGCGCGTCATACCACAGGCAATCTTTCAGCAAAATGAGATCAACCGGGGCAACAGCACTGCGACCGCTAAAAAAGGCGCTGGCCTGCAATAAGCGGATCGCTTTTTTCCAGCGACGATCCGAGACATAAGGCGCATCCGGTAATTTATCCAGTTGCTGGCGCAGCATAAAAATCAGCTCAAATACATGATCGGGCAGCGTAATTTCACCAATCTCTTTCTGCCAGCGTTCATATTCTTCATCTGTGACCTGCAAGGAGGCAGGAACCGGATTATCGTTTTCATCCTGTTGACTGGTCAGCATGGAGCGGAAATTCGCTTTATCCTGCACTTTATCTAACCACAGACGAATCAGCATGCGGTCATATAACGCTTCCAGACTGCTGTCTGCTTCCGGCAGCTCGTTGGAGGCCGCCACCAGCAGGCGCATCGGGATTTTTTCTACGTGTGCACCGTTACGGAACTGGCGCTCGTTAATGGCGGTGAGCAGGGTATTAAGAATTGCCGGACCCGCTTTCCAGATCTCATCCAGAAAGACGATTTCTGCTTCCGGCAGGTAACCGCTGGTTAAACGTTCATAGCGCCCTTCATCTTTTAGCGCCTGAATAGAAAGGGGACCAAAAACTTCTTCCGGCGTGGAGAAGCGGGTCATCAGATATTCAAACGCGCGGGCATTCTGAAAGGCGAATTTTAAGCGCCGGGCGATCAAACTTTTGGCAATGCCTGGCGGGCCAAGGAGGAACACACTTTCACCACTTAATGCCGCTAATAAACACAAGCGGATGGCGTGGCTACGTTCATAAAGCCCCTTTTCCAACGAACTGCTCAGGCGGGAAATTCTTTCCGCTAATAAATGAGGGTGAGCCATAATGAAGTGGCGTCCTTTCGTCAAAAGTTCTGCGTAAATTGCGAGTATAGACGTTTCTTGCTGGTGGCTAAAATAGTCTCAAAGGGGGGGTATTTTTCTTTGAGCCAGGTTAATGTGGCCGCATTTAGGAGTACGATTTTGCCGTTAATCGTGCATACTGTGCGCTTTTTTGTGGGCCAAGGGACTAAGCACACATTTCATATTTCAACGAAAGACTAGTCTATGAGCACTGATAATAAGCAATCATTGCCCGCGATTACCCTCGCGGCGATTGGAGTTGTCTACGGCGATATTGGTACCAGCCCGTTATATACACTTCGTGAATGTTTGTCCGGCCAGTTTGGTTTTGGCGTTGAACGCGATGCCGTGTTTGGCTTTTTATCGCTGATCTTCTGGCTGCTAATCTTTGTGGTTTCCATTAAATATCTCACCTTCGTGATGCGGGCAGATAACGCCGGTGAAGGGGGGATCCTGACGTTGATGTCGCTTGCCGGGCGTAATACGTCGGCGCGAACCACATCAATGCTGGTGATTATGGGGCTAATCGGCGGCAGCTTTTTCTATGGTGAAGTCGTCATAACACCCGCTATTTCGGTGATGTCAGCCATTGAAGGTCTGGAAATCGTCGCCCCGCAGCTGGATACCTGGATAGTTCCCCTCTCAATTATCGTTCTCACTTTATTATTTATGATTCAAAAACATGGCACGGCTATGGTCGGTAAGCTGTTTGCGCCGATCATGCTGACCTGGTTTTTGATTCTGGCAGGACTGGGGTTACGTAGCATTATTGCTAACCCGGAAGTGCTGCATGCGCTGAATCCGATGTGGGCGGTGCATTTCTTCCTTGAATACAAAACGGTTTCTTTTATTGCATTAGGGGCAGTGGTGCTGTCGATTACGGGGGTCGAGGCGCTGTATGCTGATATGGGGCACTTTGGTAAGTTCCCGATTCGTCTGGCGTGGTTCACCGTCGTATTGCCTTCCTTAACTCTTAATTACTTCGGTCAGGGAGCGCTGTTGTTAAAGAACCCGGAAGCAATTAAGAACCCGTTCTTCCTGTTGGCACCGGACTGGGCGCTGATCCCGCTGCTGATCATCGCCGCACTGGCGACGGTAATCGCCTCGCAGGCTGTTATCTCTGGCGTCTTCTCATTGACGCGTCAGGCGGTACGTCTGGGATATTTGTCGCCGATGCGCATTATTCACACCTCCGAAATGGAGTCAGGGCAAATCTATATTCCGTTTGTGAACTGGATGCTCTATGTCGCGGTCGTGATTGTGATTGTCAGCTTTGAGCACTCCAGCAACCTGGCGGCGGCGTACGGGATTGCGGTGACCGGAACCATGGTGCTGACGTCTATTCTCTCGACTACCGTGGCACGTCAGAACTGGCACTGGAATAAGTATTTTGTTGCGCTGATCCTGATTGCTTTCCTTTGTGTCGATATTCCATTGTTCACCGCTAACCTCGATAAACTGCTCTCCGGCGGCTGGTTGCCATTGAGCCTCGGTACGGTGATGTTTATCGTGATGACCACCTGGAAGAGCGAACGTTTCCGTTTGCTGCGGCGGATGCATGAACATGGTAACTCTCTGGAGGCGATGATTGCTTCGCTGGAGAAATCACCGCCCGTTCGCGTGCCCGGGACCGCGGTGTATATGTCACGTGCAATCAACGTCATTCCCTTTGCGCTGATGCATAACCTTAAACATAACAAGGTATTGCATGAGCGGGTGATTCTGTTAACTCTGCGCACCGAAGATGCGCCATATGTCCATAACGTCCGTCGGGTACAGATTGAACAACTGTCGCCCACGTTCTGGCGCGTGGTGGCAAGTTATGGTTGGCGAGAAACGCCAAACGTGGAAGAAGTATTCCACCGCTGCGGTCTGGAAGGATTAAGTTGCCGGATGATGGAAACCTCCTTCTTTATGTCGCATGAGTCGTTGATCCTCGGCAAACGCCCGTGGTATTTGCGTCTGCGCGGTAAGCTGTACTTGCTGTTGCAACGTAATGCGCTGCGTGCGCCGGATCAATTTGAAATCCCGCCAAACAGGGTTATCGAACTGGGTACTCAGGTCGAAATCTAACGCCAGACGCCTCCTTTCTCCATAAGGGGGCGTTTTTGTTTTCATGGTTAATCACCATGTAAAACGTTTCGAGGTTGATCACATTTCCGTAACTTCACGATGGTTTTCCCAACTCAGTCAGGATTAAACTGCGGGTCAGCGAAACGTTTCGCTGATGGAGAAAAAAATGAAAAAAGGCACCGTTCTTAATCCTGATATTTCATCGGTGATCTCCCGACTGGGACATACCGATACGCTGGTGGTGTGTGATGCAGGTTTACCCATCCCCAAAAGTACAACGCGTATCGATATGGCATTAACCCAGGGTGTACCTTCTTTTATGCAGGTGCTGGGCGTCGTCACAAATGAAATGCAGGTCGAGGCAGCCATTATCGCGGAAGAGATCAAACAACATAATCCGCAACTCCACGAAACGTTGCTCACTCACCTTGAGCAGCTGCAAAAACACCAGGGAAATACCATTGAAATTCGTTACACCACGCATGAACAATTCAAACAACAAACCGCAGAAAGTCAGGCGGTAATTCGCAGCGGAGAATGTTCTCCGTATGCGAATATCATTCTCTGTGCTGGCGTGACGTTCTGAGGCCGTCATGGAAGCATTACTTCAGCTTAAAGGCATCGATAAAGCCTTCCCGGGCGTAAAAGCCCTCTCGGGTGCAGCGTTAAATGTCTATCCTGGCCGCGTGATGGCGCTGGTGGGCGAAAACGGTGCGGGTAAATCCACCATGATGAAAGTGCTTACGGGTATCTATACTCGCGATGCCGGTACGCTTTTATGGCTGGGGAAAGAAACGACGTTTACCGGGCCGAAATCTTCCCAGGAAGCCGGGATTGGGATTATCCATCAGGAACTGAACCTGATCCCGCAGTTGACCATTGCCGAAAACATTTTCCTCGGTCGTGAGTTTGTTAATCGCTTTGGCAAAATTGACTGGAAAACCATGTATGCCGAAGCGGATAAATTGCTGGCTAAACTTAACCTGCGCTTTAAAAGCGACAAGTTAGTGGGCGATCTTTCCATCGGTGACCAGCAAATGGTTGAAATAGCCAAAGTGCTGAGCTTTGAGTCGAAAGTCATCATTATGGATGAACCGACCGATGCGCTGACCGATACCGAAACCGAATCCTTGTTCCGCGTCATCCGCGAGCTGAAATCGCAAGGCCGCGGTATTGTCTATATTTCCCACCGCATGAAAGAAATCTTCGAGATTTGCGATGACGTTACCGTTTTTCGTGATGGGCAATTTATTGCTGAGCGTGAAGTAGCATCACTGACCGAAGATTCGCTGATTGAGATGATGGTGGGCCGCAAGCTGGAAGATCAATATCCGCACCTGGACAAAGCGCCAGGAGATATTCGCCTGAAAGTCGATAATCTCTGCGGACCTGGCGTTAACGATGTCTCTTTTACTTTACGCAAAGGCGAAATTCTTGGCGTCTCTGGTTTGATGGGCGCAGGTCGTACCGAACTGATGAAAGTGCTCTACGGCGCACTGCCGCGCACCAGCGGTTACGTCACCCTGGATGGGCATGAAGTTGTTACCCGTTCACCGCAGGATGGCCTGGCAAACGGCATTGTGTATATCTCCGAAGACCGTAAACGTGACGGTTTAGTGCTGGGCATGTCAGTAAAAGAGAATATGTCGCTGACCGCGCTGCGCTACTTCAGCCGCGCTGGCGGCAGTTTGAAGCATGCCGATGAACAGCAGGCAGTAAGTGATTTCATTCGTCTGTTTAATGTGAAAACGCCGTCGATGGAACAGGCAATTGGTCTGCTTTCCGGTGGCAATCAGCAAAAAGTGGCGATTGCCCGTGGTCTGATGACACGCCCCAAAGTGTTGATCCTCGATGAGCCTACCCGTGGCGTAGATGTCGGCGCGAAAAAAGAGATCTATCAACTGATTAACCAGTTCAAAGCCGATGGCTTGAGCATCATTCTGGTGTCATCGGAGATGCCAGAAGTATTAGGCATGAGCGATCGCATCATCGTCATGCATGAAGGGCATCTCAGCGGGGAATTTACTCGTGAGCAGGCCACCCAGGAAGTGTTAATGGCTGCCGCTGTGGGCAAGCTTAATCGCGTGAATCAGGAGTAAAAAAATGACAACCCAGACTGTCTCTGGTCGCCGTTATTTCACGAAAGCGTGGCTGATGGAGCAGAAATCGCTTATCGCTCTGCTGGTGCTGATCGCGATTGTCTCGACGTTAAGTCCGAACTTTTTCACCATCAATAACTTATTCAATATTCTCCAGCAAACCTCGGTGAACGCCATTATGGCAGTCGGGATGACGCTGGTGATCCTGACGTCGGGCATCGACTTGTCGGTAGGTTCTCTGTTGGCGCTGACCGGCGCAGTTGCTGCATCTATCGTCGGCATTGAAGTCAATGCGCTGGTGGCTGTTGCTGCTGCTCTCGCGTTAGGTGCCGCAATTGGTGCGGTAACCGGGGTGATTGTAGCGAAAGGTCGCGTCCAGGCGTTTATCGCTACGCTGGTTATGATGCTTTTACTGCGCGGCGTGACCATGGTTTATACCAACGGTAGCCCAGTGAATACCGGCTTTACTGAGAACGCCGATCTGTTTGGCTGGTTTGGTATTGGTCGTCCGCTGGGCGTACCGACGCCAGTCTGGATCATGGGTATTGTCTTCCTCGCGGCCTGGTACATGCTGCATCACACGCGTTTGGGGCGTTACATCTACGCGCTGGGCGGCAACGAAGCGGCAACGCGTCTTTCTGGTATCAACGTCAATAAAATCAAAATCATCGTCTATTCTCTTTGTGGTCTGCTGGCATCGCTGGCCGGGATCATTGAAGTGGCGCGTCTCTCCTCCGCACAACCCACGGCGGGGACTGGCTATGAGCTGGATGCTATTGCTGCGGTGGTTCTGGGCGGTACGAGTCTGGCGGGCGGAAAAGGTCGCATTGTTGGGACGTTGATCGGCGCATTAATTCTTGGCTTCCTTAATAATGGATTGAATTTGTTAGGTGTTTCCTCCTATTACCAGATGATCGTCAAAGCGGTGGTGATTTTGCTGGCGGTGCTGGTAGACAACAAAAAGCAGTAATAACGACTACAGGACATCTTGAATATGAACATGAAAAAACTGGCTACCCTGGTTTCCGCTGTTGCGCTAAGCGCCACCGTCAGTGCGAATGCGATGGCAAAAGACACCATCGCGCTGGTGGTCTCCACGCTTAACAACCCGTTCTTTGTATCGCTGAAAGATGGCGCGCAGAAAGAGGCGGATAAACTTGGCTATAACCTGGTGGTGCTGGACTCCCAGAATAACCCGGCGAAAGAGCTGGCGAACGTGCAGGACTTAACCGTTCGCGGCACCAAAATTCTGCTGATTAACCCGACCGACTCCGACGCAGTGGGTAATGCTGTGAAGATGGCTAACCAGGCGAACATCCCGGTTATCACTCTTGACCGCCAGGCAACGAAAGGTGAAGTGGTGAGCCACATTGCTTCTGATAACGTACTGGGCGGCAAAATCGCCGGTGATTACATCGCGAAGAAAGCGGGTGAAGGTGCCAAAGTTATCGAGCTGCAAGGCATTGCCGGTACATCCGCAGCCCGTGAACGTGGCGAAGGCTTCCAGCAGGCTGTTGCTGCTCACAAGTTTAATGTTCTTGCCAGCCAGCCAGCAGATTTTGATCGCACTAAAGGTTTGAACGTAATGCAGAACCTGTTGACCGCACATCCGGATGTTCAGGCTGTATTCGCGCAGAATGATGAAATGGCGCTGGGCGCGCTGCGCGCACTGCAAACTGCCGGTAAATCGGATGTGATGGTCGTCGGATTTGACGGTACACCGGATGGCGAAAAAGCGGTGAATGATGGCAAACTAGCAGCGACTATCGCTCAGCTACCCGATCAGA
The DNA here is from genome assembly GCF_046487585.1 of Escherichia sp. WS1265. NCBI lineage: Bacteria > Pseudomonadati > Pseudomonadota > Gammaproteobacteria > Enterobacterales > Enterobacteriaceae > Escherichia > Escherichia sp. WS1265. The sequence goes on from NZ_JBJQJE010000008.1 coordinate 195,885, forward strand.
TTGGCGCGAAAGGCGTCGAAACCGCCGATAAAGTACTGAAAGGTGAGAAAGTTCAGGCTAAGTATCCGGTTGATCTGAAACTGGTTGTTAAGCAGTAGTTTTAATCAGGTTGTATGACCTGATGGTGACATAAATACGGCATCGACAGATGAACGTGTAATATAAAGAAAAGCAGGGCACGCGCCACCCTAACACGGTGGCGCATTTTATGGACATCCCGAATATGCAAAACGCAGGCAGCCTCGTTGTTCTTGGCAGCATTAATGCTGACCACATTCTTAATCTTCAATCTTTTCCTACCCCAGGCGAAACCGTAACCGGTAACCACTATCAGGTTGCATTTGGCGGCAAAGGCGCTAATCAGGCTGTGGCTGCTGGGCGTAGCGGTGCGAATATCGCGTTTATTGCCTGCACTGGCGATGACAGCATTGGTGAGAGCGTTCGCCAGCAGCTCGCCACTGATAACATCGATATTTCTCCGGTCAGCGTGATCAAAGGCGAATCAACAGGTGTGGCGCTGATTTTTGTTAATGGCGAAGGTGAGAATGTCATCGGTATTCATGCCGGCGCTAATGCTGCCCTTTCCCCGGCACTGGTGGAAGCGCAACGTGAGCGTATTGCCAACGCGTCAGCATTATTAATGCAGCTGGAATCACCACTCGAAAGTGTGATGGCAGCGGCGAAAATCGCCCATCAAAATAAGACTATCGTTGCGCTTAACCCGGCTCCGGCTCGCGAACTTCCTGACGAACTGCTGGCACTGGTGGACATTATTACGCCAAACGAAACGGAAGCAGAAAAGCTCACCGGTATTCGTGTTGAAAATGATGAAGATGCAGCGAAGGCGGCGCAGGTACTGCATGAAAAAGGTATCCGTACTGTACTGATTACTTTAGGAAGTCGTGGTGTATGGGCTAGCGTGAATGGTGAAGGTCAGCGCGTTCCTGGATTCCGGGTGCAGGCTGTCGATACCATTGCTGCCGGAGATACCTTTAACGGCGCGTTAATCACGGCGTTGCTGGAAGAAAAACCATTGCCAGAGGCGATTCGGTTTGCTCATGCTGCCGCTGCGATTGCCGTAACACGTAAAGGCGCACAACCTTCCGTACCGTGGCGTGAAGAGATCGACGCATTTTTAGACAGGCAGAGGTGACGCTTGGCTACAATGAAAGATGTTGCCCGCCTGGCGGGCGTTTCTACCTCAACAGTTTCTCACGTTATCAATAAAGATCGCTTCGTCAGTGAAGCGATTACCGCCAAAGTTGAAGCGGCGATTAAAGAACTCAATTACGCGCCATCAGCCCTGGCGCGTAGCCTCAAACTCAATCAAACACATACCATTGGCATGTTGATCACTGCCAGTACCAATCCTTTCTATTCTGAACTGGTGCGTGGCGTTGAACGCAGTTGCTTCGAACGCGGTTATAGTCTTGTCCTTTGCAATACCGAAGGCGATGAACAGCGGATGAATCGCAATCTGGAAACGCTGATGCAAAAACGCGTTGATGGCTTGCTGTTACTGTGCACCGAAACGCATCAACCTTCGCGTGAAATCATGCAACGTTATCCGACAGTGCCTACTGTGATGATGGACTGGGCTCCGTTCGATGGCGACAGCGATCTTATTCAGGATAACTCGTTGCTGGGCGGAGACTTAGCAACGCAATATCTGATCGATAAAGGTCATACCCGTATCGCCTGTATTACCGGCCCGCTGGATAAAACTCCGGCACGCCTGCGGTTGGAAGGTTATCGGGCGGCGATGAAACGTGCGGGTCTCAACATTCCTGATGGCTATGAAGTCACTGGTGATTTTGAATTTAACGGCGGGTTTGACGCTATGCGCCAACTGTTATTACATCCGCTGCGTCCTCAGGCCGTCTTTACCGGAAATGACGCTATGGCTGTTGGCGTTTACCAGGCGCTGTATCAGGCAGAGTTACAAGTTCCGCAGGATATTGCGGTGATTGGCTATGACGATATCGAACTGGCAAGCTTTATGACGCCACCATTAACCACTATCCACCAACCGAAAGATGAACTAGGGGAGCTGGCGATTGATGTACTCATCCATCGGATAACCCAACCGACCCTTCAGCAACAACGATTACAACTTACTCCGATTCTGATGGAACGCGGTTCGGCTTAGATTTACGCTGTCTTTTGATCAAATTATTACCATCGGTTGTTTTCAGAAGCATGAACATTGCTGCTGAAGCAACAGTAATAATGCCCATCGTGATAAACGTATAGTGGAATTGTTCGACAGTCGTTGTGCCTTCCATCCCTTCATAAACGCGAAGGACGGCCGCACTTACAGAAACGCCTAAACTGATAGACAGTTGCTGCGTGACCGCCAGAACACTGTTACCGCTGCTGGCGTTGTCATCGGTCAGATCGGCAAGTGTGATGGTATTCATCGCGGTAAATTGCGTCGACATAGCCATCCCTAATATAAACAACGGCAAGATCAGCATCCATATCGCCATTGCCGGTGATTGCAAAGAGAACTGAGCGATCATTAGCCCAATAATCACCGTGATCCCCACTAATGTATGGCGATAGCCCAGACGACGTAAGACTTGGGTAACCATCGATTTTGCAATAATGGAACCTAACGCTGTCGGTGCCATCATACAGCCGGCAATAAACGCCTGATAACCAAATCCTACCTGTAACATCAATGGCATAAGGAACGGTACACAGCCGGTCCCCAGACGGGTTGCAATATTACCTACGATACCGATCGAGAAAGTGCGGGTTTTAAATAAATCTAATGAAATTAATGGGTTTGGCGTGCGTCGTGCATGGAGAATATAGAGAAGCAGTAACCCGATGCTGGTGACAATTACCGTCAAGGCAATCCAACTGGCGACAATCTTTTCCCCGAATAGCTCTATTCCGCTTGAGAATAGAACAAGGCTAAGGCCAAACAGCAAAAAGCCAGTGATATCGAATCTGCGTCGTGCGGTGGTGAAATTGGGCATATGTTTGCGCGCGTAAAGAAGGCCCGCAATACCTATGGGGATATTGATTAAAAATATCCAGTGCCAGGTTGCCCAGGTGACCAGCACGCCGCCAAGAACGGGGCCTAAAATTGGCCCCACCAGACCCGGCATGGCGACAAAATTCAATACAGGAAGAAGCTCATTACGAGGATAAGCGCGCAGTAAGGCCAGCCGAGCAACAGGCATCATCATTGCGCCGCCTATCCCCTGAATAACCCGGAAGACAACCAGCTGTGGTAGCGAGTTAGAAAGTGCGCAGGCCAGAGAACCCAACGTGAACAGACTCACGGCAAGGGTAAATATGCGACGCGTACCGAAGCGATCGGCTAGCCATCCGCTTACAGGAATAAGCATCGCCACCGTCAGCGTATAACTGATGATGGCTGATTGCATCGCGAGAGGAGAACGATTAAGGCTATGAGCGATTGCGGGTAAGGCGGTATTCAGAATAGTGGCATCAAGTGCCTGCATGAAGAAGGCCATCGCCGCGATCCACGGCAAACCCGCCATACTGCGCTTCTTTTTATCGCTCATTCAATGTCCTGTTATCGGGTTATCACTTATCAGGTGAGCGTAGCAGCGCCTGACAAGCTTTAAATGCCGCGTCGCCATCGCTTTGGATAATCGCATCGACAATCGCCTGATGCAGATCCAGCTTTATCACTGTGTCGCTGGTAATTGACGTGAAGTAAGTGTGATAAACCGAATGGAATAGCGAGGCGAATGAGGTCAAAAACGGATTGGCGCTCATTTCATAGATATGCTCATGCCAGGCCATATCGACCTCAATCCAGCGTTCACGGCGAAAGTTCTCTTTTAATGCCACCATTTCGGCCATTAACGTATTGAGATGCGCCTTCTGTTCCGCGGTGCCAACCGTTGCAGCCAGTAGGCAAGCTTGCGGCTCCAGACAGATACGCATAACCAGAAAGTGATCGATGACCTGATGAAAGTTCTCTTCTGTCATCCACCAGGTAAGCAATTCCTGATCAAGAAAATTCCAGTTCGATTGTGGCATTACCCGGGTACCAATTCGCGGTCGCGGTAAAACCATCCCTTTTGCCGTTAACGTTTTGACCGCTTCGCGTACCGCTGTACGACTCACTCCAAATTGCTCGCCCAGCTCAATCTCACCGGGCAAAATGGTGCCGGGTTCATATTCACCTTTTAAGATGCGTTGCGCCAGCTTCTCAGCCAGAACATACGAAAGGTTTTTCTGTGCAGCTAACTGTTGTGCGCTTAAAGGCATTACTAATCTTCCTTTTTCTTTTTATTCCTCCTTAGTATGCCACCAGGAAGTGTGATTACGGTTGCAAAAACGGCAAATTGCTTGTTTTATGGCACATTAACGGGGCTTTTGCTGAAAAAATGCGCGGTCAGAAAATTATTTTAAATTTCCTCTTGTCAGGCCGGAATAACTCCCTATAATGCGCCACCACTGACACGGAACAACGGCAAACACGCCGCCGGGTCAGCGGGGTTCTCCTGAGAATTCCGGCAGAGAAAGCAAAAATAAATGCTTGACTCTGTAGCGGGAAAGCGTATTATGCACACCCCGCGCCGCTGAGAAAAAGCGAAGCGGCACTGCTCTTTAACAATTTATCAGACAATCTGTGTGGGCACTC
>NZ_JBJQJE010000009.1:0-190770 GCF_046487585.1 Escherichia sp. WS1265
CTGGTTGTTCCACTGATTCACCATATCCAGAAGCTGACTGAAAGAGTTGATGAACTTGAGTCAGAATTAAAGTTGTTATCCGTTTCCCGAAGCGATATCGGATAAAGGAGGAGTAATGGATATAACACCTTTCCTTCATGCACTTTGTGCTGTGGCTGCGCAGGTACTGATTGGCCTTTTTACCGGAAACTGGGTTTACGGTGCGATAGCTGGTTGTACGTTCTTCATTGCGCGGGAACACACCCAGGCAGAATATCGCTGGATTGAAATGTTCGGGTATGGCAAGCGCATGAATATGCCGTGGTGGGGCGGTTTTGATCCACGCGTGTGGGATGTGGGAAGTTTGTTGGATTTTTCTTTCCCAATTATCGGATGCTTATTGGTATGGATTCTTGCATCGTAGCGAACACATAATTACCGATGAGACAAAACTGAGGCACACAAATCTTTGCACTGGATTGCAAGGCTTTGTGCTTCTCTGGAGTGCGACATGTTTGATAACAAAAAATTAGCGCAAGAAGACAAAAATCACCTTGCGCTAATGCTCTGTCTCAGGTCACTAATACTATCTAAGTAGTTGATTCATAGTGACTGGATATGTTGTGTTTTGTAGCATCATGTAGTCTATTTTTTAGACTAAAGATATTGTAACACATTGATATTAATGGTTTTTAATGTTTCGCGTTCAGCTTTTTTATACTAACTTGAGCGAAACGGGAAGGTAAAAAGACAAAAAGTTGTTTTTAATACCTTTAAGTGATACCAGATGGCATAGCGCCATCTGGCAGAGTGATTAACTAAACATCGCAGTAATCGAGGCGCTTGCCAGAGAATGGAAATGGACGTTAAACCCGACCATCGCGCCGCTGGCACCTTCATCGACATCAATACGTTCTACATCCAGCGCGTGAACGGTAAAAATGTAGCGATGGGTTTCGCCTTTCGGCGGCGCTGCACCATCGTACCCGGTTTTACCAAAGTCGGTACGCGTCTGCAAAACGCCGTCTGGCATTGCTACCAGACCAGAGCCAAACCCTTGCGGTAATACGCGGGTATCCGCGGGTAAATTAACAACTACCCAGTGCCACCAGCCGGAGCCAGTTGGCGCATCCGGGTCGTAGCAGGTGACAACAAAACTTTTCGTTCCCACAGGAACATCATCCCACGCCAGATGCGGTGAAATATTATCGCCATCGTAACCCATGCCGTTAAAGACATGACGATGCGGCAACTTATCGCCATCGCGCAGATCATTACTGATGAGTTTCATGAACCCTCCTTTCTAGTTTGCAGAAAGTGTAGCCAGAAACCCTCACGCTGACTTCCCGTTATTGGCATAAAAATGTTTCATCCTGCACCGCACGATTAACCGCTGCGGTCAGACGCTGCAACTGTTGCGGGAGAATAATATAGGGCGGCATCAGGTAAATCAGTTTGCCAAAAGGCCGGATCCAGACACCCTGTTCGACAAAGAATTTTTGCAGCGCTGCCATATTCACCGGACGAGTGGTTTCGACCACGCCGATTGCCCCCAGTACGCGCACATCGGCAACCATTTCGGCGTCACAGGCGGGGGCAAGTTGCTCGCGTAGCTGCCCTTCAATAGCCGCCACCTGATGCTGCCAGTCGCCAGATTCGAGAATCGCCAGGCTGGCGTTTGCTGCTGCGCAGGCCAGCGGATTGCCCATAAAAGTTGGCCCATGCATAAAGCAGCCGGCTTCGCCGTTACTGATGGTTTCCGCAACCTCGCGCGTGGTGAGCGTGGCGGAAAGGGTCATTGTGCCGCCGGTTAAGGCTTTACCGAGACATAAAATATCCGGCGCGATTTCTGCATGTTCACAGGCAAACAGTTTGCCGGTACGACCAAATCCGGTGGCGATCTCGTCGGCAATCAGCAAGATACCTTCGCGATCGCACATTTTGCGGATTCGTTTTAACCATTCCGGATGGTACATGCGCATCCCGCCTGCGCCCTGGACAATCGGTTCAATGATCACCGCCGCGATTTCATGACGATGCGCCGCCATCAGGCGGGCAAAGCCCACCATATCGCGCTCATCCCATTCGCCATCCATGCGGCTTTGCGGGGCGGGAGCAAACAAGTTTTCTGGCAGATAGCCTTTCCACAGGCTGTGCATTGAGTTGTCCGGATCGCACACCGACATCGCGCCAAAGGTATCGCCATGATAACCATTGCGGAAGGTCAGAAAACGCTGGCGCGCTTCGCCTTTGGCCTGCCAGTACTGCAACGCCATTTTCATCGCCACTTCTACCGCTACGGAGCCGGAGTCCGCGAGAAAAACGCATTCCAGCGGTTGCGGCGTCATCGCCACCAGTTTGCGGCACAGCTCAATGGCTGGCGCATGAGTGATACCGCCAAACATCACATGCGACATGGCATCAATTTGCGACTTCATCGCCGCATTAAGCTGCGGGTGATTGTAACCGTGGATCGCCGCCCACCAGGACGACATACCGTCAACCAGGCGTCTGCCGTCAGACAAAATTAGCTCGCAACCTTCGGCGCTCGCCACCGGATAAACCGGTAGCGGGGAGGTCATGGATGTGTATGGGTGCCAGATATGGCGTTGGTCAAAGGCAAGATCGTCCGTTGTCATAATCGACTTGTAAACCAAATTGAAAAGATTTAGGTTTACGAGTCTACACCGAATTAACAACAAAAAACACGTTTTGGAGAAGCCCCATGGCTCACCGCCCACGCTGGACATTGTCGCAAGTCACAGAATTATTTGAAAAACCGTTGCTGGATCTGCTGTTTGAAGCGCAGCAGGTGCATCGTCAGCATTTCGATCCACGTCAGGTGCAGGTCAGCACGTTGCTGTCAATTAAGACCGGAGCTTGTCCGGAAGATTGCAAATACTGCCCGCAAAGCTCGCGCTACAAAACCGGGCTGGAAGCCGAGCGGTTGATGGAAGTTGAACAGGTGCTGGAGTCGGCGCGCAAAGCGAAAGCGGCGGGATCGACGCGTTTCTGTATGGGCGCGGCGTGGAAGAATCCCCACGAACGCGATATGCCGTACCTGGAACAAATGGTGCAGGGAGTAAAAGCGATGGGGCTGGAGGCGTGTATGACGCTGGGTACGTTGAGTGAATCTCAGGCGCAGCGCCTTGCGAATGCCGGGCTGGATTACTACAACCATAACCTCGACACCTCGCCGGAGTTTTACGGCAATATCATCACCACACGTACTTATCAGGAACGCCTTGATACGCTGGAAAAAGTGCGCGATGCCGGGATCAAAGTCTGCTCAGGTGGCATTGTGGGTTTAGGCGAAACGGTAAAAGATCGCGCCGGATTATTACTGCAACTGGCAAACCTGCCGACGCCGCCGGAAAGCGTGCCAATCAACATGCTCGTGAAGGTGAAAGGTACTCCACTGGCAGATAACGATGATGTCGATGCCTTTGATTTTATTCGCACCATTGCCGTAGCGCGGATCATGATGCCGACCTCTTACGTGCGCCTTTCTGCCGGACGCGAGCAGATGAACGAACAGACTCAGGCGATGTGCTTTATGGCCGGGGCTAACTCAATTTTCTACGGTTGCAAACTGCTAACCACGCCGAATCCGGAAGAAGATAAAGACCTGCAACTGTTCCGCAAACTGGGGCTAAATCCGCAGCAAACTGCCGTGCTGGCAGGGGATAACGAACAACAGCAGCGTCTGGAGCAGGCACTGATGACCCCGGACACTGACGAATATTACAACGCGGCAGCGCTATGAGCTGGCAGGATAAAATCAACGCGGCGCTCGATGCGCGGCGTGCTGCCGACGCCCTGCGTCGCCGTTATCCAGTGGCGCAAGGAGCCGGACGCTGGCTGGTGGCGGACGATCGCCAGTATCTGAACTTTTCCAGTAACGATTATTTAGGTTTAAGCCATCATCCGCAAATTATCCGTGCCTGGAAGCAGAGTGCGGAGCAATTTGGCGTCGGTAGCGGCGGCTCCGGTCACGTCAGCGGTTATAGCGTGGCACATCAGGCGCTGGAAGAAGAACTGGCCGAGTGGCTGGGCTATTCGCGGGCACTGCTGTTTATCTCTGGTTTTGCCGCTAATCAGGCAGTCATTGCCGCGATGATGGCGAAAGAGGACCGTATTGTTGCCGATCGGCTGAGTCACGCCTCATTGCTGGAAGCTGCCAGTTTAAGCCCGGCGCAGCTTCGCCGTTTTACCCATAACGATGTCACTCATCTGGCGCGACTGCTTGCTTCCCCCTGTCCGGGGCAGCAACTGGTGGTGACAGAAGGCGTGTTCAGCATGGACGGCGATAGTGCGCCACTGGCGGAAATCCAGAAAGTAACGCAACAGCACAATGGCTGGTTGATGGTCGATGATGCCCACGGCACGGGCGTTATCGGGGAGCAGGGGCGTGGCAGCTGCTGGCTGCAAAAGGTAAAACCAGAATTGCTGGTGGTGACTTTTGGCAAAGGATTTGGCGTCAGTGGGGCAGCGGTGCTTTGCTCCGATACGGTGGCGGATTATCTGCTGCAATTCGCCCGCCATCTTATCTACAGCACCAGTATGCCGCCCGCTCAGGCGCAGGCATTACGTGCATCGCTGGCGGTCATTCGCAGTGATGAGGGTGATGCACGGCGCGAAAAACTGGCGGCACTCATTACGCGTTTTCGTGCCGGAGTACAGGATTTGCCGTTTACGCTGGCTGATTCATGCAGCGCCATCCAGCCATTGATTGTTGGTGATAACAGCCGTGCGTTACAACTGGCAGAAAAACTGCGCCAGCAAGGCTGCTGGGTCACGGCGATTCGCCCGCCAACCGTACCTGCTGGTACTGCGCGACTGCGCTTAACACTAACCGCCGCGCATGAAATGCAGGATATCGACCGTCTGCTGGAGGTGCTGCATGGCAACGGTTAATAAACAAGCCATTGCAGCGGCATTTGGTCGGGCAGCCGCGCACTATGAGCAACATGCGGATCTACAGCGCCAGAGTGCTGACGTCTTACTGGCAATGCTCCCACAGCGTAAATACACCCACGTACTGGACGCGGGTTGTGGACCTGGCTGGATGAGCCGCCACTGGCGGGAACGTCACGCGCAGGTGACGGCGTTAGATCTCTCGCCGCCAATGCTTGTTCAGGCACGCCAGAAGGATGCCGCAGACCATTATCTGGCGGGAGATATCGAATCCCTGCCGTTAGCGACTGCAACCTTCGATCTTGCATGGAGCAATCTCGCGGTACAGTGGTGCGGTAATTTATCCACGGCACTCCGCGAGCTATACAGGGTGGTGCGCCCCGGAGGCGTGGTCGCGTTTACCACGCTGGTGCAGGGATCGCTCTCTGAATTACATCAGGCGTGGCAGGCGGTGGACGAGCGCCCGCATGCTAATCGCTTTTTACCGCCAGATGAAATCGAACAGTCGCTGAACGGCGTGCATTATCAACATCATATTCAGCCCATCACGCTGTGGTTTGATGATGCGCTCAGTGCCATGCGTTCGCTGAAAGGCATCGGTGCCACGCATCTTCATGAAGGGCGCGACCCGCGAATATTAACGCGTTCGCAGTTGCAGCGATTACAACTGGCCTGGCCGCAACAACAGGGGCGATATCCTCTGACGTATCATCTTTTTTTGGGAGTAATTGCTCGTGAGTAAACGTTATTTTGTCACCGGAACGGATACCGAAGTGGGGAAAACTGTCGCCAGTTGTGCACTTTTACAAGCCGCGAAGGCAGCAGGTTATCGGACGGCAGGTTATAAACCGGTCGCCTCTGGCAGCGAAAAGACCCCGGAAGGCTTACGTAATAGTGACGCGCTGGCGTTACAGCACAACAGCAGCCTGCAGCTGGATTACGCAACGGTAAATCCTTACACCTTCGCAGAACCCACTTCGCCGCACATCATCAGCGCACAAGAGGGCAGGCCGATAGAATCATTGGTAATGAGTGCCGGATTACGCGCGCTTGAACAACAGGCTGACTGGGTGTTAGTGGAAGGTGCTGGCGGCTGGTTTACGCCGCTTTCTGACACTTTCACTTTTGCGGATTGGGTAACACAGGAACAACTGCCGGTGATACTGGTAGTTGGTGTGAAACTCGGCTGTATTAATCACGCGATGTTGACGGCACAGGCAATACAACACGCCGGACTGACTCTGGCGGGTTGGGTGGCGAATGATGTCACGCCTCCTGGAAAACGTCACGCTGAATATATGACCACGCTCACCCGCATGATTCCCGCGCCGCTGGTGGGCGAAATTCCCTGGCTTGCAGAAAATCCAGAAAATGCGGCAACCGGAAAGTACATAAACCTTGCCTTGTTGTAGCCATCCTGTATTTGGTTAAATTGCGAGCGAGATCGCGTCTTCGATTGACTGCAATTTAACCAATTAAATTCTAAAATAATCACGAAAAAAATTTTACTTCCGCATCATGCGATGAATGTGGGAATTGCCCAGGCGGCGGGGGATAGGGGCTGCAGACAGTTATCCACTATTCCTGTGGATAACCATGTGTATTAGAGTTAGAAAACACGAGGCAAGCGAGAGAATACGCGGCTTGCACGCGAATTGGCGTTAAAGACGGCTCAAAGAAATATCTTTTATTTTTTAACTGGTTAGATAATTGCAATGGCAGTCACTGAAGAGGCATCTCTTGCCATAAAACTGTCATCACTCATCTTGACAAATGTTAAAAAAGCCGTTGCTTTGGGGATAACCCGGTAAGGCCGGAGTTTTATCTCGCCACAGAGTAAATTTTGCTCATGATTGACAGCGGAGTTTACGCTGTAACAGAAATATTATGGTGAGGAACTGTTTTTTTATCCAGTATAATTTGTTGGCATAATTAAGTACGACGAGTAAAATTACATACCTGCCCGCCCAACTCCTTCAGGTAGCGACTCATGAATAAACCGTTCAAACTGAATTCCGCTTTTAAACCTTCTGGCGATCAGCCAGAGGCGATTCGACGTCTCGAAGAGGGGCTGGAAGATGGCCTGGCGCACCAGACGTTACTTGGCGTGACTGGCTCCGGGAAAACCTTCACCATTGCCAATGTCATTGCTGACCTTCAGCGCCCAACCATGGTACTTGCGCCCAACAAAACTCTGGCGGCCCAGCTGTATGGCGAAATGAAAGAGTTCTTCCCGGAAAACGCGGTGGAGTATTTCGTCTCCTACTACGACTACTATCAGCCGGAAGCCTATGTACCGAGTTCCGACACCTTCATTGAGAAAGATGCCTCGGTTAACGAACATATTGAGCAGATGCGTTTGTCCGCTACCAAAGCGATGCTGGAGCGGCGTGATGTGGTTGTGGTGGCGTCTGTTTCCGCGATTTATGGTCTGGGCGATCCTGATTTATATCTCAAAATGATGCTCCATCTCACGGTCGGTATGATTATCGATCAGCGCGCGATCCTGCGCCGACTGGCGGAGCTGCAATACGCTCGTAATGATCAAGCATTCCAGCGTGGTACTTTCCGCGTTCGTGGTGAGGTGATTGATATCTTCCCGGCAGAATCGGATGACATTGCACTTCGCGTGGAGCTGTTTGACGAGGAAGTGGAACGATTGTCGTTATTTGACCCGCTCACCGGGCAGATTGTTTCCACTATTCCACGTTTTACCATCTATCCGAAAACGCACTACGTCACGCCGCGCGAGCGCATCGTACAGGCGATGGAAGAGATCAAAGAAGAACTGGCCGCCAGACGCAAAGTGCTGTTGGAGAATAACAAACTGCTGGAAGAGCAGCGGCTGACCCAGCGTACCCAGTTTGATCTGGAGATGATGAACGAGCTGGGCTACTGTTCCGGGATTGAGAATTACTCGCGCTTCCTCTCCGGTCGTGGACCGGGTGAGCCACCGCCGACGCTGTTTGATTACCTGCCTGCCGATGGGCTGCTGGTGGTTGATGAATCTCACGTTACCATTCCGCAAATTGGCGGCATGTATCGCGGTGACCGGGCGCGTAAAGAGACGCTGGTGGAGTACGGCTTCCGCCTGCCATCAGCGCTGGATAACCGTCCGCTGAAATTTGAAGAGTTCGAAGCATTAGCGCCGCAAACCATCTATGTTTCGGCGACGCCGGGTAATTACGAGCTGGAAAAATCCGGCGGCGATGTGGTGGATCAGGTGGTGCGTCCAACCGGATTGCTTGATCCGATTATCGAAGTGCGGCCAGTGGCGACACAGGTCGATGATCTTCTATCGGAGATTCGTCAGCGAGCGGCAATTAACGAACGCGTACTGGTCACCACACTGACCAAGCGAATGGCGGAAGATCTCACGGAATATCTCGAAGAACACGGCGAGCGCGTGCGTTATCTTCACTCAGATATCGACACCGTCGAACGTATGGAGATTATCCGCGACTTGCGTCTGGGCGAGTTCGACGTGCTGGTGGGGATCAACTTACTGCGCGAAGGTCTGGATATGCCGGAAGTGTCGCTGGTGGCGATCCTCGACGCTGACAAAGAAGGCTTCCTGCGTTCCGAACGTTCGTTGATCCAGACTATTGGTCGTGCGGCGCGTAACGTTAACGGTAAAGCGATTCTCTACGGCGATAAGATCACCCCGTCAATGGCGAAAGCGATTGGCGAAACCGAACGTCGTCGCGAGAAACAGCAGAAGTACAACGAGGAACACGGTATTACGCCGCAAGGCTTGAACAAGAAAGTGGTCGATATCCTGGCGCTGGGGCAGAACATTGCTAAAACCAAAGCGAAGGGCAGAGGAAAATCGCGCCCGATTGTTGAGCCGGATAATGTGCCGATGGATATGTCGCCTAAAGCGTTGCAGCAGAAGATCCATGAACTCGAAGGGTTGATGATGCAACACGCGCAGAATCTGGAGTTCGAAGAAGCGGCACAAATTCGTGACCAGTTGCATCAGCTGCGTGAGCTGTTTATTGCCGCGTCGTGACAAGATGAAAAAGCCGGAATGTTCTTCCGGTTCAGATTAACGATCAAGTCAAAAAAGTGCTCGAACGTTCCCCTCGCCCCTCCGGGGAGAGGGTGAGGGGAACAGGTCGCATTGCACCAGAAGCCTGGTCAGCAATCTCGGCCACATTAACCCAGTGCCTGTAACGCCTTTTCCAGTGCGTTATGTAACAACTGGCGATCATGACGATACGGAATATCGCTGGCCTCCAGTACCTCCTGAATCACAATCCGCTCTTTAACCGCCGAGACATCCACTTTTGGCCCGACGATGACCGCATCAATGACCTTTTTACCGACATACTGCTCCATAATTGCCAGCTTGCTTTCCAGCTTCAAATTAGCCGCAGGTAAACTCAACTCACGCCCCAGATTGCCGATATAGACCATCGGCGCTGGCGTGCGGCGTAATGCCTGTGCGATTTCCTTCAGCAGCAGAATTGGCATCAGGCTGGTGTAAAAACTGCCAGGCCCAATAATGATGAGATCCGCTTCACTGATAGCGTGAACCGCCTCACGCGTTGCGGGTACATTCGGCGTTAACAGTAACTCCTGAATCGGCGTAGTTAACTGGTCGATATTGACCTCGCCGTAAACTTCATGCCCCTGATCGTCAATCGCCATCAGATCAACAGGATGCTCCGACATCGGAATCAAATGTGCGTCCACTTTCAGCAGATTGCGAATCAGATTGATCGCTTCAAGAGGTCGCACGCTAAGGTGATCCAGTGCCTTCAACATCAGGTTTCCAAGGTTATGCCCGGAAAGTTCGCCATTACCGCCGAAACGATATTCAAACATTGCGGAAGCGACGCTGGGTTCAGTTATCAGCTGGTTGAGGCAGTTTCGCATATCGCCCCAGGCAATGCCGCCTTCTGAGCGGCGAATACGCCCCGTCGATCCGCCATTATCCGTGGTGGTGACGATACCCGTTAAACGAGAACCCAAAGACGAAAGTGATGAGAGAACGCGTCCCAGTCCATGCCCTCCGCCGAGAGCAACGACACGATCAAGATCAGCCAGCGTACGATTGCGCATATAGTTTCCTGGAGTCAGATTATCCGCGCTACAGTAGCGCAAATTGCGGGGAAACAGCAATTAACCTGCCAATATTGAGGATACAAACTATTTTCTTCTACCTCTAAAGGACGATGTACGCTATGCCTCTCTGATGATGTATATCAAAGTAAAACCGCCATTTTCCCTTATTCTGTAGCGAAATAGCACGATCATGACGCTATATACATGATTACATAGCGAAAGTGTGGATGGTAAAAATCTCATTTACACGCTAGTATCGGCTTAACCACTAAACACTCTAGCCTCTGCACCTGGGTCAACTGATACGGTGCTTTGGCCGTGACAATGCTCGTAAAGATTGCCACCAGGGCGAAGAAAGAAATGACTTCGCCTCCCGTATCTGGAAAGGTGTACATGGCTTCACAACTGACTGATGCATTTGCGCGTAAGTTTTACTACTTGCGCCTGTCGATTACCGATGTGTGTAACTTTCGTTGCACCTACTGCCTGCCGGATGGCTACAAACCGAGCGGCGTCACCAATAAAGGCTTTCTTACCGTCGATGAAATTCGCCGGGTTACGCGCGCCTTCGCCAGTCTGGGCACCGAAAAAGTCCGTCTGACGGGCGGTGAGCCATCTTTACGCCGCGACTTTACCGATATCATCGCCGCTGTGCGGGAAAACGACGCTATCCGCCAGATTGCGGTCACCACCAATGGTTACCGTCTGGAACGCGATGTGGCGAACTGGCGCGATGCGGGACTTACTGGCATCAACGTCAGCGTTGATAGCCTTGACGCTCGCCAGTTTCATGCCATTACCGGGCAGGATAAATTCAACCAGGTCATGGCAGGGATCGATGCTGCATTTGAGGCCGGTTTTGAGAAGGTCAAAGTCAATACCGTGCTGATGCGTGATGTTAATCATCATCAGCTCGACACCTTTCTGAACTGGATCCAGCATCGCCCTATCCAGCTGCGTTTCATCGAATTGATGGAAACGGGTGAGGGCAGCGAGCTCTTCCGTAAGCATCACATCTCTGGTCAGGTTCTGCGTGACGAGCTACTGCGTCGCGGCTGGATCCACCAATTACGTCAACGCAGCGACGGTCCCGCGCAAGTCTTTTGTCATCCGGATTACGCCGGAGAGATTGGCCTTATCATGCCGTATGAAAAAGACTTCTGCGCCACTTGCAACCGCCTGCGCGTTTCCTCCATTGGTAAACTCCATCTCTGCCTGTTTGGTGAAGGCGGCGTTAACCTGCGCGATCTGCTGGAAGACGATACCCAGCAACAGGCGCTGGAAGCGCGTATTTCAGCGGCGCTGCGGGAGAAGAAACAGACCCATTTCCTGCATCAAAACAACACCGGTATTACGCAAAACTTATCGTACATTGGCGGCTAAAACGTCAAAAGGAGAGATCAGATGAGTCAGGTAAGCACTGAATTTATCCCGACCCGTATTGCTATTCTTACGGTTTCTAATCGTCGTGGTGAAGAAGACGATACCTCCGGTCACTATCTGCGCGATTCGGCGCAGGAAGCGGGCCATCACGTTGTCGATAAAGCCATTGTGAAAGAAAACCGCTACGCTATTCGCGCTCAGGTATCTGCGTGGATCGCCAGCGACGATGTACAAGTGGTATTGATTACGGGGGGTACTGGCCTGACGGAAGGTGATCAGGCTCCCGAAGCGCTGCTACCGTTGTTCGACCGTGAAGTTGAAGGTTTTGGTGAAGTGTTCCGGATGTTGTCGTTTGAAGAGATTGGCACCTCAACGTTGCAATCTCGTGCGGTAGCGGGCGTCGCTAACAAAACGCTGATTTTCGCCATGCCGGGTTCGACCAAAGCGTGCCGCACCGCGTGGGAAAATATCATCGCGCCGCAGCTCGATGCCCGTACACGTCCATGCAATTTCCATCCACATTTGAAGAAATAAGTATGTCGCAACTGACCCATATCAACGCCGCTGGCGAAGCACACATGGTGGATGTCTCCGCCAAAGCGGAAACCGTGCGTGAAGCGCGGGCGGAAGCCTTTGTCACCATGCGCAGCGAGACGCTGGCGATGATTATTGATGGTCGCCACCACAAAGGCGACGTATTTGCCACTGCGCGTATCGCCGGTATTCAGGCGGCAAAACGCACCTGGGATCTGATCCCGCTCTGTCACCCGCTGATGCTCAGCAAAGTTGAAGTCAATTTACAGGCCGAGCCGGAGCACAATCGGGTACGTATAGAAACCTTATGCCGCCTGACCGGGAAAACCGGTGTCGAAATGGAAGCGTTAACCGCGGCCTCCGTGGCGGCGCTGACCATTTATGACATGTGCAAAGCGGTGCAAAAAGATATGGTAATTGGTCCGGTACGTTTGCTGGCGAAGAGCGGCGGCAAGTCGGGTGACTTTAAGGTGGAAGCGGATGATTAAAGTTCTTTTTTTCGCCCAGGTGCGCGAGTTGGTGGGAACAGATGCAACCGAAGTGGCTGCGGATTTCCCAACCGTTGAAGCGTTACGCCAGCACCTGGCTGCGCAGAGCGATCGCTGGGCGCTGGCGCTGGAAGATGGCAAATTGCTGGCTGCCGTCAACCAGACGCTGGTGAGTCTTGACCATCCGCTGACTGACGGCGACGAAGTGGCTTTCTTCCCGCCGGTAACCGGAGGTTAAGATGGCAGAAACCAAAATTGTTGTCGGCCCGCAGCCATTCAGCGTAGGAGAAGAGTATCCGTGGCTGGCGGAGCGTGATGAAGACGGTGCGGTAGTCACCTTTACCGGTAAGGTGCGCAACCATAACCTTGGCGACAGCGTCAAAGCATTAACCCTCGAACACTATCCGGGGATGACTGAAAAAGCACTGGCAGAAATTGTCGATGAAGCGCGTAACCGCTGGCCGCTGGGGCGCGTCACGGTGATTCACCGCATCGGGGAATTATGGCCGGGAGATGAAATCGTTTTTGTCGGTGTCACCAGTGCGCATCGCAGCAGTGCGTTTGAAGCCGGGCAGTTTATTATGGATTATCTCAAAACCCGCGCACCGTTCTGGAAGCGTGAAGCCACGCCGGAAGGCGACCGCTGGGTTGAAGCTCGGGAGAGCGATCAGCAGGCGGCAAAACGCTGGTAGTTTTTTGTTAGCCGGATAAGGCACCGCTGCGTCCGGCAATTTCACCGCTCAGTACATGCGTTTACGCTGCGTCGATGCACAGCCTCATCATTTTGCAGTATCCTTAAGATATTCCTTATATCTTCAGGAGATCGTCATGGACAGATTCCCACGTTCTGATTCAATTGTACACCCCCGGGCTGGCTTGCAAACTTATATGGCGCAAGTCTATGGCTGGATGACCGTTGGCTTGTTGCTGACCGCATTTGTTGCCTGGTATGCGGCTAATTCCGCGGCCGTGATGGAGCTGTTGTTCACTAACCGTGTCTTTTTAATCGGTCTGATCATCGCGCAATTAGCATTGGTTATTGTGTTATCAGCGATGATTCAAAAGCTGAGCGCAGGTGTAACGACGATGCTCTTTATGCTTTATTCGGCGCTGACGGGTCTTACGCTTTCCAGTATTTTCATTGTCTATACCGCTGCTTCTATCGCCAGTACTTTCGTCGTTACTGCCGGGATGTTTGGCGCAATGAGCCTGTACGGTTACACCACGAAGCGCGATCTAAGCGGCTTTGGCAATATGCTGTTTATGGCGTTAATCGGCATTGTGCTGGCATCGCTGGTCAACTTCTGGCTGAAAAGCGAAGCATTGATGTGGGCAGTTACCTACATCGGCGTGATTGTCTTTGTCGGATTGACGGCGTATGACACTCAGAAATTGAAAAATATGGGTGAGCAGATTGATACCCGCGACACGTCGAACCTGCGCAAATATTCCATTCTTGGCGCGTTAACCTTGTATCTGGACTTCATCAACTTGTTCCTGATGTTGTTGCGGATCTTCGGCAACCGCCGTTAATTCTTTTTCACCATCAATATCCCGGCCATGTGTCGGGATTTTTTTCTTACTAAAAACGACACTTAACAAGTACCAGGTATAAAATATGCCTTATGGCCGAGCGGAAGTGTTTTCCGTATCCATAAATACAAAAATATTTTGTATGCGTGGTTTTAAATTTATTGATGGTGAATATTAATATTTTTTCTAAGGACAACTAAAAGAATGGAATCATACTCGCAAAACAGCAATAAATTAGATTTTCAGCACGAGGCCAGGATATTAAACGGTATATGGCTCATTACCGCTTTGGGTATGGTGGCAACCGCAGAGCTGGCCCTGGTGATCATCATGGATGCCGCATTAATGAGTGAACGACCCGTTTGGGTAATAAGTTGCTTAATGATTGTGTTATGGTCAGGCATTATCTCGCATGGACGAAATAAGCTCCTTGAACTGGCAGGAAAATGCCATAGCGAAGAGTTGTGGAGTCCGGTTCGTTGCGCTTTTACAGGTGCATTAACACTCTATTACTATTTTATCGGCTTCTTTGGGATACTTGCCGCGATAGCTATAACGCTTGTCTGGCAAAGGCATACGCGTTTTTTTCATTAGTCGTAAATGCACATACTAAAGAACTTAACTAAACTTCACATCGCCGCTTCATTTTTCGCTCGTAGCTTCTTCGCCTGGCTTTCCAGTAGCAGGTAACAGATCAGCGCCAGCAGCAGTGGGATAAAGTAATACAGCACACGGTAAGCGAGTAGGGCGGCGATAATTGTACCTTTGGAGGTATGCTCCCCAGCCAGTAGCGCGATAAATACCGCTTCCAGCACACCAATTCCCGCCGGAATATGCACGATGACGCCAGCAATACTACTAACCAGTAACACGCCCAGTACAAAGAAATAGTTTACGCTTTGACCGAGTAACAGCCAGATAATCGCTCCCATTACCATCCAGTTAACGCTGGAAATCAGCATCTGGGCGAGGGCAAATTTCCATGAAGGCAGCACCAGTTTTTGTCCTTTGATGGTCATATGGCGGTGCTTCGCGAAAGCGCAAAACCACAAATAAACCGCGATAATCATCAGTAAGCCAATGCCGAGAATGCGCAGCGTGGTTTGATCGACATACCAGTGGTCCGGCAGCTCCACCACGCCTGCGGTAAAGATAATCCCGGCCAGCAAAATATAGCCCAGCCAGTTGGTGGTAATACTGAGCGAGAAAATCCGCGTAATAGTGCTGCCCGGTAACCCTAGCCGGGAGTACAAACGATAGCGCATACCAATGCCGCCGACCCAGGTACTAAGCGTCAGGTTGAAGGCGTAGCAGATAAACGACACCAGCATCACCTGGCGCTTCGCCAGTTTGTGACCGCAGTAAAAGCGGGCGAGCAGATCATAGCAGCCGTAAATCAGATAACTGACGACCACCAGCCCGACCGCACTGAGCAACGCAACGCGATTGTAGTCGCGGATGACCTTCCAGACCTCTTCCCAGTCCACCTTTTTGGCGTAGACCACCAGCAACACTATCACCGCGATAAAAAACAGCCAGGTGAGGATCTTCTTTGCTAAGCGCCAGCGTGGGTGTGATTTACTCATCAGGGTTTTACCCCCGTGTTTTCAGTTTCTACCCGATCCTGCGTTTCCATTGTCGGCTGAGCGGGCGGGTCAACCTGCGCCAGACGTGGCGTGTGTGCCGGAAGCCAGCCGACCAGCGCCGGGAAGTGGCGTAAAAAGTGGAAGGCCAGCACGCTTTTGGTCAGATTCCACCAGGTGCGTTTGGGCAGCATGGTTTCATCCACCTGCTGGCAGTCTGCGGCGATAATGCCGTTTAGATTATCGCGCAGCGTCTGGTTAAAATGACGATCGTGGATGATGACATTTGCTTCGAGATTCAGTGACAAACTGAGCGGATCGAGATTACTGGACCCTACTGTCGCCCAGTGATCGTCCATCAATGCTACTTTGCCGTGGAGCGGGCGGCGGCGGTACTCAAAAACCTGAACGCCACCTTTAACCAGATAGTTATACAGCAAGCGTGCACCGACTCTGACAATCGGCATATCCGGTTCGCCCTGAATGATCAGTTTGATCCGCACCCCGCGCCGTGCCGCTTTACGCAAGGCGTGTAAAAATCGATAGCCGGGGAAGAAGTAGGCGTTGGCGATAATCACTTCCCGCCGCGCCTGAGTGAGCATTTTCAGATAGTGGCGTTCGATATCATCGCGATGTTCTTCGTTATCGCGCCAGACCAGCAATACCTGCGCTTCTCCCGGCTGGCGATTTTCTTCCGCTTTGTGATGACGTCGCCACCAGCGTCGCGCCGCGCTCTGTCCTGGCAGGTTTTCCAGCTCAAACTGGAGAATATCTTCGACAATCGGCCCTTCGAGGCGTACCGCGTAATCCTGTTTGGCCTCCGGGCCGTAGCTGGACATATGCTCGGCGGAGTAATTCAGCCCGCCAATAAAGGCGATACGCGCGTCGATCACCACAATTTTGCGATGCATCCGGCGAAACACATTGGTGCGCATACCAAAAAGGCGAGGGCGGGGATCGTAGTAGCGAAATACCACGCCAGCTGCCGTCAATTCATTGACAAACTCATCGCTGAGATCCGGCGAACCGTAGCCATCCAGCAAGACTTCCGCTTTCACCCCGCGTTGCGCTGCTGCCAGTAGTGCCGCATGCAGTTGTTTGCCGACGTCATCCTCAAACCAGATAAACGTTTCAAGAATGATGCGTTCTTGTGCCTCGCCAATCGCCTTAAACACCGCGGGATAATATTGCTCGCCGTTTTCCAGCAACTGGATCTTATTGCCTTCGCGCCAGCTACATTTCATAAATGAATCTCCGCACTTAAAGGGGCATGATCAGAAAGGTGTCGCCATGTCCGCAGCGGCAACGCGGTTGGCGCGCTGGCGCTGGCATTTTTGACGTAGATCCTGTCCAGTCGTAGTAGAGGAAATTGCACCGGAAACGTGCGCGCCGGGCGTCCGTGGGCGCGGGTAAATATCTCATCCAGCCCGGCCTGCACTTTTAACGGATGATTAGCTTTTTGCCGCCAGTCATTGAAATCACCCGCCACCAATACCGGTTCGCCGTCCGGTAGCTCATTCACCCATTCGGCGAGCATCGCAAGCTGCGCCTGACGGTGCGCCTCACGCAGGCCCAGATGTACGCACATCACATGAATCGCTTTTCCGGTCATCGGCGGCACAATGCGGCAGTAGAGCACGCCGCGCTTTTCCGCACCATCGACCGAAACATCGCGATTCTCATAATGTTCAATGGGATAACGTGAAAGAACCGCGTTACCGTGATGCCCTTCCGGGTATACGGCATTGCGACCGTAGGCAAAATCGCTCCACATCGTGTCGGCGAGAAACTCGTAGTGCGAAGTATCTGGCCAGTTTTCCACATGCAGCGGATGAACTTCGTGCGCGCCCATCACTTCCTGCAGGCAAACAATATCGGCGCTGACGGTACGCACGGCGTCGCGAAGTTCCGGCAAAATGAAGCGTCGGTTAAACGCGGTAAAGCCTTTGTGAATATTGATGGTGAGCACCTTGAACGAAAATTGTTGTGTTTGATCGGGCATAATTTTCCTGTATTTGCCTCTTATCTCATTGAAATAGTGTAGTCGGCGTCACAAAAAGGTGCGGTCTTACGGAATTTTCCGTAAAGTTCGGTACTCTGAGTAAGTAGAGATAAATTCTTCAGGAGAGAAGCCATGAAGTGGCAACAACGTGTTCGTGTCGCAACTGGTCTAAGTTGCTGGCAGATTATGTTGCATTTACTGGTAGTGGCGCTGCTGGTGGTGGGCTGGATGAGTAAGACTCTGGTTCACGTCGGCGTGGGATTATGCGCACTGTATTGTGTCACGGTAGTGATGATGCTGGTGTTTCAGCGCCACCCCGAGCAACGCTGGCGTGAGGTGGCAGACGTCCTGGAAGAGCTGACCACGACCTGGTATTTTGGCGCAGCGCTGATTGTGCTGTGGCTATTGTCCCGTGTACTGGAAAACAACTTTTTGCTGGCAATTGCAGGGCTGGCAATCCTTGCCGGCCCGGCGGTAGTGTCTTTGCTGGCGAAAGATAAGAAGTTACATCACCTTACGTCTAAACATCGCGTACGCCGCTGACCCTGTCGTGGCCGTTATCACCAGTAGCGGCCACAAACTATTCCACACAATATCCAGACTCGCATCCTTCAAATAAATCTGCTTGGTAATGTCCGTAAAGTGGCGAATAGGGTTAATCCACGTCAGGTTTTGCAGCCATACTGGCATGTTTTCCACCGGCGAAACGTAACCGGAAAGGAGAATGGCGGGCATCATAAAAACAAACACGCCGATAAACGCCTGCTGTTGTGTCGAGCAGAGTGATGAAATCAACAGACCGAATCCCACCAGCGATAAACCGTAAATCACCATCGTAAAGTAGAACAGCGCCAGCGATCCGGCGAAGGGGATTTGATACGCCCAGATACCAATCGCCAGCACAATGGTGGCCTGGAAGGTGGCGACAATTAATGCCGGTACGGCCTTGCCGATGAATATCTGCCAGGTTGTGAGCGGCGAAACCAGTAACTGATCGAGCGTACCTTGTTCACGTTCGCGGGCAACAGAAAGTGAAGTGACGATCATCACGCCAATAGTGGTGATCATGGCGATCAGCGACGGCACCACAAACCATTTGTAGTCGAGATTCGGGTTATACCAGTTGCGTACCACCAGCTCGCTGTTGTTGGGTTTCGGTTTTCCTTCCAGCAGCTCCTGTTGATAATTTTTGACGATCTGTTGCAGGTAGTTGGCGGCGATTTGCGCACTGTTGGAGTTACGCCCGTCGAGGATCAACTGCAACGGCGCGGTCTGGAAGGTATCCAGTTTGCGCGAGAAGTCAGCCGGGAAACGCACCAGGAGTAACGCCTTTTGTGTGTCGATGGTTGGGCGGATCTCCTGCGGGCTTTTCAGCAGCAGCACATGGGTAAAGGCGCTGGCGCGGGCAAAACGTTGGGTCAGCTCCACCGAATGCTCGCCGTTATCTTCATCGTAGATGGCGATGGTGGCGTTGGTCACTTCCAGCGTGGCGGCGAACGGGAACAGGATCACCTGAATCAGCACGGGTAAAATCAGAATCGCGCGGGTTTGCGGTTCGCGCAGCAGCGACTGCAACTCTTTGCGGATTAACGTCCATAAGCGATGAAACATGCTCTTCTCCCTAATCCAGCCGACGTTTGGTTTTCAGCCACGTCAGGCCGATAAACATCACCGCCGAAGCGATCAAAAACAGTACGTTCACCACCAGCACTACTGGAATATTCCCGGCGAGGAACAGGCTTTGCAGGGTGCTGACGAAATAACGTGCGGGAATAATGTACGTCACCGCGCGGATCACCGCGGGCATACTGTCTATCTGAAATATAAAGCCGGAAAGCATAATCGACGGCAGAAAAGCCGCGTTCAGAGCGACCTGAGCGGCATTGAACTGGTTGCGGGTAATCGTGGAAATCAGTAGCCCCATCCCCAGGGTACTGAGTAAAAACAGGCTGGAGATAAAAAACAGAATCAGCAGTGACCCGCGATACGGCACGCCGAGAATAAACACTGACACCAGCATACACAGCAGCATCGCCAGCATCCCGAGAAAATAATAAGGGATCAGCTTACACAGTAGCAGTTCCGTGCGGGTAATCTCCGTAGAGAGCAGAGCCTCCATGGTGCCGCGTTCCCATTCTCGCGCCACCACCAGCGAGGTGAGAATCGCGCCGATGACCGTCATGATAATGGTCACCGCACCGGGGATAATAAAGTGCTGGCTAATCGCCGCCGGGTTAAACCAGTAGCGGGTTTGTACATCAATAAGCGGTTCAAAAGTCTGCCCGTTATCCTCCGCTCGCTGCATTTGCCAGATCTGCCAGATCCCTTCGACATACCCCTGCACAAAGTTAGCGGTATTCGGCTCACTGCCGTCGGTGATCACCTGAATCGGTGCGGTGGCGTTGGCGCGCTCCATCTGTTCGGCGAAATCCACCGGAATAACCACCAGACCGCGAATTTTCCCCGCCTGCATTTTGGCGATCAGTTCCTGACGGTTATCGCTGATGGTGGCGTCGATGTAGGGCGAACCGGTCATAGTGTGGGTGAAATCCAGCGCCGCTTCGCTACGCTGTTCCAGCAATATCCCGACCCGCAGCTTGCTGGAGTCGAGGTTAATGCCGTAACCAAAAATAAACAGCAGTAGCAGTGGGATCACTACCGCAATCAGCCAGCTACTCGGATCGCGAACGATCTGCCGTGTCTCTTTGACGCACAGCGCCCGCACGCGACGCCAGGACAGGATCGGATTACTCATTGCCATGCTCCTTATCCCAGTCGTGGATCAACTGAATAAAGGCTTGCTCCATGGTGGGATCGGGTTGCTCATCGTTGGCCGACTGCGCTTTCAAATCGTCTGGTGTGCCGCTGGCGATTAATTTCCCACGGTACACCAGGCCGATGCGGTCGCAATATTCCGCTTCATCCATAAAGTGGGTGGTGACCATCACCGTGACGCCTTTCTCTACCATGCTATTGATGTGCAGCCAGAATTCACGGCGGGTGAGGGGATCAACGCCGGACGTCGGTTCGTCGAGAAACAGAATGTCCGGTTCATGCATCAGCGAGCAGGCCAGCGCCAGCCGCTGTTTAAAACCTAATGGCAGTTCATCGGTCGCGTGGGAGGCGATACTTTTCAGGCCGAACGCCTCGCTCATACGGGAGATTTTTTCGTTCTGCGCCCGACCGCGTAAGCCATACACGCCAGAGAAAAAGCGTAAATTCTGTTCGACCGTCAGGTTGCCGTAGAGCGAAAATTTTTGCGCCATATAGCCGAGATGCTGGCGCGCTTTCCCAGAACTCTCTTTCAGATCCATCCCCAGCACCAGCGCCTGGCCGGAAGTCGGCACCAGCAAACCGCACATCATCTTAAAGGTGGTCGATTTGCCCGCGCCGTTTGGCCCCAGCAAACCAAAAATCTCCCCGCGTTTGACGGCAAAGTTGACGTGATCGGTGGCGGCAAAATCACCAAATTTCTTGGTCAGTTCTTTCGCTTCGATCACCGTCTCGCCAGGTGTACCTTCCACCGTATGCAATATTGCACCCAGCGGCGATTCTGAGGTTCCGGCACCGCCCAGCAAATCAATAAACGCATCTTCAAAACGCGGCGTAGTTTCGTTGATGTTGATTTCCGGCATCCCGTCCGCATGGCGAATATCGTCTGGTGTGGCCTCTTTTTTGAGGATCAGACGTACCGATTTCCCCTGAATCATGCCGTCGCTGACCTGCGGTAGTTTCAATGCCCGTTGCAACAGTTTGCGGTTGCCCTCGTGTGGACTGGTCATCAGAAAGCTGCGTCCGGCCATGGTTTGTGTCAGGGCCGTCGGTTCTCCCTGGTACAACAATTCGCCTTCGTTCATCAGTAACACGTCACGGCACTGCTCGGCTTCGTCGAGATACGATGTGCTCCAGAGGATTAACATCCCTTCGCCCGCCAGCTCATGCACCATCTGCCACAGTTCGCGCCGTGAGATAGGGTCAACACCGACGCCGGGTTCATCGAGCAGCAACACTTTCGGTTCGCCCACCAGGGTACAGGCCAGGCCAAGTTTTTGTTTCATCCCACCGGAGAGCTTGCCCGCCAGGCGTCCGGTAAACGGGCCAAGAGACGTAAACTCCAGCAGGCGAGCAAAAGTTTGCTTCCGTGCCTCGCCGGTGACGCTGCGCAAATCTGCGTACAGATTGAGATTCTCCATCACCGTGAGATCTTCATACAGACCGAATTTCTGCGGCATATAGCCGAGCACGGCGTGCAGCGCGCCGTCGTTTTTGATCGGATCAAAGCCAATCACCGTGGCATTGCCGCTGTCGGGTTTCAGTAATCCCGCCAGCATCCGCATTAGCGTGGTTTTACCTGCACCATCCGGCCCCACCAGCCCCGTCACATAACCGGCGTGAATGGTGCAGTCGAGCGGTGCGACGGCGGGCTTGTCCATGCCCGGAAAGCGTTTTTCCAGGCCGTTCAGCGTGATAACGGCATCATTCATGTCCTGCCTCGTCACCGAATTGCACCGTTACCGGCATTCCCTGGCGTAACGCATCATCGGCGTCGGTCACCACAATACGCAGGCGATAGACGAGGTCGGTACGCAGATCCGGTGTTTCGACGGTTTTCGGGGTAAATTCAGCAGTCGGCGAAACGAAACCAATCTGCCCGTGATACGGCTTGTCCGGGCGACCATCGGTATAAAGCAACACTTTGCGCCCCGGCTGGGCCTGGTCAAGATTACGTTCATCAACATAAGCGCGCACCCACACCGGACGCGTTAGTGAAACGGTAAACACTGTGCCACCTTCATTGAGAACCGTGCCTGGCTCCACCGCGCGCGTTAACAGCGTGCCATCAGACGGTGCTATCAACGTTGAGTCCTGTAAATTCAGCTCCGCCTGCGCCAGTTGCGCCTGCGCCTGTTCGAGGCTGGCTTTCGCCTGAGCGATGTCCTGTTCACGGTTACCGGAACGGTACTGACGCAATTTATCCTGTGCTGATTTCAGCGTTGCCTGTGCCTGGTCGCGCGAGGAGCGGGCATTTTCCAGGTCATTTGCCGAAATGGTGCGGCTTTTCCACAGTCCTTGCTGGCGGTTATAGAAGTTCTGCGCATAGTCATAGGCAGCTTGCGCCTGTTTCACCGCTGCGGCGGCCTGAGCGATTTCTTCATCGCGATACCCGGCAAGCATCAGGTCATACTGCGCCTGCGCCACCGAAACACCCGCTTTCGCCTGCATCAGGGCAATCTCATACGGCTTGTGATCCAGTTCGCCCAGTACCTGGCCCGCTTTGATCGCATCACCTTCGTCCACCGCCAGCGACTCAACGCGCCCCCCAACACGGAAACTAAGATTCACCGTACGAATATCCACGTTGCCATACAGCGTCAGGCCGTTATCCTGGCGGCTTTGATACCACCAGTAGCCTCCGGCAACCACGGCGGCAAGTACCACTACCGCCAGTCCGATCACGACAGGTTTTTTCATCACTACAAACTCCTTTGCGATAATCCTTGCAAAATCAGGTCAATATGACAGGTCACCGTCTGGTTGATCAGTTCGGTCTTTTCTTCATCGAACGCGGTCCAGCCGGTACGTAACAAAATGGTTTCTTTGCCAAGACGAAACGCCAGAATCTCACCAATCAACGCATGGGTATGAAGGATCATGCGGGTATCGCTAGCGTCGCAGCCGGTCCAGGCGGCAATCAGGCGTGTAAGGTGGCTGTGTAGCGGACTAATCACCTGTTCGTGCACCAGGTGGTAGGCTGCCGTGGGAGAGAGCTGCTCACGGGAGATAAATTTGCTGAGGTTGACGGTGTCATCCTGGGTGAGCAGCTTAATCATGTTTCTGCAGGCGCGAAGGATCAGTTCACGGATGGCAGCCCGATCTGGCTGTGGTTGTGCGAACAAGCGTTCGGCCTCTTCGGCGTGCGGACGGAACTGCTCGCCAATAAAATCGGCAATCCACTGGGCGCAGGCGAGGTACAAATCCTCTTTCGAACCGAAGTAGTAGGTGATGGCTGCGATATTCTGCCCGGCCTGGGCGGCTATCTCGCGGGTGGTGGCGTTCATTCCATATTCACCAAACTGCGCCAGTGCGGCAGCAATCAGCTGTTTTTTCGCCTGTTCACCCTTGATTGTCATGGCAGGATTATTCATCGCACAGTCCATTCTTAATCAAATGATTGATTAAGATTATGACTCCATATGGGAGTTGTCCAGTATGACCAGGAATTTTAGCAACGCCAGTCACAGGGATAATTTATGCGCTGCGTCACAAAAACTGCTACACTCCGCTCCCTCATGACATTGTGGTTTTTGTCATTTTCCTTTTCAGTATCTCCCTGAAAACTACACCGGTAACGGTCGGGGCGGTTCGGAGTAGTTATGTCTTTCGATTCTTTGGGTTTAAGCCCTGATATCCTGCGCGCCGTTGCCGAGCAGGGTTACCGTGAACCCACCCCTATTCAGCAGCAGGCGATCCCTGCGGTGCTGGAAGGCCGCGACCTGATGGCCAGTGCCCAGACCGGCACCGGAAAAACAGCGGGCTTTACGCTGCCGCTGTTGCAACACCTGATCACTCGCCAGCCGCACGCCAAAGGGCGTCGTCCGGTACGTGCGCTCATTCTTACCCCGACCCGTGAACTGGCGGCGCAGATTGGCGAAAACGTCCGTGATTACAGCAAATACCTGAACATTCGTTCGCTGGTGGTGTTTGGCGGTGTCAGCATTAACCCGCAGATGATGAAGCTGCGCGGCGGCGTTGATGTGCTGGTGGCAACGCCGGGACGTCTGCTGGACCTGGAACATCAGAACGCGGTGAAGCTGGATCAGGTTGAAATCCTCGTCCTCGATGAAGCTGACCGCATGCTCGACATGGGCTTTATCCACGATATCCGTCGCGTGTTAACAAAACTACCTGCGAAGCGCCAGAACCTGTTGTTCTCCGCGACCTTCTCTGACGATATTAAAGCTCTGGCGGAAAAACTGTTGCACAACCCGCTGGAAATCGAAGTGGCACGCCGCAATACCGCGTCTGATCAGGTGACCCAGCATGTTCACTTTGTTGATAAGAAACGCAAACGCGAATTGCTGTCGCATATGATTGGGAAAGGGAACTGGCAGCAGGTGCTGGTGTTTACCCGTACCAAACATGGCGCTAACCATCTGGCTGAACAGCTCAATAAAGATGGCATCCGCAGTGCGGCGATCCACGGGAATAAATCGCAAGGTGCGCGTACCCGTGCGCTGGCTGATTTTAAATCGGGTGACATTCGCGTACTGGTGGCGACCGATATCGCTGCGCGCGGTCTGGATATCGAAGAGTTGCCGCACGTCGTCAACTATGAACTGCCAAATGTACCGGAAGATTATGTCCACCGTATCGGGCGTACCGGTCGTGCGGCTGCTACCGGTGAAGCGTTGTCGCTGGTGTGTGTTGATGAACACAAACTGCTGCGTGATATCGAAAAACTGCTGAAAAAAGAGATCCCGCGCATTGCGATTCCGGGCTATGAGCCGGACCCGTCAATCAAAGCCGAACCGATCCAGAACGGTCGCCAGCAACGTGGCGGCGGCGGTCGTGGGCAAGGTGGTGGTCGCGGTCAACAGCAACCACGCCGTGGGGAAGGTGGCGCAAAATCTGCAAGCGCGAAACCTGCAGAAAAACCGTCTCGCCGCCTCGGCGATGCCAAACCGGCAGGCGAACAACAACGTCGCCGCCGTCCGCGTAAACCTGCTGCTGCGCAGTAATACCATGTAAGGGCAAAAGAGTATCACAGGCTTTTGCCCATTATTCAGGTAACACGGTCAGACATGCATGACATGTCTGATTTTATTGTTTTAATAAATTTGCTTTATGATCTATCTAGTGTATCTAAAATGGCAATGAAATTATTTCTTCTTGCAATCTGAATTATTGTTAATAACATTGGTTGATATTCATAAACAAATTCTGGGAAAGTCTGGAATAAACATGCTATTGCATAAAGAGTTTGTTCATCATCTGGGAAATTATTATGAGATATGTGATTCAGTATTAGCTTGATTCTGTCCCTGATTTTATTATTTTCATTGTCTATAGTGTATCCGACTATCTCCCTAAGCAAAATAAAGTGTGCAGTCGTTTCATTACCGTATATTTTTAGTAGTTCTAATAAACTATCAAATTCTGACGCCTGAATATTTTTGGCACATAACTTTAACACTTTATCGAGTAACTCCAGATGCCCCGGTTCATAAACTGTTTTTTGTAGAATATTAAGCAATGTTGGCAATGATGAATATGCATAAGGAATATCTGTATTCAATAACAATTTCAAAGATTGAGCGGCAATTTTAGGTTGATACAAATGCCGGGATTCAATTCTGCTAATTAAAAAAGCAGTTGTATTCTTTTTAGTTTCATTATCAGTAATCTCTATCATCTCAAAAAGTCTGCTAAAATATCCTCTCAGATCGTACTGAGTAACAATAGAAATACAATCCGTGAATAAGTCATTACATTCAGTGATTAAATTTGGATAGCTATCAAAAAGTGTATAACACATCTCCATATAATTATGCAGTTTTAATATTTGCGAAGAGGTTTTAATTGTCGTGTCGTTAATGCTGGTTGTTTTTATCGATTCAATAGCGAAAATAAGTGGGCTGATACATTTCGATAAATCATCATGTTGTAACTTCAACACTAAAACTATATCTTTTATCCATTTTATTTTTAAGTCAATATCTGTTTGTTTTGAGATGATGTTAATCAGTGCGTGTTGGACGCAGCGATGCCTGATTAAACTATGTTGATTTAAATATCCTCTGTAAACGGAGTTATGTGCAATATCCAGTATAGCATCAAAGAGCAAACCATCAGGATTTGAATTTGTGGATGTAAAGATGTTCGTTATAAGATAATTTAATATCAATATTTTATTTCCGTCGTTATTTATATAGCGTAGTGGTGCCACTAACTTGTTATAGAATTCTTTCTTTTCCGCAGTTTTGTATTTGCTATTTGCCTCATTAATATGATTAAGAAATTTAACCAAAAGGATGATTATTTTGTTCTTATAATCGAGTAAATCTGGCTGAACATGATACGTCGAGAGGTATCCCTGGGTATCAAAAATAGAAGATGCATCGGGACTATCAAAAATCATTAAATCTTCCGGAGTATTTATATCGAAAAGTTCGATATTTTTTATAAATAATTGTGAAAAAAACAAAATGCTTTCTTTATGAAATACGTCAGAGTTATCATATAAAATATTAATTATTGGTAAGGCTATCTGCTCATTCGAGATTTTTTGCGGTTCTAAATGATAAGGATTGTTTAATACCTTGTTATTATATAAGGTTGATGTTAAATGCTGAATGAACATTTGCTTTTGTTCATGGTTCGTGGTTTTTTTAATAACATCTAACAGTTTTTTGGCATTGTTATCGAACCAGAAAACCATATCTGTAATAGATAAGTTGTCAGGGAAATAGTTGGAATTGCCTGGTGTGTTAGGTTTAAATAATGGCCACTGCTCAAACAAATTATGCATATTAACTCCTTTAATACGTCAAATTGAAATTGATAAAAATAATAAGTAATCATTATGTGCAAGCTATAGATAATCAAAGTATTACAATGAAGTAATTTAAATTAACTATCAAAAATCGCTCATTTCTGCTTATTGATAGAAAGATTGATTGCCAGCCTGTTTAGATCCGTACAGCAGCAGACTTTCATAACCCGGTTGATCCTGAGCTTGCAGTACGAAAAGTTAAAAATGAGCGATTTCTGTAAGATTCCCCATTTTGCCAGGCTTATGATTCGCAGATCATTCAAGTGCAAAGGAGCGGTGTATGGATTGTTCAAAATGCAATGGTTATGCGACGATGTTATTAAATATGGTGCAGGGTTCTGACCCGGTTAATTTACTGGAATTACATGGTTTCCTTGAACATTTCGCATATTATGTTTCATTTGGCAAATTTAATGCTGGCCACCAGCGCTATAATGCATTTAAAAAATTCGTCAGTGAGATTTCGGAGATCAGCGCAAACGATATCAATATGACGATTAAAACCGGGCAATCCAGACATGAAAATGTTATCTCTATAAATATGAATGATGCAATTCCTCATGATGAAAAAGGGATCACCGTCCGAATAGATAATATTAATGGAAAGAAAAGCAACTCTACTTTGTCAGATGTTTTTATTCCCTATGTAAATACATTTTCCGATCTCAAAAATAAAATACTCAGGATGAAAATTGAACTGACTGAAGGTAGTGGTTTTTCTAAAAGTCTTTCTGACAGTCAGATTGAGATGCATATTCTGAGGAATGTTAATTCGCTAAACGTTGGCGAGAAATTGAATGATGATAATCTTGTATATCATTCTATATTCACTAACGAATTCTCTGTTATTATTCCGCCATCCTATTATGATGCGACTTCTGCAGTAAACGCCAATAATGGTGTGAGAGAAAAACTATTTGAAAGTGATAGTAAAGTTAAAGATATCGTCGATGAAATGTCTAATCATGATGTGGAGAGCGAAAAAGATATATTTGTTATCGGAGGAATGATAGAAAAACTGGATTCTCTGGTAGACGAATCTTTCAATGAAAATACTGATAACATACAAACAGTAAAAGATTTGTTAACGCAATTAACTGATGGCATGGAACTCTTCGCGCTGC
This sequence comes from Escherichia sp. WS1265, assembly GCF_046487585.1. Classification (NCBI taxonomy): domain Bacteria; kingdom Pseudomonadati; phylum Pseudomonadota; class Gammaproteobacteria; order Enterobacterales; family Enterobacteriaceae; genus Escherichia; species Escherichia sp. WS1265. The sequence goes on from NZ_JBJQJE010000009.1 coordinate 28,167, forward strand.
GGGACATAGTGGCATTCCCATCGTCCATAATAGCAAAATTATTAAAATCCCCACTTAATAGCGATCATGAACTTGTTATGCGCGCATTGGATACGTATCTGTGCTACTTCAGAAATAAAAATCTGAGTAACGATGCGGAAATAATTAACTTTTTCCATGCTCTCTTTTTAAAGAAACCAGAGTTGATGGTTTCTGAAAATTATAGATTTATTCAATTTATTGATTTGCTTTTTGAAAACGGAAGTGTTGAAGAGAAAAACTTAGCATTTGACCTTTATCACAATTATCTTGTATTACCTGAAATAAAACAATTCGTTACTGAAGAAATAAAATTGAATTTCAATGAGCAGCAAGGATTGTTAGACAAAGATAATAAATGTTATATCCTGTTATCATCCGATAACTCTGGGCGAGTAATGCGCTTATCGCACCAGGCGTTAATCTCAATGCTTGAGCCAGAGGTTAAGAAAAAGACTATCTGGAATAATTACTCTATATATCCATCTTTGCAGGATACCCATGAAGATGTCAGAGATGATCCAGAAACGATTTGTACGCGTGCATTTCCTTTATTTGCAAAAGGATGGGAATATGCGCAGAAAAATAAGAAACACCAATTGATTCTCAATGCTCTTGGATTGAAAGGTTATATTCGTGATGTATTTATGTCAGCAATAATGCGAAAAACAGACTTTGTGCCAGAATCGGATAATCAACCGACAGAATTTAAATCATTATTTTCCTCTTTGATGACCGATTCAGACCAATGGCAAAAGCATACTCTGAAAGATAAACATTACGCTAATCTATTAACGATGCTGGATCTCAAAGAGGCCAGTGAAAGTGATAAGTCTAAAATATTTTTCTGCCTGTCTGCCGTATTTGCAAATATTTCTCACAGTAATGTCTTTAACGGTATTCCTGATGCGTCAAAAACTTTAAAACGTTATGCATTTTCTTTATTGGCGAAAGCTCATTCTTTAGATGAAAGTATGATAAGCAGTCAAACTTTTAATACATACAAAGCGGTGTTGCTTGATTTCAATAATCTGTCTAATGAAGAGGCCAACCAGTTGCGTATAAGTTCGTTATATCGTGATATGGTCCGCTACGCACAATATCGTTTTTCTAAAGTTTTATCCGAGTGGACGCCAGACGCATGGCTGTAAAGATCGCAACTGAATAATGGCATTGAGGGTCCTGGCTCAGGCCATGGCGGGCAATACCGGTCCCTGCGAAGCGATGACGGCAGCAAGTGTAACCACGAAATGCGGTATCACTTGCTGTTTTCTGCCCTGAATACTGGCGCTCACCGTGCCGTCGAACTTTCAATCAAATATATTGCGAGAGGGCGTGTTTGCGAGCCGCTTTCCAGAAACAGAAAAACCATTACCCCTGAAAACCGAAAAATGCCACAATATTGGCTGTTTATACAGTATTTCAGGTTTTCTCATGGCATTAACCGCCGCGCTTAAAGCGCAAATTGCCGCCTGGTATAAGGCGCTTCAGGAACAGATCCCCGACTTTATTCCCCGTGCGCCGCAGCGGCAGATGATTGCGGACGTCGCCAAAACGCTGGCCGGAGAAGAAGGGCGGCATCTGGCGATTGAAGCACCCACCGGCGTTGGGAAAACGCTCTCCTATTTGATTCCCGGCATCGCCATTGCCCGCGAAGAGCAAAAAACGTTGGTGGTGAGTACCGCCAACGTGGCGTTGCAGGATCAGATCTACAGCAAAGATTTACCATTGCTGAAAAAGATCATTCCCGATCTTAAATTCACCGCTGCTTTTGGGCGTGGGCGCTACGTTTGCCCGCGTAATCTGACAGCGCTTGCCAGTACTGAACCCACGCAACAGGATCTGCTGGCGTTTCTTGACGACGAGCTGACGCCGAACAATCAGGAAGAGCAAAAGCGTTGTGCAAAGTTGAAGGGCGATCTCGACACTTATAAATGGGATGGTCTGCGCGATCATACGGATATCGCCATTGATGATGATCTCTGGCGTCGGTTGAGTACCGACAAAGCCAGCTGCCTCAACCGCAACTGTTATTACTATCGCGAATGCCCGTTTTTTGTCGCTCGTCGGGAAATTCAGGAAGCGGAAGTGGTGGTGGCAAACCATGCGCTGGTGATGGCGGCGATGGAAAGCGAAGCCGTATTGCCTGACCCGAAAAATTTACTGCTGGTGCTGGACGAAGGTCATCACCTGCCAGATGTGGCGCGGGATGCGCTGGAGATGAGCGCCGAAATCACCGCGCCCTGGTATCGGCTACAGCTGGACTTGTTCACGAAACTGGTCGCTACCTGTATGGAGCAGTTTCGCCCGAAGACCATCCCACCGCTGGCGATCCCCGAGCGTTTAAATGCCCATTGTGAAGAGTTGTATGAGCTTATCGCCTCGTTAAACAACATTCTCAACCTCTACATGCCTGCCGGGCAGGAGGCAGAGCACCGTTTTGCGATGGGCGAACTGCCTGATGAAGTGCTGGAGATCTGCCAGCGGCTGGCAAAACTCACCGAGATGCTGCGTGGTCTGGCGGAGTTATTTCTTAACGATTTAAGTGAGAAAACCGGCAGCCATGACATTGTACGCCTGCATCGGTTGATTTTGCAGATGAACCGCGCGTTGGGGATGTTCGAGGCGCAAAGCAAACTCTGGCGGCTGGCGTCTCTGGCGCAATCTTCCGGTGCGCCGGTGACCAAATGGGCGACGCGGGAAGAGCGCGAAGGGCAGCTGCATCTCTGGTTTCACTGCGTGGGAATACGTGTCAGCGATCAGCTGGAAAGGCTGCTGTGGCGCAGTATTCCGCACATTATTGTCACCTCCGCAACCTTGCGTTCGCTGAACAGTTTTTCGCGTTTGCAGGAGATGAGCGGGCTGAAAGAGAAAGCGGGCGACCGTTTTGTGGCGCTGGATTCCCCCTTCAACCATTGCGAACAGGGCAAAATTGTTATTCCCCGGATGCGCTTTGAGCCTTCCATCGACAACGAAGAGCAGCATATTGCCGAAATGGCGGCCTTTTTCCGTGAGCAGGTGGAGAGCAAAAAACATCTCGGTATGTTGGTACTGTTTGCCAGCGGACGGGCGATGCAGCGCTTTCTCGATTATGTGACGGATTTACGTCTGATGTTGCTGGTGCAGGGCGATCAGCCGCGTTACCGTTTAGTTGAACTGCACCGCAAACGCGTCGCCAACGGTGAGCGCAGCGTGCTGGTGGGCTTACAGTCATTTGCCGAAGGGCTTGATCTGAAAGGCGATCTGCTCAGCCAGGTGCATATCCACAAAATCGCTTTTCCGCCCATCGACAGCCCGGTGGTGATCACCGAAGGGGAATGGCTGAAAAGCCTCAACCGCTATCCGTTTGAGGTGCAAAGCCTGCCGAGCGCCTCGTTTAACCTGATTCAGCAGGTTGGGCGACTGATTCGAAGCCACGGTTGCTGGGGCGAAGTGGTGATTTACGATAAACGCTTGCTCACCAAAAACTACGGCAAGCGGCTACTGGATGCATTACCGGTATTTCCGATAGAGCAACCGGAAGTCCCTGAAGGTATAGTTAAAAAGAAAGAAAAAACGAAATCCCCACGCCGTCGGCGGCGTTAATGATGTGAGTCAGGTAAGGAGTCGTAAATGGACTATCGCAAAATCATTAAAGAGATCGGGCGCGGGAAAAACCACGCGCGCGATTTAGACCGGGATACTGCGCGCGGTCTGTATGCCCATATGCTCAATGGTGAAGTCCCTGACCTTGAGTTGGGCGGCGTATTGATTGCGCTGCGTATCAAAGGGGAAGGGGAAGCAGAGATGCTCGGCTTTTACGAAGCCATGCAAAATCACACCATCAAGCTGACGCCGCCTGCAGACAAGCCGATGCCGATTGTCATCCCCAGTTACAACGGCGCGCGTAAACAGGCCAACCTGACGCCGTTGTTGGCGATTCTCCTGCATAAACTCGGTTTTCCTGTGGTGGTTCACGGGGTTAGCGAAGATCCAACCCGCGTGCTGACAGAAACCATTTTCGAACTGATGGGTATTACGCCAACGTTGCACGGCGGGCAGGCGCAGGCGAAGCTCGACGAACATCAACCGGTGTTTATGCCTGTCGGCGCGTTTTGCCCGCCGCTGGAAAAACAACTGGCGATGCGCTGGCGGATGGGCGTGCGTAACAGTGCACATACCCTGGCGAAACTGGCGACGCCATTTGCCGAAGGTGAGGCACTGCGTCTTTCCAGCGTTTCGCATCCGGAATACATTGGACGCGTCGCGAAGTTCTTTAGCGATATCGGCGGGCGGGCGCTACTAATGCATGGTACTGAAGGCGAAGTGTATGCTAATCCGCAGCGCTGCCCGCAGATCAATCTCATTGACCGTGAAGGGATGCGGGTGCTGTATGAAAAACAGGACCCTGCTGGTAGCGAGTTACTGCCACAAGCAAAAGACCCAGAAACCACGGCGCAGTGGATTGAGCGTTGCCTTGCTGGCTGCGAACCGATTCCCGAATCGCTGAAAATCCAGATGGCTTGCTGCCTGGTGGCTACGGGTGAAGCGGCAACTATCAGCGACGGCCTGGCGCGCGTTAATCAGGCATTTTAATTTTCATCTCAGCCGGATGAGCCATGTCATCCGGCTTTTACCCCACCGCAATATGAAATTCCTGCATCTTTATTGACCTTCCCGCGCCCGGCGTGCAGCATAAAAAAACAACAAACACATAACATAAACAGGAGTTAACCATGGAAAGTGGTCATCGCTTTGATGCTCAGACGCTGCACAGTTTTATTCAGGCTGTATTTCGTCAGATGGGTAGCGAGGAACAAGAAGCGAAATTAGTTGCCGATCATTTAATCGCGGCAAACCTGGCAGGGCATGATTCACATGGTATTGGCATGATCCCAAGCTATGTGCGTTCCTGGAGTCAGGGGCATCTGCAAATTAACCACCATGCCAAAATCGTTAAAGAAGCGGGCGCGGTGGTTACGCTTGATGGCGATCGCGCATTTGGTCAGGTCGCGGCACACGAAGCGATGGCGCTGGGGATTGAGAAAGCGCATCAGCACGGTATTGCTGCCGTGGCGCTACATAACTCGCATCATATCGGCCGTATCGGTTACTGGGCGGAGCAGTGTGCAGCGGCGGGGTTTGTCTCTATCCACTTTGTTAGCGTGGTCGGTATTCCAATGGTCGCGCCGTTCCACGGTCGCGACAGCCGCTTTGGCACCAATCCGTTCTGTGTGGTTTTCCCTCGTAAAGATAATTTCCCGCTGTTGCTTGATTACGCCACCAGCGCCATCGCATTTGGCAAAACCCGCGTCGCCTGGCATAAAGGTATCCCCGTGCCGCCAGGTTGCCTGATTGACGTTAACGGCGTGCCGACGACCAATCCGGCGGTAATGCAGGAGTCGCCGTTGGGTTCGCTGTTGACCTTTGCCGAACATAAAGGCTACGCCCTTGCAGCAATGTGTGAAATTCTTGGTGGGGCGCTTTCTGGCGGTAAAACGACGCATCAGGAAACGTTACAAACCAGTCCCGATGCCATTCTTAACTGCATGACCACTATCATCATCAACCCGGAACTGTTCGGCGCGCCGGATTGTAGCGCGCAGACCGAAGCCTTTGCCGAGTGGGTGAAAGCCTCGCCGCATGATGACGATAAGCCGATTTTGCTACCGGGCGAGTGGGAAGTTAACACGCGTCGCGAACGGCAGGAGCAGGGGATTCCATTGGATGCGGGAAGCTGGCAGGCCATTTGTGATGCGGCGCGGCAGATTGGTATGCCGGAAGAGACGTTGCAGGCTTTCTGTCAGCAGTTAGCCAGCTAAAAAAAAGCCCGTCCAGTGGCGGACGGGCAAACAAGGGTAACATAGGATCAATGAGGGTTAGAGCATATGCGTCTGTCGGCAAACAGACAGGGAAATACTTGTGCTGGACGTAGCGTAAACGCCTGATCCGGCTTACGAATTACTTATAAATTACCGCAGTACCGCTTAATTTATTGTTGTTGGTGGCAGAAGTGATGCTGTATCCACTCGCCCCAGCTGCCGCAGCTTTCTCAGCCAGTTTCGCTTCCAGGGCATCGAGGGTGGATGCACCATCGGCAGAAACCACGCCGATTTTATTCATGTTCTGTGCCTGGGATGCCGTTACCGGTTCCGCGGCAAACACACCAAATGACAGAGTTGAAAGAGCCATAGCAGCAACAACAGTATTGATAGTTTTCATAATTAATCTCTCGCAGGTGATTTTTGTATAAGTGACGTTGTTTCGTCGATGTGATGAGTATCACGTTTTTTTTCGAGAGATAAAATCGAAGAGAATTGACCGCCTTGTTCAAATAAATTGATTGATATCTAACATACTGATAATCCATTTATTTGTTGAACTTATGGACTTGTTTTATGCAGCGTGGCAGTCACGACAGCGTTAAAGGCACGGAATGCCACGCAAAATACAAATTATACTCGCTATACATCCCGCCAGTTGTAGTTAACGTAACTGGCTGTCTTTCGAACCTCTGCGATTATATCCTGTATAAGCTGGTTTTTGTAAATCTTTCTCCTGCTGACAATGAATGCATAAGCGCACGCCAGGAATGGCTTCCCGACGGGCCTGCGGGATGGGGGCTCCGCACTCTTCACATTCATACAGGCTTTCACCACGCGGAATTTCACCCCGAGCGCGGGCAATCGCATCTTCAATTGTACTGTTGATCTGTTCGTTGACGGCGTCATCGTTAGCCCAACCGGATGCCATATCGTCCTCCCCATATCAATACTTGTACAGTTAAGTGTAGCTAATATAGGGACGAACTCGGGCAGTTCAAGCGTCAGATCTCCGACCATTCCCGCAGCAGATTATGATAAAGATTGAGCAGCGACAGGATCTCTTCACTTTCGCCGTAGCGGCTTTTCAGCGACTGAATATTGTTGTCCAGTTCAAACAGCATGGCGCGCTTTTTATCATCACGGATCATCGACTGGATCCACATAAATGATGCCACTCGTACGCCGCGGGTTACGGGTGTCACGCAATGCAAGCTGCTGGAGGGATACAACACCAGATCGCCTGCCGGGAGTTTTACCCGATGTTGTCCGAAGGTGTCATTAACGACCAGTTCGCCGCCGTCGTAGCTTTGTGGATCGCTTAAAAACAGCGTGGCAGAAAGGTCAGTGCGCATCCAGCCGTTTTGTGGGTGACTGCGTACTGCGCCATCCACATGAAAACCATAGGTTTCATTGTTCTGATAGCGATTAAACAGCGGCGTGGAAAGGGTACGCGGCAAGGCCGCGGCAAAGAACAAAGCATGTTGGTTAACCGCGTTCAGCACCTCATTTTGCAGGGCGGCGTATAACGTGCTGCGGGTGTCTACCTGTTGATTGTTCTTAACTTGCGCACCTTGTGCGCCGGTGGTGACGCGTCCATCCACCCATTCGGCTTGTTCCAGTTGTTCGCGAAAACGGGCGACGTCCTTTGGCGATAGCACGCCGGGAATGTGGTACATCATACAAGTTCTCCAAAAAGTGGGGCCTGCGCCCCACATCTGAATCAGAAATGCATATTGGCCGTGAGCAAGAAGGTTCTTGGCTCGCCCGGGTGATAACGGTAGCCGCTCTTGTTGATTGAGGCGACGTAATCGGTATCAAACAGGTTGTAGACGTTTAGCTGGAAGTCGAGATTGCGATTAACCCGATACCCCAGTTTAGCGTCGGCGACCCAATAACCTTCGGTAAACGCTGGCGTTCCCACCGCGCCGTCAGAACCTTTATGCATACTGCCGATATAGCGTGCGCCCGCACCAACGGAAATATCATCGGTTGCCTGATACTGGCTCCATAAGGTAAAGGCGTGCTCCGGGGTATACGGCAGCGATGAGGAACCATCCTGGGCAACATCTTTGCCGTTTTTGATGGTTGCTTTTTGCTGGGTATAGCCGCCAATCACCTGCCACGCGGGAGTGATATTCCCGGCCACGGATATCTCATAGCCTTCGACGCGTTTCTTACCGTATTGCGAGTAAGTTCCGTCATCATTTTGCTCAACTTCATTTTCGATATCAGTACGGAACAGCGCGGCGGTGAGCAACAGGCGTTTATCCAGAACCTGCCATTTGGTGCCAATCTCGCTGGTGTTGGCTTTTTGCGGTTTAAAATCGGTGCGGTTGGCACTGTTACCGCTGCCAGACTGCGCAAGGGCGAAGTTGTTGCCGCCCGGAGGCTGCTGGGAAACGGCATAGTTAATATAGACATTGCCGTTTTCCGTCAGGTGATACAGCGCCCCGGCTTTCCAGTTCACCAGATTGCCCGACTTGGCGGTGTCGACGGTGGTGACCGGAGAACCTTTTGCCACGCCAGCAGGGCAGGTGATGGCACCGCGCCCGCTGCCGCCGCAGGCGGTGGCACTGTCATATTCAGTATGATAATTATCCAGACGGATCCCGCCGTTCAGCTCAAAATCACGGGTGATTTGCAGCGTATCGAAGGCGTAAATTGCGAAGGTATCCGTCTGACCATTGGCGTTTGCGCCGTTGCGCGTCAGGCCGCCGGGATGAATGCTGCTGTCAGGATGATAAATATTTACCGCAGGTAACGTCACCGGATTAACGCCGTAGTTAGTCTGCGTTTCACGGGTAAATTCCACGCCGGTACTGACATCATGACCGATAGAACCGGTATAGAACGTCGAGGTCAGGTTGGTCTGGTTGGTGAGAATTTTATTACTTACATCTTTAGTATTCGCCGTGCGTGACCAGGTCCAGCTATTCACATCGCTGGTGGGCTGGGTAATATTCGACGCCCCGCCCATAATCGCCGTCATCAGGTAATCCTGCTTCACGCGCGACCAACGAGTAGTATTGCGAATGGTGGTGTTATCGTTGATGTCGTGCTCAAAACGCATGGTAGCGGTGTCGGTGGTCGAATCGTCGTAATCGGAATCCGTGCCGTAAAAGTGATGAGTATCAACTTTTCCGGAATGATTCAGGGCCGCCGTTCCCGCAGATGGGGCAGAATAACCCGGTAAACCGATAGTCGGAATGCCACCGTCTGGCGTGTTGTGCTGGGTGACATGCAGATAATTAAGATACAAACGATTCGCTGTACCAAGGCCAAAAGCGACAGAAGGGGCGACGCCGTAACGCTCATTTTTGACTTTGTCGCGTCCGGCATCGTGCGTTTTTTCGCCCATTACATTCAGGCGCACCGCAGTGGTATCACCAATGACCTGATTGACGTCCAGCGTGCCGCGGCGGAACCAGGCGCTGCCAATACTGGCGGAGGCGTCAATGCCCGAATCATTGCGCGGCTGTTTGCTGATCATATTGATCGAGCCTGTCGGCGCGCTGCGCCCGTAGTCGGTGCCGGACGGCCCTTTAATTACTTCGACCTGCTCGGTATTGAAGGTGTCGCGCGAGACGCTGCCGATATCGCGAATGCCATCAATATAAATACTGTTAGAGGTATCGGCACCACGCATATAAATGGCGTCGCCAGTGGTGGAGTTACCGTTCTCACCCGCAAAAAACGCACCCACGCCGGGGACGTTTTTGAGCGCGTCGGTAAGGTTGGTTGCGCCCTGATCTTTAATCACTTGTTCAGAAATCACCGTCATCGTGCGGGTAGTATCCGCTACCGGACGCGAGAATTTCGGATCAGCAGATTGTTGTGGCGCATAAAGCGAAGGCGTTGATGCTTCGACAACCAGCGTGTCATCCGCGTTAGCTTGCCCTTCGGCGGCGAGTGCCTGTGCCACAGGCGTAATACCAATACAAAGACCGGCAAAGAACGTGAGCGAATGAAATTGTCTGGCAGGGAAATTGCGATTGTTTTCCATTTTGCAGGTGACTTTTTCTTATATGTTGAAATTTTCACTGCCACGAGAAAGCATCTCTGCGGATGCGATGCCACTGTTAATCCCGTGATAGCGTTCGTGCAAGTGATAATAATTTTGATAAGCATTATCACTTGGCGCGATTTTCTATCACCCATTGCGCGAAAAAGAAATACATTTATTTACATTGCGTTCATATTTGATGTTTTTTGATTACAAAACAGGCGAAAACTGCATCCAGAGGCGAATGCAGTTACGTTGGTGGGGTTATTTGTAGATGGTTGCAGTACCGAACATCTGGTCATTTCCGCCTGCGGAATTAATGACATAACCTTTCGCGCCTTGTTCGCGCGCTTTTTCTGCCAGTTTATCCTCCAGATCGCTTAGGTTTGATGCGCCAGTTGCCGAAACGGTACCGGCGGGCCGTAGCTGACCGCTGTCCAGGTTACTCATCGGTTGCGCGGCATAAGCCGTGAGAGAGATTCCGCTCAGGACGGTGGCAATCAGTAGTGTGAGGCACTTTTTCATAATGACATCCTCATAAATACAACGGGTAGTGCCTGATAAGTGTAGGTCGCCTGGACGATGAAAATGACGCAAAAAATTGACAGAGATGTGCTTGTTTTTTGAACGATATATTTTTACAAAATAAGACAAATCAATAACATGCATGATGATGATTTTTATGATGAATTGCCATAAACCATAGCCATGTGAAGGTTTATAGAAATGATAAACGCAGCCAGATATTTACCCTGTCGCGTTATGCGGGTATCTTACGCCGCTGCTTAAAGGAGAATGCTATGTCCGCCCAGAAACCGGGGTTGCATCCGCGCAACCGTCATCACAGCCGCTACGATCTCGCCACGCTTTGTCAGGTCAATCCTGAACTCAGTCAATTCCTCACGCTTACACCCGCCGGGGAGCAAAGCGTAGACTTTGCCAATCCGCTGGCGGTGAAGGCGCTCAATAAGGCGTTGCTGGCCCATTTTTACGCCGTAGCGAACTGGGATATCCCGGACGGTTTTCTCTGCCCGCCAGTACCGGGCCGGGCGGATTATATTCATCACCTTGCCGATTTACTGGCTGAAGCAAGCGGAACAATTCCAGCGAATGCCAGCATTCTGGATATCGGCGTTGGTGCGAACTGTATTTATCCGCTGATTGGCGTACATGAATATGGCTGGCGTTTTACTGGTAGTGAAACCAGCAGCCAGGCGTTAAGCAGTGCGCAGGCGATCATCAGTGCTAATCCGGGGCTTAACCGCGCCATTCGTCTGCGTCGGCAAAAAGAGAGTGGGGCGATTTTTAACGGCATCATCCATAAAAACGAGCAATACGACGCGACCTTGTGTAACCCGCCATTCCACGATTCCGCCGCTGCGGCACGGGCAGGTAGTGAACGTAAACGCCGTAACTTGGGGCTGAACAAAGACGATGTACTGAACTTTGGTGGTCAGCAACAGGAGTTGTGGTGTGAAGGCGGTGAAGTCGCTTTTATCAAAAAGATGATTGAAGAGAGCAAAGGCTTCGCGAAGCAGGTGATGTGGTTTACCTCGCTGGTATCTCGTGGCGAAAACTTGCCGCCGTTGTATCGTGCTCTGACGGACGTGGGCGCGGTGAAAGTGGTTAAAAAAGAGATGGCCCAGGGGCAAAAGCAGAGTCGCTTTATTGCCTGGACCTTTATGAACGACGAGCAGCGCCGCCGTTTTGTCAATCGCCAGCGTTAAAGCGTTGGCTCCCCCGGCGGCAGCGGTTCAGCCGGGGCCGCGCCCGGAGCAGGCAGCACCTGATAAGTCTGTACCGGCGCGCGAACGCCCGCCAGGTCGAAATGTTTTTTCACCTGGCTGTCGAGGGCAAAGCGTACCGTCCACTGTTTGAGTGGCAGCGTGGTGAACGAAACACGCAGTGTAAACGCGGTATTGCTTAAGCCGACAATCCCGGCAAAATTCGGTTCACCAATAATCAGCCCACGAATTTCTTCGTTTTCCATTAATTCCGCTACCGCATCTTTCAGTGCCTGATTGGCTTTATCAGCATCTTCATGGCGATCAACATCATAATTTGCCACTACCGAACCAATGCCGCGGACAAAGTTAGCAAAGGTGGTTATCGAAGACCACGGAATGATGTGATACGCCCCGGTATCCTGGCGTACGCCCACGGAGCGAATCGACATCCGTTCCACAGTGCCGGTCAACGGCCCGATAGTCACCAAATCTCCAGTGTTCATGCCGTTTTCAAACTGAATAAATACCCCGGTGATAATATCTTTCACCAGCGTTTGCGAACCAAAAGAGATAGCCAGACCTAATGCCCCGGCACCTGCCAGCAATGGCGCGATATTAACGCCGATTTCCGACAACACAATCATGATGGTGATGGTACTGATAATCACCGCCAGCGCGTTACGAAACAGCGTCAGCAGGGTACGCGTACGGGCGCTGGGTAGCGGGCGGCCATGAATATCCGAAGCCAGCCGGTTTTCGATCAAACTGGCGAGCACTGTCCAGCCAACCGCCGAGAAGAAAAGAATGAGTGCGATACGGATCAGGATATCTACGGTTTTCTGCCCCGCACCGTTTTGCAGCCAGTTCCAGAAATCGAACAATCCCCATGCGCTCAACAGCAGCATTACCGCCACGCAGACTGTCAGAATACGCGCCGTTTTCAGCGCCGCCGACAGCCAGCCATTCAACCGTTTTTGTAGCTCCGGATAGTTACGCTGAGTATGTGGCGAGAGGGTGATGGTTTTCGCCAGCCAGCGGGAAAACATACCGGAAACAAATGCTGCGATACCAATAATCGCCAGGCTGCGCACCGTTGCACCCATCATAAATTTCAGGCTGTTGCCCGGATCGAACAACGAAAAGAAAAACAGCACGATAAAATAGGCACTTGCCAGCCAGTGCCACACCAGCGCAAAGGCGCGGATAAACAGGCTGAAAAAGGCCAGCGAATGCTCCGCGAAGTTGAGCAAATGCTGGGTAATCTCTTTTTTATTACGAAAGATCAGGTACAACGCCCAGACGGTCATGCACAGCATAATGATGACGTTCGCCAGCGCACCTATCTGTACATTCACCTGATTAGAGATAATCGGCACGGCGACAATCAGGCCATAGCCAATCAGGCTGCTTAACCAGCTCAGGCGACGACTCCAGTAACGGGCGGTCTCGTCATGAATCGTGAACGGGCGCAGTTCCGCCACGTTTGGGCAAAAAATCAGGCGTAGTACGGCTTTGAAAAATTCAATCAGGGCAAAGGCGCTGAGAAACAAACTTTGTTGGAAAGCGATGGTGCGACTGCCCGCATTCAGGTTGTCGCTTAAAACCTGACCGACAAATAATGTCAGTGCCAGTAATAGCAGGTCGATAATAAACGCCCCGATAATCATCGCCGGAAGCTGCAACCAGTTACTGCGCTCACGATTTTTTTGCCGCGCCCACTGGCCCATTTTGCGATACAGCGGAAGTGCGCACAGGCGAATCAGCCAGTAAAAACCAAACACTAATACCGCTAACATTGAAAAATGGGTCAACGCATTGCTGAAGGTTTGTGGATTAAACGGCTTATGCGGGGAGCCGGTGATATTGCGATAAAGTTGTCCGAAGCGGGCGGAAAGGGCTTCACCATAATGGCGGCTGACTTCGGTGACTTTTTGCAGCACGGTTTGCTCTTCAACCAGCGTCGGCGGCACGATCTTCGGTACGGGTTCCGCAGGGGGCGTCGCGGCGACGGTGCGCAACTGGTCGATCAACTCTTTACGCGAGGTGTCATTATCCAGCACATCCGCCAGTGCGCCATAGGCCGCTTTTTTTTGTTCGATATCCGGTTCCGGGGCCGGTTCAGTCGTTGAGTCCGTTGTCGTTGTGGTTGTAACGCCGGGTATGGATACCGCGTGGGCAGGTGCGCCCAGCAGGCAGAAGAGGATGAACAGGATCCACCGCATGACTCCTCCAGTGAGAAAACAGAGCAAAAAGATAAGTATAGATGCTGGGGGAGGGGCGATTTTAAATGAGAGGAATCTGGTGTGCCTCCCTTTCGGGGGAAAGGGAGGCTGAGAAGTTAAGAGACGTGCTGCAAAAATTCCTGCAAGCGCTGGCTCGGTGGGTTCTTGATCAACACCTGCGGATCGCCATCTTCCGCAATCCGGCCTTTGTCGATAAAGATCAGGCGCGAAGCTACTTTCTCGGCAAAACCGATTTCGTGTGTCACGATCACCATCGTCATCCCTTCTTCAGCCAGATCCTGCATAACCTTCAGCACTTCATGGCGCAGTTCCGGGTCAAGAGCGGAAGTCGGTTCATCAAACAGCATCATTTTCGGCTTCACCGCCAGCGCGCGGGCGATGGCCACACGCTGCTGTTGACCACCAGAAAGTTCGGAAGGGTAGTGATGTGCACGTTCTGCCAGACCGACTTTCGCCAGCAGCTCACGTGCCAGTTTTTCCGCCTCTTCTTTGTTCGCGCCACGCACGCGTAGCGGACCAAACATGACGTTTTCCAGCGCCGTCAGATGCGGGAAGAGGTAAAACTGCTGGAACACCATACCTGCTTCCTGGCGAATCAGGCGCTCGTCAACTTTCGGATCGTTAACCTTCAGGCCATCGACAATCAGATCGCCGGAGGTGATTTCTTCCAGTTTGTTGATGCAGCGCAGCAGGGTCGATTTACCGGAACCGGACGGCCCGATAATCACCACGACTTCGCCCTGAGCAATGTTCAAATCGATATTGTGCAGCACCTGGGTTGGACCAAAATGCTTGGAGACGTTTTTAAATTCAATCACAGGATTTTCATCCTTCTTTCCAGACGACGCAGAATAAAGCTCAGCACCAGGGTAATAATCAGATAGAACACCGCCACGGCGCTCCAGATCTCAAGGGCGCGGAAGTTACCGGCAATAATTTCTTGCCCCTGACGGGTCAGTTCCGCCACGCCGATAACAATAAACAGCGAGGTGTCTTTAATGCTGATGATCCACTGGTTACCCAGCGGCGGCAGCATACGACGCAGTGCCAGCGGTAAAATGACGTAGCGAATGGTTTCCCAACGTGAAAGACCGAGCGCCAGTCCTGCTTCACGAAAACCTTTGTGAATAGACAGCACCGCACCACGCGTGATTTCCGCAATGTACGCGCCGGAGTTGATCATGATGGTGACCACCGCCGCAGTAAACGGGTCGATGCGTAAGTCGTTAAACGCCATCGGCAGGGCGAAATAGATAAACATCACCTGGACGACGATAGGTGTGCCGCGGATCACTTCAATAAAGACCAGCGCGACGTGGTTGGCTATCCAACCACCGAAGGTGCGTGCAAAACCTGCCAGCAATCCGATCACCAGACCGCCAGCCAAACCGAGGACCGAAATCCACAGGGTCATTTTGGCACCTTCAATCAGAAGCGGAATGGCAGGCCAGATGGCACTCCAGTCAAACTGCATATGTTGTTCCTGTTACCGTGGTGTAAATAATCAAATTCAGGGTAATTAATGGCCTCGGAGCGGGTTTGCGCCCCTCACCCTAATCCTCTCCCCGGCGGGGAGAGGGAACTGCCAGTGCGCTTTACAGGCGTAGCGTTATTATTTCGGTTCAGTACCGAACCATTTTTTGTAGATTTCGTTGTAAGTTCCGTTCTCGCGCAGGGTTTTCAACGCGCCGTTGACTTTGTCACGCAGCTCGTCGCTACCTTTCGGGAACGCAATACCGTATTGCTGTGCTTCCAGAGAGTCACCTACCGCTTTGAACTGACCGTTACCGGCGGTTTTGATGAAGTACAGAATGTTTGGCGTATCGTGCAGAACGGCATCTGCGCGGTTGGTGCCCAGTTCCATATAGGCGTTATCAATGTTCGGGAACTGACGCAGATCTTTAGTTTTGATGTTTGCTTTCGCGTAATCAACGGAGCCAGTGCCGCTCTTCACTGCAACCACTTTCCCGTCGAGATCTTTCACGCTTTTCACATCGTTATTGTTAGCTTTCACCATCACTAACAGGCCGCTTTTGTAGTAGCCGTCAGAGAAATCGATCGCTTTTTTACGCTCGTCGGTAATGGTGATGCCCGCCAGCGCCAGATCGACGTTTTTGGTTTGCAGTGCCGGAATGATCCCACTGAAATCCATCGGCTTCAGTTCGTAATCCAGCTTCAGCTCTTTAGCGATGGCAGCCCACAGATCAACGTCAAAGCCCACGTATTTATCGCCCTGTTTAAATTCAAACGGAACGAAGGCGGTATCCGTCGCGACAACTAATTTTTTATCCGCGGCATGAGAAGAAACCGCAAAAGCCAGGGTCAGTGCAGCCAGTGAAACTTTTAATACAGACTTCATAGCATTTCCTTTTTTCTATCCACGGGACGATCCCCTGCGTGACATTCACATATATGAAAAAATCGTGCCAGTTTTGCAACTCATTGATTTATCGAGATGCGGTAAAAACGTGATGCACGATTTATAGGGCAATACCCTGAAGATGCACCATTCTGGGGCACCAAACTGGTGCGCTAAAATTGTGCACTCAACACAGTGATTATTTAGCGTAAAACCTGATGAAAAAACAATCTTTATGTAACGATTGTGTGATGATGTGGATACAAAAAATTTACTTAATCAGCTGGAGATAGCAGATGGATGCACTAAATAAGTGCGTTGAGGCGGGCTGCAAAACAAAACGGCCTCCTGTCAGGAAGCCGCTTTTATCGGGTACTAAAGTTCTGCACCATCAGCGATGGATTTATTCGATGTTAGACTCGATAAACCACAGGAATTTATCCAGGTCGCGAGACGCGGCGGTCAGGATATCTGCGGTGTCGTCATCTTTCGCTTCGCCAATCGCTTTGCGTACGTCATTAGCGACGATTGCGTAACGGTCAGCCAGCTCTTTCAGGTGATCCTGAACGTTGTGGATGTCCAGCGGGTAACTTTTCAGCGGAGTTTTGCTGTTGATAACTTGAGTGGTCCCCAGAGCTACACCGCCCAGCTGCACTGCACGTTCTGCCATGGTATCCAGATGATCGATCAGTGCGGTGCGGAAGCCATCCAGCATTTCATGTACGGCAATGAAGTTAGCGCCGCGCATGTTCCAGTGCGCTTGTTTGGTAATCAAAGAAAGATCAATAAACTGGATAACCTGGCGATTCAGCAACTCTACTGTTGCTTTTTTCTCGCTGTCGGAGACATCGTTGCGGGTATAAAGCAGATTGGTCGCTTTTGATTTAACTAATTTAGCGGTACTCATAATTTCATATCCTCTTGATGTTATGTCCCAGTAATTAACGAGACTAAGTATAGCACCGGCTATGTGTTCCGCTATTCTGGCTGTTCCTATCACACTAATAGTGGTAACAAGCGTGAAAAACAAAACTAATAAAAATTCAATGGGTTAGTTATATTGATAAGAACAATTCTTATTTATTGGCTCGCCAGGAATTTTCGGAATAAATATGCTTTTGCATAATTCGATATATAAAGACGGTGTAGAGGAAAAGTAGCGAGAAATTCTGCATGGTTATGCATAACCATGCAGAAATGTAAATTTAATTAATGTCTAATTCTTTTATTTTGCTCTCTTTGCGTACTGTCAGCGTAGACCCCATTGAAGCGGCGATGATAGCGCCGAGCGCCAGCAGCTGTATGGGTGTCAGTGTTTCTCCGAGGAAAATCATCCCGGAAACGGCAGCCAGCGCCGGTTCCATGCTCATCAGCGTACCAAATGTCCGTGTTGGCAAACGGGTGAGGGCAATCATTTCCAGCGAATAAGGCAGAGCGGTCGAGAGAATAGCGACCGCCAGACCCAATGGAATAACCGACCAGTGCCAGAGTGCTTCACCAGCCTGAAGCGCTCCAATTGGCACGAAAATTAACGCTGCAATCAACGAACCAATTGCCACCGTCGCAGGGCCATGTTCCGCTCCTGCGCGTTGCCCACTTAAAATGTAAATAGCCCAACAAGCCCCGGCCCCCAGAGCCAGCGCACAGCCGGTTAAATCGACATGGGAAACGTCTTGCCCCAGCGGTAGCAGGAACCACAGACCAAGAACCGCCAGAACAACCCAGACGAAATCTACCGGGCGACGAGAAGAGAACAGCGCCACCGCCAGTGGTCCGGTGAACTCCAGCGCCACCGCAATACCCAGCGGTACCGTCTGAATAGAAAGATAAAAAAGATAATTCATCCCCCCCAGCGAAACGCCGTAAAACAATAGCGGTAACCGCTGCTCTTTGGCAAAGCGCAGTCGCCATGGCTTAAAGAACGCGATGAGGATCAGCGTTCCTAATGCCAGACGCAGCGCAGTGACACCCGGTGCGCCCACCAGAGGAAAAAGTGACTTAGCTAACGAGGCTCCACCCTGAATAGACGCCATGGCAACGAGCAATATGACTATTGGTAACCAGACCGGCATTTTACGTAATGAACCAGGCATCCTTTCTCCCACAAATATCTAAACCTAAGTAAAGCGTGGAGTGTACTGGATATACCCAATGCTGGTTGAGCATTTGTTGAAAAAATTTTCCCCCGTTTTGACTAAAATGCGCCAGGATTGATGGAATCATTAGTCTGGTGATTAGGAATAATCTGGATGAATGACAGGGAAAACATGCGTAATACTTACGCAGTTCTCTGAAAAAGTGATTTAAATTTAGATGGATAGCGGTGTATGGAAACGTTCTGTTACATGAAATGGCCCGTTAGACATCACAAATCGCGAAGAGTTTCCCATTAATTTTTGATATATTTAAAACTTAGGACTTATTTGAATCACATTTGAGGTGGTTATGAAAAAAATTGCATGTCTTTCAGCACTGGCCGCAGTTCTGGCTTTCACCGCAGGTACTTCCGTAGCTGCGACTTCTACCGTAACTGGCGGTTACGCACAGAGCGACGCTCAGGGCCAAATGAACAAAATGGGCGGTTTCAACCTGAAATACCGCTATGAAGAAGACAACAGCCCGCTGGGTGTGATCGGTTCTTTCACTTACACCGAGAAAAGCCGTACTGCAAGCTCTGGTGACTACAACAAAAACCAGTACTACGGCATCACTGCTGGTCCGGCTTACCGCATTAACGACTGGGCAAGCATCTACGGTGTAGTGGGTGTGGGTTATGGTAAATTCCAGACCACTGAATACCCGACCTACAAACACGACACCAGCGACTACGGTTTCTCCTACGGTGCTGGTCTGCAGTTCAACCCGATGGAAAACGTTGCTCTGGACTTCTCTTACGAGCAGAGCCGTATTCGTAGCGTTGACGTAGGCACCTGGATTGCCGGTGTTGGTTACCGCTTCTAATCACTTCGGTGATATAAAAAATCCGCCTCTCGGGGCGGATTTTTGTTTTTAAGGTTTCGGGTCGAAAATATCGGTTCCGAGATGGTTGTAATCCACCTTCTGTAACTGGAAGTTGGTGATGTATATCGGCCCGGCTTTCTTCTCAGATATAAACGGGTATTTGATGTTAATTTCCTTCGCTTTAATTCCCGTCCACTGGGAGAAAAAGCCTAAGAAGTCATTGGCAGAGCGGCGGGCTTTAATCACCCGATGCGCTTTATCGTCGCTCGAAATGACCATAAAAGGCACCTGGAAATTCTGCTGATATTTATCATCATGGGCAAGGTATTGCACGTCTTTGCCGCGCTCTTTAAAGGCCAGACCGTGGTCAGAAAAGTAAACCAGCGAGAAGCTGCTGCCGCTGTTGCGTAACTGATCGTACAGCTTACGCAGTAAATCGTCCGTTTGCGTCATGGTATAGAGATAGCACGACGTTTCTTTCGATTGCACAAAGGTTTCGTATTTGCCTTGTGTCCTGTCGCAGGCCTGCGGATGCGAGCCCATCAGATGCAGAACAATCAGCTGCGGTTGCGAGTGCTCTTGCGCCAGCACTTGAGCGGTCATATCCAGTAACGCTTCGTCTTTCGTATTTTTATCTGCTTCAAAATTACCTTCTTTCAGGAAGTACACTTCATCTGCTCGTTTGGCGATGCTGGCGATGGCGGTATCGTATTCGCCGATTTGGCCCTGGTTGGAAAACCACCAGGTCTGGAAGCCCGCGCGATTTGCCAGGGTGACAAAGTTATCCTGAAACTGTGGTTTGCCATCGACTACGCGATTGAGCGTTAAGCCAAGCGATTTCTGCGTGGAGCCACTGGCGGCAATGTAGTCAGCAAATATCAAACCGTTAACACTGCTGGCAAACGGGGTATTGTCCCAGTGACCGCCAAAGGCACCGAGGGCATCGCGACGCGCGCTTTCACCGATCACCACCACATAGGTCTGATATTTCGGCTTAACGGCAGTGACCGTCCAGGTATCTTTCATTCCGGAAAGTTTTGCCATCCGTTCTTGCTCTTCAATCACCTCGTTATTATTGACGATGACATCCTTAGCAAAACGAAATACCGGATAGCCGGTATCTTTCAGTTTAAATACGCCGCCCCAGGCCAGGTTTTGCATGGGAGCAACAAAAAATGTCGCCACACTGAATACCAGACACAGGCTGTCGAAGGTATTCCAGCGCGCTTTTTCACTCTCTTTTTTCCGCCTTATTGCTATTACGCCGAGCGCAAAAATAAATAAGCCGACCAGGTAGCTGTACCACGGAAAAATCGTCAGGATTTCGGTCGACTCTTCCATATTGGTGGAGTGCAATGCCAGCAATGTATTGAAATTAGGCGCGCCGTAGGCCTGAGCAAAAGGGAAATAACAAGCCGCCACCAGCGAACTGACACCGACCAGAACTTTTTGTACGCGAGGCAATGTTCGCCATAGCAAAAGCAAAATAGCCGTAAACGCAGCGGTGTAGAGCAAACTGAAGGGATAACCTAAGCCGAGGTTAATTAATAGCGACTGTAAAAAGTAGAACGCAGTCCACGGGCTAAATACCCGGCTACGGGTAACAAGCGATTCTTTGAGGGTTAAATTCATATGCCACTATCGTAACAAACGCCATGTGCTTACCCTGGCGTCAAGGGTCAATACCTGCAAGAGTGCGTGAAGAGGGGAAAGGGGTCCGCATCCGCGAGCCGCAATATACGCAGGGCTGCAAGAAGATAGAGCGAGCCGCCGTTCAGGTCAACTACTGACGAACAAATCTTTTGCGAAGGGGATTGCAAATCCGACAAAAAGTGGGGTTTTTCAGACCAAAACGCGTTGTGCCTGCATAAAAGCAGGAGTGAAGCGGCGTACCGCGACGCCGCTATTTATCGGAAGGTTTATCTTGCTGCGGTTTGTTGTTGACCATATCGCACAACATAGAGAGCAGCATTAACCGTACTTTAAAGGGAGAATGACTAAACACGCGCATACACCTCTTGAACTCATTCATAAGACCTCCTGACTTGCTAATCCCGTCGATCCTTGAGGGATGATTGCATTACATACAGATATAGCACAGGCTATATTATATAGCTATTGCTAAAACGTTAATTTTTTGTACCTTCGCAACTCTGGTTTACAATGTGCGCACGAAATGAGAACGCTAGGTATGCGTCACCATAATGAGGAAGCACAATGAGTCGTCGCGCAGGTACGCCAACAGCAAAAAAAGTGACGCAGTTAGTGAACGTGGAAGAGCACGTTGAAGGGTTCCGCCAGGTCAGAGAGGCGCATCGGCGCGAGCTTATTGATGATTACGTTGAGCTGATTTCTGACTTGATCAGGGAAGTGGGGGAAGCTCGTCAGGTGGACATGGCTGCTCGTCTGGGGGTTTCGCAACCGACGGTGGCGAAAATGCTTAAGCGGCTGGCAACCATGGGGCTGATTGAAATGATCCCCTGGCGTGGCGTGTTTTTAACGGCAGAAGGAGAGAAACTGGCGCAGGAAAGCCGCGAGCGACATCAGATAGTCGAAAATTTCTTGTTGGTGTTGGGCGTCAGTCCGGAAATCGCCCGTCGCGACGCGGAAGGCATGGAGCACCATGTTAGTGAAGAGACGCTGGATGCCTTTCGTTTGTTTACCCAGAAACACGGTGCCAAATGAGCCTGCCTTTTTTACGCACGCTGCAAGGCGATCGTTTTTTTCAGTTATTAATTCTTGTTGGCATCGGATTAAGTTTTTTTGTTCCCTTTGCACCGAAATCCTGGCCTGCTGCTATCGACTGGCACACCATCATCACCTTAAGCGGCCTGATGCTGCTGACTAAAGGTGTGGAGCTAAGCGGTTATTTTGATGTGCTGGGGCGCAAAATGGTGCGCCGCTTTGCTACGGAGCGTCGGCTGGCGATGTTTATGGTGCTGGCGGCGGCGCTGCTTTCTACCTTTCTGACCAACGATGTCGCGCTGTTTATTGTTGTTCCGCTGACTATCACGCTAAAAAGACTGTGTGAGATCCCGGTTAATCGGCTGATTATTTTTGAAGCGCTGGCAGTCAACGCTGGTTCGCTACTGACGCCAATTGGCAACCCGCAAAATATTCTTATCTGGGGACGTTCTGGTCTTTCGTTTGCCGGATTTATTGCCCAAATGGCACCACTGGCTGGCGCAATGATGCTGACGCTCCTGCTCCTGTGCTGGTGTTGTTTCCCTGGAAAGGCGCTGCAATACCATACGGGGGCGCAAACGCCGGAGTGGAAACCGCGGCTGGTGTGGAGTTGTCTGGGGCTGTATATCGTCTTTCTGATGGCGCTGGAGTTAAAACAAGAGCTGTGGGGACTGGTGATTGTGGCGGTGGGCTTTGCGCTGCTGGCACGTCGCGTGTTGCTCAGTGTGGACTGGACGCTGCTGCTGGTGTTTATGGCGATGTTTATCGACGTCCATTTACTAACCCAACTGCCAGCTTTGCAGGGGGTGTTAAGTAACGTGAGTCATTTATCCGAACCCGGATTATGGTTAACGGCAATCGGTTTATCGCAGGTGATCAGTAACGTGCCGAGCACGATTTTGCTGCTCAATTATGTGCCGCCGTCTTTATTACTGGCATGGGCGGTAAACGTGGGTGGCTTTGGTTTATTACCCGGATCGCTGGCAAATTTGATTGCGTTACGGATGGCGAACGATCGCCGTATCTGGTGGCGTTTCCATCTCTATTCAATACCGATGCTGTTGTGGGCGGCGCTGGTGGGATATGTTTTGTTGGTTATGATCCCGGCGGGATAAGGTCTGGCAAATTAAAAAGGCGGATTATGAGTCCGCCTTTGTTTTACGTTTTGACGATTAATTCAGACGAACCGGCATCCCGGAACGATTTTTGATCGCTTCATCAAGAACAACCTGGTCAACATCTGGCTGACCGGTCACTGTCTGCACGCTCTTCGTCAGGGTAATTGGCACAATTTCCTGACCTTCAAACTGGGCTTCGGTGGTAGACAGCGGGTTATGGACTTCAATGTAACGGCTGCCGTCTGGTTCGGTAGTCGCTTTTACCGGCTCATCAATAAACTGTACGCGGGTACCGACTGGTACTTTCTCGAACAGGAATTTGATGTCTTCGTTACGCAGACGCACACAACCATGACTTACACGCAGGCCGATACCGAAGTTGGCGTTGGTGCCATGGATTGCGTACAGGCGACCGATGTAGAGTGCATACAGACCCATCGGGTTATCCGGACCTGCCGGAACGACAGCCGGAAGCGGTTCGCCCGCAGCGCGGTACTCTGCGTGCATTTTAGCGGTTGGCGTCCAGGTCGGGCCTGCTTTTTTACGCTCAACTTTGGTGGTCCAGTTGATAGGCGTGTCTTTGCCTAACTGACCAATGCCGATCGGCAGCACGATAACGGTGTTGGTTCCTTTCGGATAGTAATACAGACGCATCTCTGCACTGTTAATGACGATGCCTTCATGAACGGTATCCGGCAGGATCAGCTGCTGCGGAATGTTCAGTACAGTACCGCCTTTCGGCAGGAAGGTATCCACACCGGGGTTCGCTTCCATCATATTGGAAAGCCCCATCTGGTACTCGGCGGCAAAATACTCCAGCGGCTGAGTGTTACCTTCAGGAATGGTGATCACCTGATTCTGACCAACCAGGCGACTCCCGTCGGTTGGCAGAGGATAAGTTACCGCAGAGGCGGTACTGCAAAAGCCGACAACAGCGAAGGCCGCTGCGAATAATGTTTTCAATTTCATATTCATGTTAAGCGAGATTTTGTGCCTGGCAGGCCATTGGGTTGAGAATATTAGAGTATTGGAAGCGCATTATAAGTTCATTCCAGCTCACAGTGAAATCAGATGTGTAGGAAATCACATTTTTTGCCTTTGGCTTGAGTGTAGACCTTAAGCGAGGAGCAGGATCTTCTTTCAGACTTATGGCATAATGCGCGGTTTGTCATATCTCTTTTCAGGATACGCCTGTGTTAGTTTCCAGTAACGTCACCATGCAGTTCGGCAGTAAGCCGTTGTTTGAAAACATTTCCGTCAAATTCGGCGGCGGCAACCGTTACGGCCTGATTGGCGCGAACGGTAGTGGTAAATCCACCTTTATGAAGATCCTCGGCGGCGACTTAGAGCCGACGTTGGGTAACGTTTCCCTCGATCCCAACGAGCGCATTGGTAAGCTGCGTCAGGATCAGTTTGCCTTTGAAGAGTTCACTGTGCTGGATACGGTGATCATGGGGCATAAAGAGTTGTGGGAAGTGAAGCAGGAGCGTGACCGCATCTATGCTTTGCCGGAAATGAGTGAAGAAGACGGCTATAAAGTGGCCGATCTGGAAGTGAAATACGGCGAAATGGACGGTTACTCTGCGGAAGCTCGCGCCGGTGAACTGTTGCTTGGCGTGGGAATTCCAGTGGAACAGCACTACGGCCCGATGAGTGAAGTTGCTCCTGGCTGGAAGCTGCGTGTGCTGCTGGCGCAGGCGCTGTTTGCTGATCCGGACATTCTCCTGCTCGACGAACCGACCAACAACCTCGACATCGACACCATTCGTTGGCTGGAACAGGTGCTGAACGAGCGTGACAGCACCATGATCATCATCTCGCACGACCGTCACTTCCTTAACATGGTTTGTACCCACATGGCGGATCTGGATTACGGCGAGCTGCGCGTTTATCCGGGTAACTACGATGAGTACATGACGGCGGCGACCCAGGCGCGTGAACGTCTGCTGGCCGATAACGCCA
This sequence comes from Escherichia sp. WS1265, assembly GCF_046487585.1. NCBI lineage: Bacteria > Pseudomonadati > Pseudomonadota > Gammaproteobacteria > Enterobacterales > Enterobacteriaceae > Escherichia > Escherichia sp. WS1265. The sequence goes on from NZ_JBJQJE010000009.1 coordinate 53,047, forward strand.
AGAAGAAAGCGCAGATTGCTGAGCTGCAATCTTTCGTTAGCCGCTTTAGCGCCAACGCCTCGAAATCTCGCCAGGCAACTTCGCGCGCGCGCCAGATTGATAAAATCAAACTGGAAGAGGTGAAAGCCTCCAGCCGTCAGAATCCGTTCATCCGTTTTGAACAGGATAAGAAACTGTTCCGTAACGCGCTGGAAGTGGAAGGTCTGACCAAAGGGTTTGATAACGGTCCACTGTTTAAAAATCTCAACCTGCTGCTGGAAGTCGGTGAAAAACTGGCGGTACTGGGTACCAACGGCGTCGGTAAATCAACGCTGCTGAAAACGCTGGTGGGCGATCTGCAACCGGACAGCGGCACCGTAAAATGGTCTGAAAACGCGCGCATTGGTTACTACGCCCAGGACCACGAATATGAGTTCGAAAATGATCTGACCGTGTTCGAATGGATGAGTCAGTGGAAGCAGGAAGGCGATGACGAGCAGGCGGTACGCAGCATTCTCGGTCGTTTGCTGTTCAGCCAGGACGACATCAAAAAGCCAGCGAAAGTGCTTTCCGGTGGAGAAAAAGGGCGGATGCTGTTTGGTAAGTTAATGATGCAGAAGCCGAACATTCTGATCATGGACGAACCGACCAACCACCTGGATATGGAATCCATTGAGTCGCTGAACATGGCGCTGGAACTGTATCAGGGCACGCTGATCTTTGTTTCACACGACCGTGAGTTTGTAAGCTCCCTGGCGACCCGCATTCTGGAAATCACCCCGGAACGCGTTATTGACTTTAGCGGTAATTACGAAGATTACCTGCGTAGTAAAGGGATCGAGTAAGTTATTATCCGTCACCCCGATACTGTCGGGGTGACGGCGGCTGATGACAAATGCAAAATAGCCTGATGCGCTACGCTTATCAGGCATTAAGAAAGCGCACTTGTCAGCAATCTGAGTAACGTCGAATCGATTTTCTTAATCCCACATCAATTCACTTCCATTAACTCTCAAACATCCATGCCCAACGCTCGCTTACCGTGAATGTTCAGATCCTCCAGCTTAAAGCGGCCTTCCCAGTTTGCTTCATAATCTTCCCGCGGGAAGTCGCCAGGTGATGCGCCTTTTTCCAGCGCCATTTTGACTTTGTGTGCATAAGCCCGATTTTTCTCGCACATTGGCGCAGCAGGGATGTACATCACGTTGCCCCAACCCTGTTGATTGTCTACTGGCGCGACGGAGTGAATCACATCGCAGTGCCACCAGACGGAATCCCCTGCTGTTATCGCGGGAATGGAAGTCAGCGCTTTAAGCAGTAGTGGATGCCATTTCTCTGAAATGGGCAGAACTTTGCCAGGTGCAACCCCGCACAGTTCATCGTCCGGTACGTCATCCAGCAGCGGGCGCAATAAAACATACGCCATCGCTTCCGGGATAGGCACCACATGTAACAATCCCTGACCCGATAACATATCAGAGAGCGCCGTCCAGCCTTGAAACGTGCGGAACACCGAACATTTTGTAGTGTTATCTACCGTGTACTCTTCGACATCGGTCCGGTGTGCAGCATCCCAGGGATCGTAATCATCGAAATTACCATTAAACACATTGGCAAAAACGCGCTGATAAGCGGGTAATAACCACCGTTCCAGCGCACCAGAATCGGTATGCGCGCCTAGGCCTTTAGATGTAGTACCTGGAGGGCGGCGGCGGATCCTGTCTGGATAAATCACACTGATATCAGGATTAAACCACTGTTTGCCGTTGCTTTCAGACGTCCACAGTCGGTTTAGAAAAGATTGCACAGCAGCCATGTTTTCGCTCTGCCGCGCCTGCATCTGTGCTTGCGACCAGTAAATGGGATAGATTTCGGGACGAGAAGCCTCCAGCGAGCCGAAAAAACTGTCGCCAGGGCCTTTATAAACATCATCAAAATGATTGATATCAAGATAATCGAGCATGGCACGATCCCACGCCATCGCCTGCTCGCGAGGGAAATGGCCTTTTATGACTGCACAGCCGCGACGTTTAATTTCATTGCGAGTGGCATCGCTTACTGTACCTGCGGCAATATCACTATAAGAAACTTCCGGCCAAACCGGCAGCCCTTGCGCTTTTAGGGCATCGATTTCAGCAACACGCGTTTCGATTTTTGCAGAGAGTGTATCGAAAACCTGTTGCACATCACTGAGCTGTTCCCGCAGCGCAGCTTTCATCTCTCGGATAGCTGCTTTCGCATCTGTGGGCAGCGTCTCACAGGAAAAAGTCATATCAACCTCGCTTCTTTCATTCGAAAGTAAAATGATTACGATTGATACATTAAGTTAAAAATAAGTTAACGCAAGATAAAAATCTTGAGTCAGTGCACAAAGCGAGCAAAAAGGAGAGAGGCCGAAGTGGTCACTTCGGCCAGGGGGAAGATCAACTATTGAAAGGAGCGATATTATCCAACACCGCCTGAATCACATTCAGCGCGCCTTCATGATTATTATCATCGGTAGCGTAACGGGCGATTTGTTTAATGTTTTCCGCAGCATTGCCCATCGCAAAGGAATAACGCGCCATTTTCAGCATCTCCGCATCGTTACCGCTGTCGCCAATCGCTACCACATTTTGCGGTGACAGATCCCAGCGTTTCAGTAACCGCGAAATACCATTCGCTTTATGCAGGCCAGGAATAATCAGGTCGATAAAGCCAAAACCACTGGTAACCGGCTTCATAATGCCGTCGAGCGCTACGTGCAGTTTGTCGATCACTAACGGGATTTGTTCATCCGGCAGGTTGAGCGAAAACTTGAACAGTACGTCGTCAATCTCCTGATAATCTTTTACAGGTTTCAGGCGATGGTAGTGTTTTGCCATCAGTGCGACGAATGCTTCGGGGGCGTTTTCGCTGACATATGCACTTTGCAGACCGCAGGCGACAAAATTGAGTTGCTTATCTTTTAGCAACTCGCCAATAACAATCCGCGATTCATGTCGGGTCAGTTCGCCGTGGAACAGTTGCTTGCCATGTTCGTAAACCAGTGCGCCGTTTTCCGCGACAAAAGAGATCTCATCCTTTAGCTCAGGAAAGAACGAAATAAGCTGGTAATACTGATTACCGCTGGCGACAACGAACTTAATGCCGCGCTTTTTCAGTTCCTGATATTGCGCCATAAAACGTGGTTGGTTGTACGTTTTGGCGTCGTTAAGAAAAGTACCGTCCATGTCTGTGACGATAACTTTTACGCTCATAGGTGTGCTCCTGGCTCGAAAATGAAACCGTAACAGTGTAATAACAATGTGACGTAGAGCACAAATTATATTTCGAATGAAAGTAAGGATGAAATTGATGATGTGAATGATTTAGCCCGGCGACGACGCCGCCGGGCTGAGGAGATTACAGCATATGTTCAGTACGGGCGATGATATCGTCCTGTGCGTCTGGAGAGAGCGCAGTGAAGAAGGCGGAATAACCCGCGACACGCACTACCAGATCGCGGTACTGATCCGGATGTTTTTTCGCTTCCAGCAGCGTTTCGCGGGAAACGATGTTGTACTGAATATGCCAGCCTTTATGCACCTCGAAGAAGGTGCGCAGCAGGATCATCAGTTTCTGCTTGTCAGATTCGTTCTCCAGTGTTGCTGGATTCAGTTTCTGGTTGAGCAACACGCCGCCGAGAATCGCTGCCGTAGGCAGTTTACCCACCGAGCCAATGACCGCAGTAGGGCCAAGATGATCAGTACCGGAAGCCGGGCTTGCGCCTTCTGCCAGCGGGCTGTGGGCTTTACGCCCGTCCGGCGTTGCCATAGTCTGCGCGCCAAACGGTACGTTAGCGGAGATAGACGACGTACCCGCGTAATAGTTGCCGCCAACCGGACCACGACCGTAGCGCGGGTTATGGTACTGTTTCAGTTCGTCGATATAGGTCTGATAAGCGCGAGCCAGCAGCGTATCGACGGTATCATCGTCGTTGCCGTACTTCGGCGCACCGTTAATCAGCCGCTGACGCAGCTGCTCATGAGTCAGGCCGTCGAAGTCATTCGCCAGTGCGGCAGCCAGCTGTTGCTGACCAATCGCGCCCTGTTCAAATACCAGTTTCTTCACTGCCGCCAGGCTGTTGCCGAGGTTGGCAATGCCAACCTGCAGGCCAGAAACCCAGTCATATTTCGCGCCGCCTTGCTTGATACTTTTCGCTCGCTCAATACAGTCATCCACCAGCGCCGAGCAGAGAATATCGTGTACGTTCTCTTCCAGCATGGTGTCGACGACATACTCAATTTCGATTGATTTGCGGGTGTAGTAACGGATTTGCGTATCCCACGCGTCCATCACTTCATCGAAGTTGTTGAAGTTACCTGCCGACAACGCTTTTTCTTGTGGCAGGAACACTTTGCCGCTGGTGGCATCACGACCGCCTTCCAGCGCCGCCAGCATCACACGGGCGAAGTTGATAAAGCTCATGCCGGTACAGCGATAGCCCCATTTGCCACCGACGGCGGTTTCGATACAACCAATCGCTGCATAGTCGTAAGCGTCCTGCGGTTCAATACCGAGTTTAATAAATTCCGGGATGACGATTTCGTCGTTGTTGAACGCCGGCATCCCGAAGCCGCAACGGATCACCTGTACGCAGGCGTCGAGGAAATCGTTGCTCATTCCTGCATGGTAACGCACGCTGAGGTTAGGCTGAGTGGAACGCAGGCGACCGCAGGATTCGAGGATCGCGTAAGAGAGTGGATTCACCGCGTCCATTGGTTGACCATCAACCAGATTTTGTCCGCCAATGGTGACGTTCTGATACAGCGGACTTCCCGCAGAGGCTTTCGAGTGCGAGCCGGAGCGGATTTTGTTCACTTCCAGCAATTTTAACCAGCAGCTATGCAGCATCTCGATGGCGTGTTCACGATCCAGTGTCTGGTTCAGTTCAACGTCGCGGCGATAGTACGGGTAGAGATACTGGTCCATACGACCAAACGATACCGAGTGACCGTTAGATTCGATCTGCAATATCAACTGGATGAAGTAACACAGTTGCAGCGCCTGCCAGAAAGTCTGCGGCGGTTGGTGGGCGATAAGATCGCAGTTTTCTGCCATCGCCAGCAGTTCATCGCGACGGCTTTCGCGGGTTTCGGTCGTGGCCATTTCACGCGCCAGGGCAGCGAAACGTTCAATGTGTTCACTGACTGCCACCAGCACGATATCAATCGCTTTCAGGAACTGCTCTCCGTGTAAATCTTCCAGCACCGTCAGGTTGATGCGCGAGCGACGTTCCGCTACTTTCTCGCGCAGACCATCAAGCCCTTTTTCCAGCAGCAGCGGGAAATTGACCGCCAGGTGCGCATCACCGGAGGTCATATTGCCTTCCGCTTTAATGATGCCGGTCGCCAGCAGACCTTTTTGCTCATCGGTAAACATGCCGTAGCAGCGATCCTGTACGGTCTGACCGCGCCACCACGGGCACACTTCATGCAGAACGCGTTTGTTCTCTTCGCTCACCGCAAAACCAGCACCGGGACGATCTGCCAGATCATCAATCTCTTTTTCGATCCAGGAGACGGTATATTCCGGGAAGATCGGCGCGGCGCGAACTTCGCTTGCCTGGTTGCCAATGATCAACTCATCGTGCTTGATCCAGATGGTGCGATTCGCCAGGTGATGCGCCAGCGCCAGCGCGCGACGTACCGGGATCGGCTTATCGAGATGTTGTTGATACATCTCAGTATAGTGCTGCGCGCGCTCGGTACAGACCGGCGGTTTCACAATATGCACCAGCGCATTTTTGTGCGCTTTAATGCGGTCGCTGAGCGTGTCCAGTTTCAGTGTGGTCATGGTTGTTATCCTCGTAAGGTCGCGGTTAACCCTTTCTGGCAGGCATACTGCTGGGCAAAGTCGAGCAGTTCTGGCGCATCAAGCGGTTTTTCCGGGGCGTCATAGGGCAGATTAAGTAAGTAATATTTGTTGATGCCCAGCGTGTGGTAGGGCAGGAAATGAATTTCGCCAACGTGCAGCTCGTCGGCGGCAAAATCGGTAATGGCTTTTACAGAGGTTTCGTCGGCATTAAAGCCCTGAATCAGCGGCACGCGGATAATGATTTTTTTGCCTGCAGCGGCGAGTTTTTTCAGGTTATCCAGCACCCTGGCGGCGTTACCGTCGGTCCACTGTTTAAACGGTGCGTCGGCAACGTGTTTTAAATCGGCAAGAAACAGATCGATATAGGGCAGAGAAGGGGCGATATATTTCCACGGCACATGCAGACAGGTTTCTACCGCAGTATGAATGCCTGCCTCGTGGCTGGCTTGCAGTAGCGCCGTCGCCATTTCCGGCTGCATAAACGGTTCACCGCCAGAAAGCGTTAAGCCGCCGCCGCTGCGATCGTAAAACGGTTTATCGCGCAGAACGGTCGCCATGATCTCCTCAACGCTTTTCACTTCACCACACACGGTTAACGCCTGTGTCGGGCAGCAGTCGGTTAACGCCGTTAGATGCTCCGGGGTTAACTTTTCCCGATGAATAAGCAAACCATTCAGCGCGCGCTCAATCACTTCCGGCGCGGCCTTAGCGCACAGCTCGCAGCCTTCCAGACACAGTCGTGCGTCATACAGCAGATCCTGCGTGCGGGCGCGGCTTTCCGGGTTCTGACACCAGCGGCAGCCCAGCGAACAGCCTTTAAGAAATACGACCGTGCGGATACCGGGGCCATCATGGGTCGAGTAGCGCTGAATATTGAAAATCATAGTTGTCTCTCTGTTTCGTTCAAACATTAAAATACTTTCGAATGAAAGTTAGATTGATGTGCGTCAACTGTTCAGAGAGTTTTCCCGTGATAGTCTACATTCAGACAAAAAGTACATTTTGAGGATGGTTATGGAACTGTATCTGGATACTTCAGACGTTGTTGCGGTGAAGGCGCTGTCACGTATTTTTCCGCTGGCGGGTGTGACCACTAACCCAAGCATTATCGCCGCGGGTAAAAAACCGCTGGAGGTTGTGCTTCCGGAACTTCATGAAGCGATGGGCGGTCAGGGGCGTCTGTTTGCCCAGGTAATGGCTACCACTGCTGAAGGGATGGTGAATGACGCACGTAAATTGCGTTCTATTATTGCGGATATCGTGGTGAAAGTTCCGGTGACCGCCGAGGGGCTGGCAGCTATTAAGATGTTAAAAGCGGAAGGGATTCCGACGCTGGGAACCGCGGTATATGGCGCAGCACAAGGGCTGCTGTCGGCGCTGGCAGGTGCGGAATATGTTGCGCCTTACGTTAATCGTATTGATGCTCAGGGCGGTAGCGGCATTCAGACTGTGACCGACTTACACCAGTTATTGAAAATGCATGCGCCGCAGGCGAAAGTGCTGGCAGCGAGTTTCAAAACCCCGCGTCAGGCGCTGGACTGCTTACTGGCAGGATGTGAATCAATTACTCTGCCACTGGATGTGGCACAACAGATGATTAGCTATCCGGCGGTTGATGCCGCTGTGGCGAAGTTTGAGCAGGACTGGCAGGGAGCGTTTGGCAGAACGTCGATTTAACCGGACGTTCTGCATCCTCATAAATTGCTGATGACGTGGCGGAGTGCCGCGTCTTATCAGGCCTGGAGGTGGCAATTACTGCCCGCACACTTCACACCCCGGATTGCGCATCAGTTTCATTTCACGAAACTGGCAGGTCATCGCATCGTACATGACGATTTTCCCGCTGGTCGGTTTACCATAACCTGCCAGCAGTTTGATCGCTTCCATTGCCTGCAACGAACCAATTACGCCGATCAACGGTGCCATCACGCCTGCTTCTACGCAGGTTAACGCGTTCTCGCCAAACAAACGGCTAAGGCAGCGATAGCACGGTTCGCCGTCCTGATAAGTGAAGACCGTGATTTGACCTTCCATACGAATTGCCGCGCCGGAAACCAGCGGCACCTTCGCGGCAAAACAGCCTGCGTTCAGTTGATTACGTACTGCAACGTTATCCGTACAGTCGAGCACCAGATCGTGTTTTGCAATCATCGCAGCAAGTTCAGCGTCATCAAGCAGCGCATTGACTGGCGTAATCGCGATATGTGGGTTGATCCGCGTCAGGGCGTCACGGGCGGATTCCACTTTCGGTTGCCCGACCGTGGCATCACTGTGCAGCGTCTGGCGTTGCAGATTGGAGAGCGAAACCGTGTCGAAGTCGAGCAGCGTCAGGTTGCCGACACCGGCGCTTGCCAGATACTGCGAAGCTGCGCAGCCGAGTCCACCGAGGCCGACGATCAGCACTCGAGAATCTTTTAGCGCCTCCTGACCGTCAAAATCAAAACCGCGCAGAATGATTTGCCGGTTGTAGCGCAGCATCTCCTGATCGCTGAGTTCCGCCATTACAGGCCTCCGAACAACGCGTTAAACGGTTCTACTTCCACCCATTCGCCCACTTCCACATTGCCGCGCTCGCGCTCCAGTACGATAAAGCAGTTGCCGAGGCTAAAGGAGCTAAATATATGTGAACCCTGATGTCCGGTGGTCGTCACTTCCAGTTCGCCATCGGCGTTGCGTTGCAGCACGCCGCGCTGGAAATCAAGGCGTCCTGGCGATTTCTTCAGAGGCGATGCCGTGCGCACACGCTGGCGCGCGGGCAGGCCGCTGGCGGTGTTGCCGCTTAGTTTTGCCAGCAATGGCTGTACCAGTTGATAGAAGGTCAGCGTTGCTGAAACCGGGTTGCCCGGCAGGCCGCAGAACCAACTATTGCTGAGTTTTCCGAACGCGAAAGGTTTACCTGGTTTAATCGCCAGCTTCCAGAAGGCGATCTCCCCCAGCTCTTCAAGAATGGTTTTGGTGTAATCCGCTTCCCCCACTGAAACACCGCCGGAACTGATCACCACATCCGCCTGGCTATCGGCTTCAATAAATGCGGCGCGCAAGGCATGGGGATCGTCGCGGATAATCCCTAAGTTGATTACCTCGCATCCCAGCTGTTCTAACATCAGGTGTACGGCGAGACGGTTGGTATCGTAGATTTGGCCGTCGCCCAGCGGCTGGCCTGGCAACTGGAGTTCATCACCGGTAGAAAACAGCGCTACACGCACTTTACGAATCACCGGAACTTCGGCAATTCCCAGTGAAGCAATTACTGGCAGCTCTGCGGTAGTCAGGCGTGTTCCCGCCGGGAAAACAACCGCATCCGCAGAGATATCTTCACCGCGACGGCGAATATTTTGCCCGCTACGCACTTCAGCAGTAAAACGCACGCCAGCGTCAGTCTGTTCGGTCTGTTCCTGCATCACCACCGCTTCGTAGCCTTCCGGCACCGGCGCACCGGTCATAATACGAATGCAGGTACCCGCAGGCCATTCACCATGGTACGGCTGACCGGCAAAGGATTTACCGGCAACGGGCAGCGGTTGCCCGGAGGCAATATCGGCTAAACGCACCGCGTAGCCGTCCATAGCGGAGTTATCAAACCCCGGGACATCCAGTGGCGAAACGACATCGCTCGCCAGAATACGACCAAAACACTGTACCAGTGGCAGCGTTTCCTGGGCGGTCAGTGGGGTGACGCGAGAAAGCATCTCATTAAGCGCGGTGTCGAGCGACATCAATCCGGTGGTAAATTCCATGAAAACACTCCTGCGGAGGCAAAATCGAATTTGCCTATTATGTCAGAAAAACGCCACAGACTGTATGCCACCTCGGGCGTAGCGCTGGCTCCTGCCTTTACATGCCATATCCATCTTTCTATATTCAAAAATTGAATGAGTAATTCATAAAAATTCTGATATTTATAGCAAAAGTGGCGAGCCACCCTTAATGGACGAATACTATGGGCAAAGCAGTCATTGCAATTCATGGCGGCGCAGGTGCAATTAGCCGCGCGCAGATGAGTCTGCAACAGGAATTACGCTACATCGAGGCGCTGTCTGCCATTGTTGAAACCGGGCAGAAAATGCTGGAAGCGGGCGAAAGTGCGCTGGATGTGGTGACGGAAGCGGTGCGTCTGCTGGAAGAGTGTCCACTGTTTAACGCCGGAATTGGCGCTGTCTTTACGCGTGATGAAACCCATGAACTGGACGCCTGTGTGATGGATGGTAACACCCTGAAAGCCGGTGCGGTGGCGGGCGTTAGTCATCTGCGTAATCCGGTTCTTGCCGCCCGGCTGGTGATGGAGCAAAGCCCGCATGTGATGATGATTGGCGAAGGGGCAGAAAATTTTGCGTTTGCTCATGGCATGGAGCGCGTCTCGCCGGAGATTTTCTCCACGCCTTTGCGTTATGAACAACTACTGGCAGCGCGCGAGGAAGGGGAAATGGTCCTCGACCATAGCGGTGCGCCACTGGATGAAAAACAGAAAATGGGCACCGTGGGGGCCGTGGCGTTGGATTTAGACGGCAATCTGGCGGCAGCCACGTCCACAGGCGGAATGACCAATAAATTACCCGGACGAGTTGGCGATAGTCCCTTAGTGGGGGCCGGATGCTACGCCAATAACGCCAGTGTGGCGGTTTCATGTACCGGCACGGGCGAAGTCTTCATCCGCGCGCTGGCGGCATATGACATCGCCGCGTTAATGGATTACGGCGGATTAAGTCTCGCGGAAGCCTGCGAGCGGGTAGTAATGGAAAAACTCCCTGCGCTTGGCGGTAGCGGTGGCTTAATCGCTATCGACCATGAAGGTAACGTCGCGCTACTGTTTAACACCGAAGGAATGTATCGCGCCTGGGGCTACGCAGGCGATACGCCAACCACCGGTATCTACCGTGAAAAAGGGGACACCGTTGCCACACAGTGATGAACTTAATGCCGGTGATGTGCTGGCGGTTGAAAATCTGAATATTGCCTTTATGCAGGACCAGCAGAAAATAGCTGTGGTCCGCAATCTCTCTTTTAGCCTGCAACGCGGTGAGACGCTGGCAATTGTTGGCGAATCCGGCTCCGGTAAGTCAGTGACTGCGCTGGCATTGATGCGTCTGTTGGAACAGGCGGGCGGTTTAGTACAGTGCGATAAAATGCTGTTGCGGCGGCGCAGTCGCGAAGTGATTGAACTTAGCGAGCAGAGCGCTGCACAAATGCGCCATGTGCGCGGTGCGGATATGGCGATGATATTTCAGGAGCCGATGACATCGCTGAACCCGGTATTTACTGTGGGTGAACAGATTGCTGAATCTATTCGTCTGCATCAAAACGCCAGTCGTGAAGAAGCAATGGTCGAGGCGAAGCGGATGCTGGATCAGGTACGCATTCCGGAGGCACAAACCATTCTTTCACGTTATCCGCATCAACTCTCTGGCGGGATGCGCCAGCGAGTGATGATTGCGATGGCACTGTCATGCCGCCCGGCGGTGCTGATTGCCGATGAGCCAACCACCGCGCTGGATGTCACTATTCAGGCGCAGATCCTGCAATTAATCAAAGTATTGCAAAAAGAGATGTCGATGGGCGTTATCTTTATCACGCACGATATGGGCGTGGTGGCAGAGATTGCCGATCGGGTACTGGTGATGTATCAGGGCGAGGCGGTGGAAACGGGTAGCGTCGAACAGATTTTTCATGCGCCGCATCATCCTTACACCCGTGCGCTGTTAGCTGCTGTTCCGCAACTTGGTGCGATGAAAGGGTTAGATTATCCCCGACGTTTCCCGTTGATATCGCTTGAACATCCAGCGAAACAGGAACCCCCCATCGAGCAGAAAACGGTGGTGGATGGCGAACCTGTTTTACGGGTGCGTAATCTGGTCACCCGTTTCCCTTTGCGCAGCGGTTTGTTGAATCGCGTAACGCGGGAAGTGCATGCCGTTGAGAAAGTCAGTTTTGATCTCTGGCCTGGCGAAACGCTATCGCTGGTGGGCGAGTCTGGCAGCGGTAAATCCACTACCGGGCGGGCGTTGCTGCGCCTGGTCGAATCGCAGGGCGGCGAAATTATCTTTAACGGTCAGCGAATCGATACCTTGTCACCCGGCAAACTTCAGGCATTGCGCCGGGATATTCAGTTTATTTTTCAGGACCCTTACGCTTCGCTGGACCCACGTCAGACCATCGGTGATTCGATTATCGAACCGCTGCGCGTACACGGTTTATTGCCAGGTAAAGAAGCGGCTGCCCGCGTTGCGTGGTTGCTGGAGCGCGTGGGCCTGTTACCTGAACATGCCTGGCGTTACCCGCATGAGTTTTCCGGCGGTCAGCGCCAGCGCATCTGCATTGCTCGCGCGTTGGCATTGAATCCGAAAGTGATCATTGCCGACGAAGCCGTCTCGGCGCTGGATGTTTCTATTCGCGGGCAGATTATCAACTTGTTGCTCGATCTCCAGCGTGATTTCGGCATTGCGTATCTGTTTATCTCCCACGATATGGCCGTGGTAGAGCGGATTAGTCATCGTGTGGCGGTGATGTATCTCGGACAAATTGTTGAAATTGGTCCACGGCGCGCGGTCTTCGAAAACCCGAAGCATCCTTATACGCGTAAATTACTGGCGGCAGTTCCGGTCGCGGAACCGTCCCGACAACGACCGCAGCGTGTACTGCTGTCGGACGATCTTCCCAGCAATATTCATCTGCGTGGCGAAGAGGTTGCAGCCGTCTCGTTGCAATGCGTCGGGCCGGGGCATTACGTCGCACAACCACAATCAGAATACGCATTCATGCGTAGATAACATTCAGGCGGAGAATAAAATGGCAAGAGCTGTACACCGTAGTGGGTTAGTGGCGCTGGGCATTGCGACAGCGTTGATGGCATCTTGTGCATTCGCTGCCAAAGATGTGGTGGTGGCTGTAGGATCGAACTTCACCACGCTCGATCCATATGACGCGAATGACACGTTATCTCAGGCCGTAGCGAAATCGTTTTACCAGGGGCTGTTCGGTCTCGATAAAGAGATGAAACTGAAAAACGTGCTGGCGGAGAGTTATACCGTTTCCGATGACGGCCTTACTTACACCGTGAAATTGCGGGAAGGAATTAAATTCCAGGATGGCACCGACTTCAACGCAGCGGCGGTAAAAGCGAATCTGGACCGGGCCAGCGATCCGGCGAATCATCTTAAACGCTACAACCTGTATAAGAATATTGCCAAAACGGAAGCGATCGATCCAACAACGGTAAAGATTACCCTCAAACAGCCGTTCTCAGCGTTTATTAATATTCTTGCCCATCCGGCGACCGCGATGATTTCGCCGGCAGCGCTGGAAAAATATGGCAAGGAGATTGGTTTTCATCCAGTGGGAACCGGGCCGTATGAACTGGATACCTGGAATCAGACTGATTTTGTGAAGGTGAAAAAATTCGCGGGTTACTGGCAGCCAGGATTGCCCAAACTGGACAGCATAACCTGGCGTCCGGTGGCGGATAACAACACCCGCGCGGCAATGCTGCAAACCGGTGAAGCGCAGTTTGCTTTCCCCATTCCCTACGAGCAGGCCGCACTGCTGGAGAAAAACAAAAATATCGAGTTGATGGCCAGTCCGTCAATTATGCAGCGTTATATCAGTATGAACGTGACGCAAAAGCCGTTCGATAACCCGAAGGTCCGTGAGGCGCTGAATTACGCCATTAACCGCCCGGCGCTGGTGAAAGTAGCCTTCGCGGGCTATGCAACGCCAGCTACTGGTGTGGTACCGCCGAGTATCGCCTACGCGCAAAGTTATAAACCGTGGCCTTACGATCCAGTGAAAGCGCGCGAATTACTGAAAGAGGCGGGATATCCCAACGGTTTCAGTACCACGCTGTGGTCGTCACATAACCACAGCACCGCGCAGAAAGTGCTGCAATTTACCCAGCAGCAGTTAGCGCAGGTCGGGATTAAAGCCCAGGTGACTGCGATGGATGCCGGACAGCGGGCGGCAGAAGTTGAAGGTAAAGGGCAAAAAGAGAGCGGCGTGCGGATGTTCTACACTGGCTGGTCGGCTTCAACCGGCGAAGCGGACTGGGCACTATCGCCGCTGTTTGCCTCGCAAAACTGGCCACCGACGCTGTTTAATACCGCGTTTTACAGCAATAAACAGGTGGATGACTTCCTGGCTCAGGCACTGAAAACTAATGATCCGGCGGAAAAGACCCGCTTATATAAGGCGGCGCAGGATATCATCTGGCAAGAGTCGCCGTGGATCCCGCTGGTGGTAGAAAAACTGGTGTCGGCACACAGTAAAAACCTGACCGGTTTTTGGATCATGCCAGACACCGGCTTCAGCTTTGAAGACGCGGATTTGCAATAAGCAACGCAGGGAGTGGAATGCTTAATTACGTTATCAAACGCTTGCTGGGGTTGATTCCGACGCTGTTTATCGTCTCGGTGCTGGTGTTTTTATTTGTCCATATGCTGCCCGGCGATCCGGCGCGATTGATTGCCGGGCCCGAAGCTGATGCGCAGGTTATAGAACTGGTGCGTCAGCAGCTGGGGTTGGATCAGCCGCTGTATCACCAGTTCTGGCACTATATCAGCAATGCTGTGCAGGGGGATTTTGGCCTGTCGATGGTGTCGCGTCGTCCGGTTGCCGATGAGATTGCCAGCCGCTTTATGCCAACGCTGTGGCTGACCATAACCAGTATGGTCTGGGCGGTGATATTTGGTATGGCGGCGGGAATTATCGCCGCCGTCTGGCGTAATCGTTGGCCGGATCGATTGAGTATGACCATTGCGGTGTCGGGGATCTCGTTTCCGGCATTTGCTCTGGGGATGCTTTTAATTCAGGTATTCTCCGTTGAACTGGGCTGGCTGCCTACCGTGGGAGCAGACAGTTGGCAGCACTACATTTTACCCTCCCTGACGCTCGGCGCGGCAGTGGCAGCCGTGATGGCGCGCTTTACCCGCGCGTCGTTTGTCGATGTTTTAAGCGAAGATTATATGCGTACCGCGAGGGCGAAAGGGGTGAGCGAAACCTGGGTTGTCCTCAAACACGGGCTACGTAACGCGATGATCCCGGTAGTGACCATGATGGGCTTACAGTTTGGCTTTTTGCTCGGTGGTTCCATCGTGGTGGAGAAAGTTTTCAACTGGCCCGGACTTGGACGCTTACTCGTTGACTCCGTAGAAATGCGCGATTACCCGGTGATTCAGGCGGAAATTCTGCTTTTCTCGCTGGAATTTATTCTTATCAACTTAGTGGTGGATGTGCTTTACGCCGCCATTAACCCGGCTATCAGGTACAAGTAAGGATGCGACTATTTAACTGGCGACGTCAGGCGGTGTTAAACGCCATGCCACTGGTCAAACCTGACCAGGTACGTACACCGTGGCATGAATTCTGGCGACGATTTCGCCGTCAGCATATGGCGATGACCGCCGCATTATTCGTTATTTTATTGATTGTAGTGGCCATTTTTGCACGCTGGATCGCTCCCTATGACGCCGAAAATTATTTTGATTATGACAATCTGAATAACGGACCTTCTTTGCAGCACTGGTTTGGCGTCGATTCACTGGGGCGCGACATTTTCAGCCGTGTCCTGGTTGGTGCGCAAATCTCACTGGCGGCGGGTGTGTTTGCCGTGTTTATCGGTGCGGCGATCGGGACGTTGCTGGGCTTGCTTGCTGGATATTATGAAGGCTGGTGGGATCGGCTAATCATGCGCATTTGCGATGTGCTGTTTGCCTTCCCGGGTATTTTACTGGCGATCGCTGTTGTTGCGGTGTTGGGAAGCGGCATTGCTAACGTGATTATCGCTGTCGCCATTTTTTCCATCCCCGCGTTTGCCCGCCTGGTGCGCGGCAACACGCTGGTGTTGAAACAGCAAACCTTTATTGAGTCAGCACGCAGTATTGGTGCCAGCGATATGACCATTTTATTGCGTCATATCTTGCCTGGGACCGTCTCTTCTATCGTGGTGTTTTTCACCATGCGCATCGGCACCTCGATTATCTCTGCCGCCAGCCTGTCATTTCTCGGCCTCGGTGCGCAGCCGCCGACACCAGAGTGGGGAGCAATGCTCAATGAGGCACGAGCGGATATGGTTATCGCACCGCATGTCGCTGTTTTTCCGGCCCTGGCTATTTTTCTGACCGTACTGGCGTTCAATTTGTTGGGCGATGGTTTACGCGATGCGCTGGATCCGAAAATTAAAGGATAGTTACGTTTGAATATTGCTTGAAAGGGTAATCACCTCACAGGAAATTATTGCCCTAAGCAAGTGTTGTAACTTTCTGCTGATTTTGTAGAATCGGGTAATTTGGTTAAAAAGCCGCAGCAAGGGACAATTTTTGCAGCGGCACAGCGTTCAGATAGTTATTTTGTTAAATGTATTAACATGCTGAGTTTATACGAAAAGATAAAGATAAGGCTGATAATTTTATTTTTATTGGCAGCACTGTCATTTATTGGTCTTTTTTTCATCATTAACTATCAACTGGTATCGGAGCGCGCGGTAAAACGTGCCGATAGCCGCTTTGAACTTATTCAGAAAAACGTTGGCTATTTCTTTAAAGATATTGAACGTTCGGCCCTGACATTAAAGGACTCACTGTATTTATTAAAAAATACAGAGGAGATTCAACGCGCCGTGATTCTTAAAATGGAAATGATGCCATTTTTAGACTCGGTGGGACTGGTACTTGATGATAATAAATATTATCTTTTTTCGCGGAGGGCGAATGATAAAATCGTTGTTTATCATCAGGAACAAGTAAATGGACCGCTTGTCGACGAGTCAGGGCGGGTTATTTTTGCCGATTTTAACCCATCGAAACGACCGTGGTCGATGGCTTCAGATGACTCTAACAACAGCTGGAATCCGGCATACAATTGCTTTGATCGTCCGGGTAAAAAATGTATCTCTTTTACGCTACACATCAACGGCAAAGATCACGATTTGTTAGCGGTGGATAAAATTCATGTCGATTTGAACTGGCGATATCTGAACGAGTATCTTGATCAAATCAGCGCTAATGATGAAGTTCTATTTTTAAAACAAGGCCATGAGATCATTGCCAAGAATCAACTCGCTCGTGAAAAACTAATTATTTATAATAGCGAAGGCAATTATAATATTATTGATTCTGTCGATACTGAATATATCGAAAAAACATCAGCGGTGCCAAACAACGCATTATTCGAAATCTATTTTTATTATCCTGGTGGTAATTTATTGAACGCATCAGATAAACTTTTTTATCTGCCGTTTGCTTTCATTATTATCGTATTGCTGGTGGTTTATTTAATGACCACTCGTGTGTTCCGTCGGCAATTTTCTGAAATGACAGAGCTGGTTAATACGCTGGCATTTTTGCCTGACTCCACGGATCAAATCGAGGCTCTAAAAATTCGCGAAGGCGATGCGAAAGAGATTATCAGCATCAAAAATTCGATCGCGGAAATGAAAGATGCCGAAATTGAACGGTCAAATAAATTGCTCTCACTGATCTCTTACGATCAGGAAAGCGGTTTTATTAAAAATATGGCGATTATTGAGTCCAACAATAATCAGTATCTGGCTGTGGGGATCATCAAACTGTGTGGTCTGGAAGCCGTGGAAGCGGTGTTTGGTGTTGATGAACGCAATAAAATCGTCAGGAAATTGTGTCAGCGAATTGCCGAGAAATATGCGCAATGCTGCGATATCGTGACATTTAATGCCGATCTCTATTTACTTCTGTGCCGGGAAAATGTACAGACATTTACCCGTAAAATAGCGATGGTAAACGATTTTGACAGCAGCTTTGGCTACCGCAATCTGCGCATCCATAAGTCTGCCATTTGTGAACCTTTGCAGGGGGAAAACGCCTGGAGTTACGCAGAAAAACTGAAACTGGCGATTTCCAGCATCCGTGACCATATGTTCTCAGAGTTTATTTTCTGTGATGACGCGAAACTCAACGAAATAGAAGAGAATATCTGGATTGCGCGTAATATTCGCCATGCAATGGAAATTGGCGAACTATTCCTGGTCTATCAGCCGATCGTTGATATTAACACCCGCACCATTCTGGGCGCGGAGGCGTTGTGCCGTTGGGTGTCTGCGGAGCGGGGGATCATTTCACCGCTAAAGTTCATTACCATTGCTGAAGATATCGGGTTTATCAATGAGCTGGGTTATCAGATTATTAAAACGGCAATGGGTGAATTCAGACATTTTAGTCAGCGTGCGTCGCTGAAGGATGATTTCTTACTGCATATTAATGTTTCGCCCTGGCAGTTAAACGAACCACACTTTCATGAGCGTTTTACCACCATCATGAAAGAAAATGGCCTGAAGGAGAACAGCCTCTGTGTTGAGATCACTGAAACCGTGATCGAGCGAATTAATGAACATTTTTATCTCAATATTGAACAACTGCGTAAACAAGGGGTACGGATATCGATTGATGACTTTGGCACCGGTTTGTCAAACCTGAAACGTTTTTATGAAATTAATCCAGATAGCATAAAAGTGGACTCACAATTTACCGGCGATATTTTCGGTACTGCGGGAAAAATTGTGCGCATTATTTTCGATCTGGCACGCTATAACCGGATCCCGGTGATTGCGGAAGGCGTAGAGAGCGAAGACGTTGCGCGCGAATTAATCAAATTAGGATGTGTTCAGGCTCAGGGGTATCTGTACCAGAAACCCATGCCATTCTCCGCCTGGGATAAAAGTGGAAAATTAGTAAAAGAGTAGTTTACGTATGTCCAGAATCAATAAGTTCGTACTTACAGTCAGTCTGCTGATTTTTATCATGATTTCAGCAGTTGCCTGCGGGATCTACACTCAAATGGTAAAGGAACGGGTGTATGGCCTGAAACAGTCCGTTATTGATACTGCTTTTGCGGTGGCAAATATTGCTGAATATCGGCGTAGCGTGGCAATTGATCTCATCAACACGCTAAACCCCACGGAGGAACAGCTGTTGGTTGGTTTGCGCACAGCTTACGCCGACTCGGTTTCACCCTCTTATTTGTACGATGTCGGTCCTTATCTGATTTCCAGTGACGAATGTATTCAGGTAAAGGAGTTCGAGAAAAATTATTGTGCAGATATTATGCAGATTGTGAAGTATCGACATGTCAAAAATACAGGGTTTATCTCTTTTGACGGTAAAACCTTCGTCTATTACCTCTATCCGGTAACTCACAATCGCAGTCTGATATTTTTGCTTGGTCTGGAGCGTTTTTCTTTACTGTCAAAATCGCTGGCGATGGATAGCGAGAACCTGATGTTCTCTCTGTTTAAGAACGGTAAACCGGTGACCGGTGATGAATTTAATGCTAAAAACGCCATCTTCACCGTTTCGGAAGCGATGGAGCACTTCGCCTATTTGCCGACCGGATTGTACGTATTTGCGTATAAAAAAGATGTTTATTTGCGGGTCTGTACATTGATTATTTTCTTTGCCGCATTGGTGGCAGTGATATCGGGTGTCAGTTGCCTCTATCTGGTACGCAGAGTGATTAATCGTGGTATTGTGGAGAAAGAAGCCATCATTAATAACCATTTTGAACGCGTACTGGATGGCGGGCTTTTCTTTTCGGCTGCCGATGTCAAAAAACTCTACAGTCTGTATAACTCGGCGTTCCTGGATGACCTGACCAAAGCAATGGGCAGAAAATCCTTTGACGAAGATTTAAAAGCGCTGCCGGAAAAAGGCGGTTATTTGTGCCTGTTTGACGTCGATAAATTCAAAAACATCAACGACACCTTCGGTCATTTGCTGGGCGATGAAGTGTTGATGAAAGTGGTGAAAATCCTTAAATCACAGATCCCCGTAGATAAAGGTAAAGTCTACCGCTTCGGCGGTGACGAATTTGCGGTGATTTATACGGGTGGAACGCTGGAAGAGTTGCTATCGATTCTAAAAGAAATTGTTCATTTCCAGGTGGGAAGCATTAATTTAAGCACCAGTATCGGTGTAGCGCATTCAAATGAATGTACTACCGTCGAACGCTTGAAAATGCTGGCGGATGAGCGACTGTATAAGAGTAAGAAAAACGGCAGGGCGCAGATTAGCTGGCAGTAATCATTATTCGCAGGCCGGACAAATGATTTTGCCCGGCCTGAATTAATTAAACCCGGCTACCCCACAAATCGTACTCATCGGCGTGCTCGACTTTCACACGCAGGATATCACCCGGCTTAACGTTGGTTTCACCATTGAGATAAACCGCACCGTCGATTTCCGGTGCATCTGCCATGCTGCGACCAATCGCGCCTTCTTCGTCCACTTCGTCGATAATCACCAGAATTTCACGGCCCACTTTCTCTTGCAGGCGCTCGGCGGAAATCTGCTGCTGCAGCTGCATGAAACGGTTCCAGCGTTCTTCTTTCACTTCTTCCGGAACCTGGTCAGGCAGGGCATTGGCGTCTGCACCTTCAACCGGGCTGTATTTAAAGCAGCCAACGCGATCCAGACGCGCTTCTTTCAGGAAGTCGAGTAGCATCTGGAAATCTTCTTCTGTCTCGCCAGGGAAGCCGACAATAAAGGTTGAGCGTAGGGTCAGTTCCGGGCAGATTTCGCGCCACTGTTTGATGCGCGCGAGTTGGCGATCTACAGAACCCGGACGCTTCATCAGTTTGAGAATGCGCGGGCTGGCGTGCTGCAACGGAATGTCCAGATAGGGCAGGATTTTGCCTTCTGCCATCAGTGGGATGACGTCGTCCACATGCGGATAAGGGTAAACGTAGTGCAGACGTGTCCAGATCCCCAGTTTCGATAACTGTTCGCACAGGCTGACCATGCTGGTTTTTACCGGCTCGCCGTTGTGGAAGCCAGTACGATGTTTAACATCGACGCCATAGGCGGAAGTATCCTGCGAGATCACCAGAATCTCTTTAACGCCCGCATCAACCAGACGTTTCGCTTCACTTAACACTTCGCCAATCGGACGGCTCACCAGGTCGCCGCGCATAGACGGAATAATGCAGAAGGTGCAGCGGTGATTACATCCTTCAGAAATTTTCAGATAGGCATAATGACGCGGCGTCAGTTTCACGCCTTGTTCTGGCACCAGGCTCAGGAATGGGTTGTGTTTCGGTTTTGGCACGTAGTGATGAACGTGCTCCAGAACCTGCTCATAGCTATGAGGCCCGGTGATTTCCAGCACTTTCGGGTGGACTTCGCGGATCTGATCTTCTTTTGCCCCCAGACAACCGGTCACAATTACCTTGCCGTTTTCATTCAACGCTTCACCAATGGCTTCCAGTGATTCTTGTACCGCGCTGTCAATAAAGCCGCAGGTGTTGACGATCACCATGTCCGCATCGTCATAGCTCGGTACCACGTCATAACCTTCAGTGCGTAGTTCGGTGAGAATACGCTCTGAATCGACAAGGTTTTTCGGGCAGCCAAGGGAAACAAAGCCGATTTTCGGCTGGGGAGTTACTTTGCTCATAGCTTAAAAAATATTCAGTTACAGGAAAGGTCAGGGCAGGGATTCTACAGAGTTCTGGATAAAATTTGTATCGCAATCTCATTCGCAGGCGGAGGCGAAGGAAATGTAAATTTTGTTAATTCGGCGTGAAGAATTGATCCTGGACAGCATCTCGCTCAAAAAATAGCCATACTATTTAATTGCAACAAGGCTGGAAAGAGGAGGATCGAAGTATGTTCGTTGACAGACAGCGAATCGATCTGCTGAACCGGTTGATCGACGCACGCGTTGACCTCGCCGCATACGTGCAACTGAGGAAGGCAAAAGGATACATGTCCGTCAGCGAAAGCAATCATCTACGAGATAACTTTTTTAAACTGAATCGCGAACTGCACGATAAATCGCTGCGGTTGAATCTTCATCTGGATCAGGAAGAGTGGAGTGCTCTTCATCATGCTGAAGAAGCATTAGCGACAGCCGCAGTATGTTTGATGAGTGGGCACCATGATTGCCCGACTGTTATTACCGTCAACGCCGATAAGCTTGAAAATTGTCTGATGAGCTTAACGCTGAGTATCCAGAGCCTGCAGAAGCACGCCATGCTTGAGAAGGCCTGAAAACTAAGGGGGAGAAAGCGTCTCCCCCTTCATGTTTAAGTTTTTGTAAAAATGAATTTGTTATCTCCTCCACTGACTACGCTTTAAGCCAGAGTCAATCCGGAGGCGTTATGCATCGACAATCCTTTTTCCTTGTGCCCCTTATTTGTCTTTCTTCCGCTCTCTGGGCGGCTCCTGCAACGGTAAATGTCGAAGTACTGCAAGACAAACTCGACCATCCCTGGGCGCTGGCCTTTTTACCCGACAATCACGGTATGTTAATCACTCTGCGCGGCGGCGAGTTGCGTCACTGGCAAGCAGGAAAAGGATTATCTGCGCCGCTTTCCGGAGTGCCGGACGTTTGGGCGCACGGGCAGGGTGGCCTGCTGGATGTGGTTTTAGCGCCTGATTTTGCTCAGTCTCGCCGCATCTGGTTAAGTTATTCCGAAGTTGGCGATGATGGCAAAGCCGGAACTGCTGTGGGTTATGGCCGCTTAAGTGATGATCTCTCAAAGGTGACCGACTTCCGCACCGTCTTTCGCCAGATGCCAAAACTGTCTACCGGCAACCATTTTGGCGGGCGGCTGGTATTCGACGGTAAAGGTTATCTTTTTATTGCTCTGGGCGAAAACAATCAGCGCCCGACGGCGCAGGATCTGGATAAATTACAGGGCAAACTGGTGCGTCTGACCGACCAGGGCGAAATCCCGGATGATAATCCTTTTATAAAGGAATCCGGTGCGCGCGCCGAGATCTGGTCTTATGGCATTCGTAATCCGCAAGGAATGGCGATGAATCCGTGGAGTAATGCACTATGGCTGAATGAACATGGCCCGCGCGGTGGCGATGAAATTAATATCCCGCAAAAAGGCAAAAACTACGGCTGGCCGCTGGCAACCTGGGGAATCAACTATTCAGGCTTTAAGATACCGGAAGCGAAAGGGGAGATCGTCGCCGGGACCGAGCAACCTGTTTTTTACTGGAAAGATTCGCCCGCCGTGAGCGGCATGGCCTTCTATAACAGCGATAAATTCCCCCAGTGGCAGCAAAAATTATTTATTGGCGCGCTGAAAGATAAAGATATCATTGTGATGAGCGTCAACGGCGACAAAGTGACAGAAGATGGCCGTATTTTAACGGACAGAGGGCAGCGAATTCGTGATGTTCGCACTGGACCCGACGGTTATTTATACGTTCTCACCGACGAGTCCAGTGGGGAATTACTTAAAGTTAGCCCACGCAATTAGCTAACGGGAATCATCACCACTTTGCGCACTGCTGGGCGTTCAGTGAGTTGCTGATACCAGCGTTGCAGATTTGGACGCGGTGTCCAGGCCAGGCCAACGTTAAACAAATTGTAGATGAACGGTGCGATAGCGATATCGCCCACACCAAACTCGTCGCCGGAGAACCATTTTACTTTTGCCAGTTCCGCATCGAGCAGGGCAAACAGGGCGTCGCACTCTTTACAACTGGCATCAATGGCGGCCTGATCGCGCTCTTCCGGTGGTGTTCTGACTAATCCCATCAGGATCCCGCGATGGGCATTACTGAGCGTCTGGTTTGCCCAGTCCATCCATTTTTCTGCTTCCGCACGACGTGCCGGTGAGTCGATCCACAGGCGTTTTTGCCCGTACTGTGCCGCCAGATAGCGGACAATGGCGTTTGATTCCCAAAGAATGAGATCACTTTCGTCGTCACGCAACAACGGCACCAGCCCGTTAGGGTTCATCGCCAGAAAATCAGCATCGTGATTTATCCCAAACTCACGGCCCGCGAGAATTTGCTCATAAGGTAGTTCCAGTTCTTCGAGCGTCAGCAATACTTTTTTTACGTTGGTTGAATTATTCCGACCCCACAGCGTAATCATACTCACCCCTTTTCCGACAGGCAGCCACAGGCTGAACAGGACTCCGATGGTGAAGTAAAGTTAACTTTTAAGCAACAGCTGGCAAAAAAATGACACCAGAAGCAGCGAAGCGGCAGGATATTGCATAAACTTTAAAAACTTTACCAACTTACGGTTTCTTTAAGTTTGTGTGTGCGTTATTAATCACCGAACTTATCATACGGCGATATAACGTATTTTTTTTGAATGGATACTCGGGTGGCATTTATGACGCAATACTCCTCTCTCCTTCGTGGTCTTGCAGCGGGTTCTGCATTTTTATTCCTTTTTGCCCCAACGGCATTCGCGGCGGAACAAACCGTTGAAGCGCCGAGCGTGGATGCGCGTGCATGGATTTTAATGGATTACGCCAGCGGTAAAGTGCTGGCAGAAGGCAATGCGGATGAAAAACTGGACCCCGCGAGCCTGACTAAAATCATGACCAGCTATGTGGTTGGGCAGGCGCTTAAGGCCGATAAGATTAAACTCACCGATATGGTGACGGTCGGTAAAGATGCCTGGGCGACGGGAAATCCGGCACTGCGTGGTTCATCGGTAATGTTCCTTAAACCGGGCGATCAGGTTTCGGTGGCAGACCTGAACAAAGGTGTGATTATCCAGTCCGGTAATGACGCCTGTATTGCGCTGGCCGATTACGTTGCCGGGAGCCAGGAGTCATTTATTGGTCTGATGAATGGTTATGCCAAAAAACTGGGCCTGACCAACACTACCTTCCAGACGGTGCACGGTCTGGATGCGCCGGGGCAGTTCAGTACCGCGCGCGACATGGCATTGCTGGGTAAAGCATTGATCCACGATGTGCCGGAAGAGTATGCCATTCATAAAGAGAAAGAGTTCACCTTCAACAAAATTCGTCAGCCTAACCGTAACCGTCTGCTGTGGAGCAGCAATCTGAATGTTGATGGCATGAAGACAGGAACCACTGCAGGCGCGGGATATAATCTGGTTGCTTCGGCTACCCAGGGTGATATGCGTTTAATCTCCGTAGTGCTGGGGGCGAAAACTGACCGTATCCGTTTTAATGAGTCTGAGAAATTATTGACCTGGGGTTTCCGCTTCTTTGAAACCGTGACGCCAATTGTACCTGATGCCACCTTTGTGACTCAGCGCGTCTGGTTTGGTGATAAGAGCGAAGTGAATCTCGGGGCAGGCGAAGCGGGCTCAGTGACCATACCACGTGGGCAGCTGAAAAACCTGAAGGCGAGTTATACGTTAACGGAACCGCAGCTTACCGCACCGCTGAAAAAAGGTCAGGTTGTCGGCACCATTGATTTCCAGCTTAACGGTAAATCCATTGAGCAGCGTCCGCTGATCGTGATGGAAAATGTGGAAGAGGGCGGATTCTTTGGTCGGATGTGGGATTTCGTGATGATGAAATTCCATCAGTGGTTCGGCAGCTGGTTCTCTTAATCTTCTGATAACCGGATGGCGCGAAACGTCATCCGGTTATACGTCATTAATACATCAACTTAATACGCTGCGTCTGCGCGTACTTCACATACTCATCTTCCGGGCAACAATCGCTCACAACAATATCAAAGCGTTTCAGGTCACCCATGCGCGCCGGACGCACCTTGCCAAATTTACTGTGGTCGACAACCAGCACATGCTTTTGCGCCATCGACATGGCCCAGTGTTTTACCGGCAACTCTTCAAGATTAAAACAGGTAGCGCCTTTACTGACATGCACCCCCGCCGCGGAATAAAAAGCGATATCCGGGCAAAAATTATTCAGCGTTTGCTGAAAATCGATGGGTTTGAAAATGGCGTTGCTGGCGTGAAATTCACCACCACACAGAAACGCGCGGCAATGGGGTTTCTCTTTCAGTGCCAGAAAGGTATTTAGCGAATAACAAACGGCGGTGAAAGGGATTTCATTATCAATCGCTTCAATAATCCACGGTGTGGTGGTGCCACAGTCAAAAAAGAGGGTCTGATCGGGTTCTACCAGCGTCGCAGCCAGTTTTGCCGCCCGGCGTTTTTCTTCCACCAGGCGGGATTTTTGATCGCTTAACAGGTAATGGCTGGCGCTGCGCGGTTCCAGAACAATATAGCCGCCGAGCAAAACGACGGGCGCACTGTGGTTGTTCAGATCGCGACGAATCGTCATCTCCGAAACCCCAAGCAAGGCGGCGGCGTCTTTAAGATGTAACTTATCGCTGCGTTTTAATTCTTGCAGCAGCTGCCCGATACGCTCTTCGCGACGTGTTTCCATAATCCCTCTGAATAGTTATTGAAGCGAGCCGCTCAATACTACACTTTTTAGCAGAGATCAGTCACGCACCCAGCCTTTGCGGATCGGTAATGCAAAACAGAAACGATACCACGATTGCAGACGTTGATAGAGTTTATGCCCCATCGCTTGCCAGATAATCTGGGCGCTAAGGCAGCCAATCATACCTGCCAGCAATCCACCGAGCATATCCAGCGGCCAGTGGACGCCAAGATAAACGCGCGACCAGGCAATGACAACGGCCAGCACCATTAAAAGTGAGCCGGACCACAGGCGATGCCAGCATAAAAATGCCAGTGCAAAGGTGAAAATCACCGTACCGTGATCGCTCGGGAATGAGTCATCCGCCGCATGATGCAGGAAGTTATAGCCGATATTTTCGACAAAGGGTCGGTCGTGCGGAAAAAGATGCCCCATCGTCCAGGACACAAACAGGCTGACCGCCAGCGCGATAGCGATTTTTATCACCAGTTGCCGTTGTGCTGTAAGCCCCCACAACCAAAGTACTGCGGCCAGCAGCGGTACCACGGTAATCAAATCTTTAGCAATAAAAATCGCCAACGAGATCATCCACGGCGCAGAGTCTGGCGTCGCGTTAATAAGAGAGAATAGAGAGAGATTCAAATTTTCCAGCATAACTTCCCGACGCAAAGTGATTAAAAGGGAGCCAATACAGGCAAGTCGTTGAGAATAAAGTGCAGGTTAAACTGGGTAAAGCGGCATCGTCTTATTTCCCTCAAGCGGCCTGTTTACGGTGGGTGATTGTAACGGGCATAGGTTAAATAAAACTTAAAGAAAGCGTAGCTATACTCGCAATAATGTAAGAATGTGCTTAACCGTGGTTTCAGCTACAAAATTTGCTTTCTCGTTAGCTGCGCTTTTATTAAACTTTGCGCGATTATTATTGGCGAAGAAATTGCATGCAAAATAAATTAGCTTCCGGTGCCAGGCTTGGACGTCAGGCGTTACTTTTCCCTCTCTGTCTTGTGCTTTACGAATTTTCAACCTATATCGGCAACGATATGATTCAACCCGGTATGTTGGCCGTGGTGGAACAATATCAGGCGGGCATTGATTGGGTTCCTACTTCGATGACCGCTTATCTGGCGGGCGGGATGTTTTTACAATGGCTCCTGGGGCCGCTGTCGGATCGTATTGGTCGCCGTCCGGTGATGCTGGCGGGGGTGGTGTGGTTTATCATCACCTGTCTGGCAATATTACTGGCGCAAAACATTGAACAATTCACTCTGTTGCGCTTCTTGCAGGGCATAAGCCTCTGTTTCATTGGCGCTGTGGGATACGCCGCAATTCAGGAATCCTTCGAAGAGGCGGTTTGTATCAAGATCACCGCGCTGATGGCGAACGTGGCGCTGATTGCTCCGCTACTTGGTCCGCTGGTGGGCGCGGCGTGGATCCATGTGCTGCCCTGGGAAGGGATGTTCGTCTTGTTTGCCGCATTGGCAGCGATCTCCTTTCTCGGTCTGCAACGAGCCATGCCTGAAACCGCCACGCGTATAGGCGAGAAACTGTCACTGAAAGAACTCGGTCGTGACTATAAGCTGGTGCTGAAGAACGGTCGCTTTGTTGCGGGGGCGCTGGCGCTGGGATTCGTTAGCCTGCCGTTGCTGGCGTGGATCGCCCAGTCGCCGATTATCATCATTACCGGTGAGCAGTTGAGCAGCTATGAATATGGCTTGCTGCAAGTGCCTATTTTCGGGGCGTTAATTGCGGGTAACTTGCTGCTAGCGCGTCTGACCTCGCGCCGCACCGTACGTTCGCTGATTATTATGGGCGGCTGGCCGATTATGATTGGTCTGTTGGTCGCTGCTGCGGCAACGGTTATCTCATCGCACGCGTATTTATGGATGACCGCCGGGTTAAGTATTTATGCTTTCGGTATTGGTCTGGCGAATGCGGGACTGGTGCGATTAACCCTGTTTGCCAGCGATATGAGTAAAGGTACGGTTTCTGCGGCGATGGGGATGCTGCAAATGCTGATCTTTACCGTCGGTATTGAAATCAGCAAACATGCCTGGCTGAACGGGGGCAACGGACTGTTTAATCTCTTCAACCTTGTCAACGGAATTTTGTGGCTGTTGCTGATGGTTATCTTTTTAAAAGATAAACAGATGGGAAATTCGCACGAAGGATAAAAAAATGCCTGATTGCTTTGTGCGATCAGGCATTCTCAAATTAATGGTGATGGTCGTCAATCTGGTGTTCGATAACCATCCCTTCACCTACGCTGGCAAGATGGCGAACATAAGGATGCGGGCGGTAAGCCGGAGCTGGCGCAGGAGCCACATAGACGGTTTGCGGCACAGTCGTGACGCTGACCGCTTGTGGAACGCTGACTGAATCAGGAACCACAACCACTTTGTATCCACTCGGCACATCGACGGTGACACTTTGCGCCATCGCCACACCAGTAAAGCCCATTAAAAGCGCGCCCAACAGTAGACAATTTTTCATAATCATTTCGCCTGAAATAATGCAGCGGGTTAATTTCCGCGAATTATGCAGCCTTCATTCAGGCATTGTGTTGCCGGGCGTGCTGCCGTTTTTATTGGTTAAATGGCGCTTCGTGTTTAAGAACTTTATCGATCACATCCAGTACGCCTTCACGGTTATTGGAGCCTGCCCGGTATTTTGCTGCTGCGACGACCGCGCTGCCGGCATTTTCCATTGCAAAACTAAAGCCTGCCTGTCGCAGCATCTCAATATCGTTACCGCCATCGCCAAAGACCACCACTTCGCTGTCGTCTATTCCCCATAATTTCTGCAGTTGGCGAAGGCCATTGGCTTTATGTACGCCGGGGATAATCAGATCGATACTGCCGTTGCCGGTGTGGACCGGCACCATAATATCGCCGATGGCCTCATGTAATGCTTTTTGTACTTGTGGAATCAGTTCATCGGAAAGATTCAGGCCAAACTTAAAGAAGATATCTTCTAAGTTGTCAAAGTTATCGACGTATTCCAGACGGTGATAATACATTTCCGCCACCGTTTTCATGGCATCGTCATATTTTTTGAGTGTATAGGCACTATTTTTTCCGCAGGCAATAATTTCCACTTCCGGGCGCGTCAGCAAATGTTCCACGACAGTAGCAAACGCATCCTTCGACAGCTCGCCATTAAAAACATCTTTGCCTTCGCTCACTACCCAGCCGCCGTTTTCAGCCACAAAGGCAATTTCATTAGCAATTTCAGGGAAGAAAGAGATCAACTGATAATATTGATTCCCGCTGGCGACCACAAAGCGAATGCCTTGTGCTTTCATTTGCTGATACTGAGCCATAAACCGCTCACGGTTATAGGTTTTTTGATCGCTTAAGAAAGTACCATCCATGTCTACCGCAATTAATTTAATGCTCATCAACTATTCTCCATCGCCGTCTGCGTTTTGGTATCGTGTTTGGCGACGGCTTTCGCGACAATAGCCGCGAGAATAACCAGCGCCAGTACAACCAGCATTGCACTACGTAATCCATAATGTTCGCCGAGATAGCCCAGCAGCGGCGGCCCAACGAGGAAAGCCAGATAACCGGTCGTTGCTACCACGCTGACGCGGGTCGGTGCATCGGGGCCGGTATCGCTGGCGGCAGAAATGGTCAGCGGGAAGCCCAGCGAGGCACCCAGTCCCCAGAGTACAACAGACACCCCAGCGACCCAGGCGCTATCGACAAAAATAATCAGCCCAATACCCAACGCCCCCATTAGCGCACTGGCCCGAACCACGGCAACGCGACTGTAACGGTCGATGAACCAACCGCCGGTGAAGCGTCCAACGGTCATCCCCAGGGTAAAACCGGCATAAATCAGCGAGCCGGAAGTAGGGCTAAAACCGTGACCGTCAACCATTAATAAGGGTAACCAGTCGTTGGCAGAACCTTCGGCAAAGGCCATCGCCAGCACCACAACACCAATCAACAGCAACTGGATATCGCGATAAAAAGGTACGCCTTTTTCGCCATGCTGGGTGCCATCGGCAGCATTTTTGCCCGTACCGTCAGGGATTGCCTGAATGGCGATATAAATAGGTGCGATGCCTACCAGCGCCGCCAATAAAATATGCACCGTTGCCGGAACGCCAAAGGCCGTCAGTGCCATCCCGACACCAGCGCCTGCCAGCGTGCCCAGGCTATAAAAACCGTGCATCATCGGCAAAACCGTTTTATTCATTTCTCGCTCAACGGCGGCACCTTCAACGTTTATCGCCACTTCCGCAGAACCAAAACTTGCCCCAAAGACGCCGAGACCAACGGCAAAGAGCAGGGGCGATGTCAGCCAGAGTGCCAGACTTAATATCATCATCCCGATCAATGCGCAGGACATCGTGACCAGGATGACATTACGTGTCCCAAAGCGTTTCACTAACCACGCCGAGCAGAGAATACCGCTCATCGAACCGATCGACAGACCAAAGAGGACTCCGCCCATTTCAGCGATCGAAACAGAAAGAATATCGCGGATAGCAGGCGTACGGGTTGCCCAGGACGCCATTAACAGGCCCGGCAAAAAGAAGAACATAAACAGCGCCCAGGTTCGGCGTTTCAATGCATTACGTGAAGAATTTACGGTCATAGATCACGTCAAAATAAGAAGAGGGAAGACAACATTAGCAAGGTTGTGTACATTTGTACACAATTGCAGAGAGAGGAAATGACATGCGTCGCGCTAACGATCCGCAACGGCGAGAAAAAATTATCCAGGCCACGCTGGAGGCGGTGAAACTTTATGGAATACATGCTGTTACGCACCGCAAAATTGCTACCCTTGCCGGGGTACCGTTGGGATCGATGACCTACTATTTTTCAGGAATTGATGAGTTGTTGCTGGAGGCGTTCAGCAGTTTTACTGAGATCATGTCCCGGCAATATCAGGCATTTTTTAGCGATGTTAGTGATGCTCCGGGCGCATGCCAGGCTATCACCGATATGATCTACAGCTCACAGGTTGCAACGCCGGATAATATGGAGCTGATGTACCAGCTCTACGCGCTGGCTAGCCGAAAACCGCTATTAAAAACGGTAATGCAAAACTGGATGCAGCGCAGTCAGCAAACGCTCGAACAATGGTTTGAACCCGGAACCGCCCGCGCGCTTGATGCGTTTATTGAGGGGATGACGCTGCATTTTGTCACCGACCGTAAGCCGCTATCGCGCGAGGAGATTTTGAGGATGGTTGAGAGGGTTGCAGGGTAGTAGATAAATTTTAGGCAACAAAAAACCCACCAACCTTGAACCGAAATGGCGGGGTTGATGGGCTCCACAAAATGGGGACATCAAAGAAAAGCAGTGGCACTAATTAAGACTGATGCCCTGCGGAAAAGTTCTGCGGTTGTGCAAAAAAATTTCATTTTCAGGGCAACTTCAGTTTTATCCTAATCCTGGCCATACCATGACGATGATTGTCCCTGCCAGCGTCAGCAGGACGTTGGCGATTGCGTAGGTGCCCGCATAGCCCAGCGCCGGGATGTTACTGCGAGCTGTATCACTGATGATCTCCATTGCCGGCGCGCAGGTGCGTGCGCCCATCATTGCGCCGAACAACAGTGCGCGGTTCATTCGCAATACATAAGCACCGAACAAGAAACAGATAACCACGGGCACCAGACTGACAATCAATCCGGCAATCAACATTTGACCGCCAATCGCGCCCAGGCCGTTATTAATACCGCTACCAGCGCTCAGACCAACGCCTGCCATAAACACCATCAAGCCGAACTCCTTCACCATGCTTAATGCACCCTGCGGAATGTAACCGAAGGTCGGGTGGTTAGCACGCATAAAGCCCAGCATAATTCCGGCGAATAACAACCCGGCAGCGTTCCCCATACCGAAACTGAATGTGCTGAACTGGAAGGTGATCATCCCGATCATTAGCCCAATCACAAAGAAGGCGCAGAATGCCAGCAAGTCAGTGACCTGGCTGTGAATCGAGATAAAGCCGATGCGATCGGCGATGGTTTTTACGCGGCGGGCATCGCCGCTGACTTGTAAAACGTCACCTTTGTTAAGCACGACGTTGTCATCAATCGGCATCTCAATCTGGCTACGTATGACGCGGTTAAGGAAGCAACCGTGATCGGTCAACTTCAGTTGTGCCAGGCGTTTGCCAACAGCGTTATGGTTTTTAACGACCACTTCTTCAGTGACGATACGCATGTCGAGAAGGTCACGATCGAAAACTTCTTTACCGTTACGGAAGCTGGGATCGAGTCGGGCGTGGGCGTCGGGGTAGCCTACCAACGCTATTTCATCGCCCATTTGTAGCACGGCATCACCGTCTGGATTTGCCAGAATCCCGTTACGCCGAATACGTTCAATGTAGCAGCCGGTTTGTCGATAAATACCCAGTTCACGCAGATTTTTGCCGTCGGTCCAGGCTACCAGCTCCGGGCCGACGCGGTAGGCGCGGATCACCGGCAAATAAACTTTACGGTTGGCATTTGTGTCCAGGCCACGTTCGCGGGCGATTTGCTGGGCGCTGGTCTGTAAGTCCTGATGCTGCAATTTCGGCAAGTAACGCGCACCAACAATCAAACTCACCAGACCGATTAAATAGGTTAAGGCATACCCGAGGCTCAGATTATCCAGTGCCAGTGAGAGCTGCCTGCTTTCCATGCCGGAATGACGCAGTGTATCGCCAGCACCGACCAAAACCGGTGTTGACGTCATAGAGCCTGCTAACATACCGGCCGTCAGGCCAATATCCCAGCCAAACAGCTTACCTAACCCTAAGGCGATCACCAGCGCACTGCCAACCATCACCAGTGCTAACATTAGGTAATTTTTCCCATCGCGAAAAAAAATGGAAAAAAAGTTCGGTCCGGCTTCGACCCCGACGCAGAAAATAAACAGCATAAAGCCAAGATTAAGCGCGTCGGTGTTAATGCTGAAATGTTGTTGGCCTAATAACAGCGATACGACTAAAACGCCAATGGAATTACCCAGTTGGATCGAACCAAGTCGTAATTTCCCGAGACATAGCCCAAGCGCGAGGACCACAAATAATAACAGAATGTAATTCCCATTTAACAATTCGGCGACGTTTATATTCACGGAGGCTAACTTCTTGTTTACTAGTAAGCTGTTGAAAGAAATGGTAATTTACGATAATGTTTTTTACCAGAATTCAGGGCGCAGATTCATTCAGCGCACCTAAACGATAGTAAAGTAACAATATATTTTACTAGTGTAATCACATTAGGTATCAACGGCTATATGAATTGCGTTGGCCTATATTAGCATGGAATGCGAAGCGGCTTTATCTTACTGAACGCCACACTGGCGAAAAATGTGTTCGATAGACGCAGTGTCAGGAGGAACGAGTGAAACATAAACAACGTTGGGCGGGGGCAATCTGCTGTTTTGTCCTCTTCATTGTGGTGTGCCTTTTTCTGGCGACGCACATGAAAGGCGCTTTTCGGGCTGCCGGGCATCCTGAAATCGGCTTGCTGTTTTTCATTCTTCCTGGAGCAGTTGCCAGCTTCTTTTCACAGCGTAGAGAAGTCCTGAAACCTCTGTTTGGCGCAATGCTGGCGGCACCCTGTTCAATGCTTATTATGCGGCTGTTTTTTTCACCGACGCGCTCATTCTGGCAAGAGCTGGCATGGTTATTAAGTGCGGTGTTCTGGTGTGCGCTGGGGGCACTGTGTTTCTTATTTATCAGTAGTTTGTTTAAACCACAGCACAGAAAAAATCAATAAAGCCCTCAACGCGAGGGCTTGTCAGACGATCAGGCGTCCAGATTCTCTTTCACCCATGCAGCAAAATCGGTATAGCCGCCGATATGTTGCTGATCGACAAAAATCTGCGGCACGGTTTCTACGGGTTTACCTGCCTTTTGTTGTAGATCTTCTTTAGTGATCCCTTCCGCACGAATATCAACATACTGATACTGAAAATCATCGCGTTCATTGCTCAATTTCTCAGCCAGATCTTTTGCACGCACACAGTAAGGGCAACCCGGACGACCAAAAATAACGGTTTGCATTATTTCTCTCCTCATAGATTTATGCCTGTAATGATCACGCTAAAATGTATTCGCTGAAAGTAGGTTTAACCTGTTGCATTAATTGCTAAAAGCTATAACTGTTAAACACAATACAGTGAAAAGTTTTAGACTGAAGGCTCACTTTGCAGAGGGAAGCGTATGCGCGCGATCGGTAAATTGCCTAAAAGCGTGTTGATACTGGAATTTATCGGAATGATGTTGCTGGCGGTGGCGCTGCTGTCGGTAAGCGGCTCCCTGTCGCTGCCTGAGCCATTTTCTCGGCCAGAAGTGCAGATTCTGATGATTTTTCTCGGTGTTTTGCTCATGCTTCCCGCTGCGGTGGTGGTTATTCTTCAGGTGGCAAAACGTCTTGCCCCACAGCTGATGAACCGTCCACCGCAATATTCACGTTCAGAAAGAGAAAAAGATAATGACGCCAACCATTGAACTTATTTGTGGCCATCGCTCCATTCGCCATTTCACTGATGAACCCATTTCCGAAGCGCAGCGTGAGGCGATTATTAACAGCGCCCGTGCGACGTCCAGTTCCAGTTTTTTGCAGTGCAGTAGCATTATTCGCATTACCGACAAAGCGTTACGTGATGAACTGGTGACGCTGACCGGCGGGCAAAAACACGTAGCGCAAGCGGCGGAATTCTGGGTGTTCTGTGCCGACTTTAACCGCCATTTACAGATCTGTCCGGATGCACAACTTGGCCTGGCGGAACAACTGTTGCTCGGTGTCGTTGATACGGCAATGATGGCGCAGAATGCGTTAACCGCAGCGGAATCGCTGGGATTGGGCGGGGTATATATCGGCGGCCTGCGCAATAATATTGAAGCGGTGACGGAGCTGCTGAAATTACCGCAGCATGTTCTGCCGCTGTTTGGGCTGTGCCTTGGCTGGCCTGCGGATAATCCGGATCTTAAGCCGCGTTTACCGGCCTCCATTTTGGTGCATGAAAACAACTATCAACCGCTGGATAAAGACGCACTGGCGCAGTATGACGAGCAACTGGCGGAATATTACCTCACCCGTGGCAGCAATAATCGCCGGGATACCTGGAGCGATCATATCCGCCGAACAATCATTAAAGAAAGCCGCCCATTTATTCTGGATTATTTGCACAAACAGGGTTGGGCGACGCGCTAAAACCGCCACATCGATGTATGATACGCGGGCTTTTGACCAGGTCTGACAGAGAGGTGCAGGGTGAAAATTGCCATATTGTCCCGGGATGGAACGCTCTATTCGTGTAAGCGGCTGCGTGAAGCCGCTATACAGCGCGGTCACCTGGTTGAAATTCTTGATCCGCTTTCTTGCTACATGAACATAAATCCTGCGGCGTCTTCTATTCACTACAAAGGCCGCAAGTTACCCCATTTTGACGCAGTGATCCCGCGTATTGGCACCGCCATTACCTTTTATGGGACGGCGGCACTGCGCCAGTTCGAGATGCTGGGGAGCTATCCGCTCAATGAGTCGGTCGCCATTGCCCGGGCGCGTGACAAATTGCGTTCCATGCAACTGCTGGCGCGTCAGGGCATCGACCTGCCTGTCACGGGCATTGCGCATTCGCCGGATGATACCAGCGATTTAATCGACATGGTCGGTGGTGCGCCGCTGGTGGTCAAGCTGGTTGAAGGCACGCAGGGAATTGGCGTCGTGCTGGCGGAGACGCGTCAGGCGGCGGAAAGCGTGATTGACGCTTTCCGCGGTCTGAACGCGCATATTCTGGTGCAGGAATATATCAAAGAGGCGCAAGGGTGCGATATCCGCTGTCTGGTTGTTGGCGATGAAGTAGTCGCTGCGATTGAACGGCGGGCGAAAGAGGGCGATTTTCGTTCCAATTTGCATCGTGGCGGCGCGGCAAGCGTCGCCAGTATCACACCACAGGAGCGTGAAATCGCGATAAAAGCCGCGCGAACGATGGCGCTGGACGTTGCTGGTGTGGATATTCTGCGTGCTAATCGCGGGCCGTTGGTGATGGAAGTGAATGCGTCGCCGGGGCTGGAAGGAATAGAAAAAACCACCGGTATCGACATCGCGGGTAAAATGATCCGCTGGATCGAACGCCACGCTACGACAGAATATTGCCTGAAAACGGGTGGTTAGTCGCAATCACATTACTGATCATGGTTTTGCCTGCGCTTTTTGCGTAAGCTGTGCCGGTCTTTTTATCGAAAGAGGTTGTACAAAATTATGACATCGCTGGTCGTTCCTGGTCTGGATACGCTGCGTCAATGGCTCGATGACCTGGGGATGAGTTTTTTTGAATGTGATAACTGTCAGGCTCTGCATCTGCCCCATATGCAGAATTTCGACGGTGTCTTTGATGCCAAAATCGATCTGATCGATAACACGATCCTGTTTTCTGCCATGGCGGAAGTCCGACCTTCAGCCGTATTGCCGCTGGCGGCGGATTTATCTGCCATCAATGCCAGTTCGCTGACCGTGAAAGCATTTCTTGATATGCAGGATGATAATCTGCCAAAGCTGGTGGTTTGCCAGTCTTTATCCGTTATGCAGGGCGTAACCTATGAGCAGTTTGCATGGTTCGTGCGTCAGAGCGAAGAGCAGATTTCGATGGTCATTCTTGAAGCTAATGCCCATCAACTGCTGTTACCGACTGACGATGAAGGGCAAAACAACGTTACCGAAAACTATTTCCTCCACTGATAACTCCTTTCGAGTACGCAGTCGCTGCCGCAGTGACTGCGTGCTGCAAAATTATCTGCTGTTTTTAACCTTTTCTTAAAGATTATTTCACTTCTCTTGTGCCGATTTGGCTTTATCACATAGAGCAAATACGCATAAAAATTTGTTAAATACCGTTTTTTAATCCGAGCTATAGTCTCAAACCCTGGCTAAAGTTATTCTTGCGATGCTTTTATATAGCGAGCAGTGCTGGCCGGGAGAGAGTTCTCTTTTCTTACACCGCGCCGATAAAAAATATGCACGTTTATTGCATATCTTTCAGTGTGACAACTTTTGTTCGTTTGTTAACGAACTTTCAGAAGGAAAGAGATATGACCGCCTTAAATAAAAAATGGCTATCGGGTCTGGTTGCGGGTGCTCTGATGGCCGTCTCTGTCGGCACGCTCGCGGCTGAACAAAAAACACTCCACATTTATAACTGGTCTGATTATATCGCCCCGGACACGGTGGCCAATTTTGAAAAAGAAACCGGTATTAAAGTCGTCTACGATGTTTTCGACTCTAACGAAGTACTGGAAGGCAAATTAATGGCGGGTAGCACCGGCTTTGACCTGGTGGTGCCGTCAGCAAGCTTTCTTGAACGCCAGTTGACTGCGGGAGTTTTCCAGCCGCTGGATAAAAGCAAATTGCCGGAGTGGAAGAATCTCGACCCGGAACTGCTGAAGTTGGTTGCCAAACACGACCCGGATAATAAATTTGCTATGCCCTATATGTGGGCGACAACCGGGATTGGCTATAACGTCGATAAAGTCAAAGCGGTGCTGGGCGAAAACGCGCCCGTCGATAGCTGGGACTTGATCCTCAAACCTGAAAATCTGGAAAAACTGAAAAGCTGCGGCGTCTCTTTCCTTGATGCACCGGAAGAAGTGTTTGCTACCGTGCTGAATTATCTCGGCAAAGATCCCAACAGCACTAAAGCGGATGATTACACCGGACCGGCAACCGATCTGCTGTTAAAGCTGCGCCCGAACATTCGTTATTTCCATTCATCTCAATACATTAACGACCTGGCGAACGGCGATATCTGCGTCGCTATTGGCTGGGCGGGCGATGTCTGGCAGGCGTCAAACCGCGCGAAGGAAGCGAAGAATGGCGTTAATGTCTCGTTCTCGATTCCGAAAGAAGGGGCGATGGCGTTCTTTGATGTCTTCGCCATGCCTGCGGATGCCAAAAATA
Source organism: Escherichia sp. WS1265 (assembly GCF_046487585.1). NCBI lineage: Bacteria > Pseudomonadati > Pseudomonadota > Gammaproteobacteria > Enterobacterales > Enterobacteriaceae > Escherichia > Escherichia sp. WS1265. Next base: position 90,885 of record NZ_JBJQJE010000009.1, read on the forward strand.
AAGACGAAGCCTATCAATTCCTGAATTACCTGCTGCGCCCGGATGTGGTGGCGCATATTTCTGACCATGTGTTCTATGCCAATGCGAACAAAGAAGCTACGCCGCTGGTAAGCGCGGAAGTCCGTGATAATCCAGGGATTTATCCTCCGGCGGACGTTCGTGCGAAGTTGTTCACTCTGAAAGTGCAGGATCCAAAAATAGACCGTGTGCGCACCCGCGCGTGGACCAAAGTGAAGAGCGGAAAATAATCCGCAGTCGTAGATGCCGGACGGGCGCACCACGCCCGCCGGCAATTCGCACCATTATGGTGCGCTTGCACACATTCAATGCCGGAGAGCAGCCGTGAATGACGCTATCCCTCGCCCGCAGGCGAAAACCCGTAAGGCGCTGACGCCGCTATTAGAAATCCGTAATCTGACTAAATCTTACGATGGTCAGCATGCGGTCGATGATGTCAGCCTGACCATCTATAAAGGCGAAATCTTCGCGCTGCTGGGCGCATCCGGCTGTGGCAAGTCCACGCTGCTGCGTATGCTGGCAGGTTTCGAACAACCTTCTGCCGGGCAGATTATGCTCGATGGCGTCGATTTGTCACAGGTTCCGCCTTACCTGCGCCCCATCAATATGATGTTTCAGTCTTACGCGCTGTTTCCGCATATGACCGTGGAACAGAACATCGCTTTTGGCCTGAAACAGGACAAACTACCGAAAGCGGAAATTGCCAGCCGGGTCAATGAGATGCTCGGCCTGGTGCATATGCAGGAGTTCGCCAAACGCAAACCGCATCAGCTTTCCGGCGGTCAGCGACAGCGTGTGGCACTGGCCCGAAGCCTTGCCAAGCGCCCGAAACTATTACTGCTCGATGAGCCTATGGGCGCGCTGGATAAAAAGCTGCGTGACCGGATGCAGCTTGAAGTGGTGGATATTCTGGAGCGTGTCGGTGTGACCTGCGTGATGGTTACTCACGATCAGGAAGAGGCGATGACCATGGCGGGGCGCATCGCCATTATGAATCGTGGGAAATTTGTCCAGATTGGCGAACCGGAAGAGATCTATGAGCATCCGACCACCCGCTATAGCGCTGAATTTATTGGCTCGGTTAATGTCTTTGAATGTGTACTCAAAGAGCGCCAGGAAGATGGTCTGGTGCTTTATTCGCCGGGGCTGGTGCATCCACTGAAAGTCGATGTAGATGCTTCGGTGGTCGATAACGTGCCGGTGCATGTGGCGCTTCGCCCGGAAAAAATCATGCTTTGCGATCAACCGCCTGCTGACGGCTACAATTTTGCGGTGGGGGAGGTGATACACATTGCCTATCTCGGCGATCTTTCGGTGTATCACGTTCGTCTGAAAAGTGGGCAAATGATTAGCGCCCAGCTACAAAACGCCCATCGTCATCGTAAAGGGTTACCGACCTGGGGCGATGAAGTGCGTTTGTGCTGGGAAGTGGACAGCTGTGTGGTGCTGACGGTTTAAGGAGCAAAAATGAGTACACTTGAACCTGCTGCCCAGTCGAAACCGCCGGGCGGATTTAAGCTGTGGTTGTCGCAGCTGCAAATGAAGCATGGGCGCAAACTGGTGATTGCGCTGCCGTATATCTGGCTAATCCTGCTGTTTCTGCTGCCATTTCTGATTGTCTTTAAAATAAGCCTGGCGGAGATGGCGCGCGCTATTCCACCTTATACCGAACTGATGGAGTGGGCTGACGGGCAACTTTCCATCACTCTTAATCTCGGTAATTTTCTGCAACTGACTGACGATCCGCTCTATTTCGATGCTTATCTCCAGTCGTTACAGGTGGCGGCGATTTCGACTATTTGCTGTTTACTGATCGGCTATCCGCTGGCGTGGGCGGTGGCGCACAGTAAGCCTTCGACCCGTAATATCTTATTACTACTGGTGATCCTGCCGTCGTGGACCTCGTTTCTGATTCGTGTCTACGCCTGGATGGGAATATTAAAAAATAACGGCGTGCTGAATAACTTTCTGCTGTGGCTGGGGGTTATCGATCAACCGCTGACAATTCTTCATACCAATCTGGCAGTTTATATTGGCATTGTTTACGCCTACGTGCCGTTTATGGTGCTGCCGATTTATACCGCGTTGATTCGTATTGATTATTCGCTGGTGGAAGCAGCACTGGATCTCGGTGCACGACCGCTGAAAACGTTCTTTACTGTGATCGTGCCGCTGACCAAAGGGGGGATTATTGCCGGATCGATGCTGGTATTTATCCCGGCTGTGGGCGAGTTTGTGATCCCGGAACTGCTCGGTGGCCCGGACAGCATCATGATAGGGCGCGTGCTATGGCAAGAGTTTTTCAATAATCGCGACTGGCCGGTGGCCTCGGCAGTGGCGATCATCATGTTGCTGCTGCTAATTGTGCCGATAATGTGGTTCCACAAACACCAGCAAAAAAGCGTGGGAGAACACGGATGAATAATTTACCGGTAGTTCGTTCGCCCTGGCGGATTGTGATTTTGCTGCTGGGCTTCACCTTTCTCTACGCGCCAATGCTGATGCTGGTGATCTATTCATTCAACAGCTCGAAGCTGGTGACGGTGTGGGCCGGCTGGTCAACGCGCTGGTATGGCGAATTATTGCGCGATGACGCGATGATGAGTGCGGTTGGTTTAAGCCTGACAATTGCGGCCTGTGCGGCGACGGCGGCGGCGATCCTCGGGACGATTGCGGCGGTGGTGCTGGTGCGCTTTGGCAGGTTTCGCGGATCAAATGGTTTTGCCTTTATGATCACCGCGCCGCTGGTGATGCCAGATGTCATCACGGGCTTGTCGCTATTGTTGTTATTCGTCGCGCTTGCTCATGCCATTGGCTGGCCTGCGGACCGCGGTATGCTCACCATCTGGCTGGCGCATGTCACTTTCTGTACGGCTTATGTGGCAGTCGTTATTTCGTCGCGTCTGCGGGAACTGGATAGCTCGATAGAAGAAGCAGCGATGGATCTTGGTGCGACGCCACTGAAAGTGTTTTTCGTCATTACGCTACCGATGATCATGCCCGCGATCATTTCTGGCTGGTTACTGGCTTTTACTTTGTCGCTTGATGATCTGGTTATCGCCAGCTTTGTTTCCGGGCCGGGAGCCACCACGTTACCGATGCTGGTCTTTTCTAGCGTGCGGATGGGGGTGAATCCGGAAATCAACGCCCTGGCAACATTGATCCTCGGTGCGGTCGGAATTGTCGGATTTATCGCCTGGTATTTGATGGCTCGCGCAGAAAAACAGCGGATACGCGACATCCAGCGTGCAAGACGTGGCTGAAGACACTAAAATTTGCCAACCTGGCTACATAATGCCGCGCATGTCGCGGCATTGTTTTCATGGAAGACGAAACGTTGGGATTTTTTAAGAAAACATCTTCATCTCATGCTCGCCTGAATGTGCCTGCGCTGGTGCAGGTGGCGGCGCTCGCCATTATTATGATCCGTGGCCTCGACGTGCTGATGATTTTCAATACGCTGGGCGTGCGCGGTATTGGCGAGTTCATTCATCGCAGCGTACAAACCTGGAGTCTAACGCTGGTCTTTTTAAGCAGTCTGGTGTTGGTTTTTATTGAGATCTGGTGTGCGTTTTCACTGGTGAAAGGGCGTCGCTGGGCGCGCTGGCTGTATCTGTTGACACAAATCACGGCCGCAAGTTACTTGTGGGCGGCTTCGCTGGGGTATGGTTATCCGGAGCTGTTCAGCATTCCCGGTGAATCAAAACGTGAAATCTTCCATAGCCTGATGCTGCAGAAGCTGCCGGATATGCTCATCCTGATGCTGCTGTTCGTTCCCTCGACCAGTCGGCGGTTCTTCCAGTTGCAATAATGTGTATAATCGTCGCCCCTGATGATGTGAAGGTCAATGTATGCAGTGCGCACTTTACGACGCGGGTCGCTGTCGTTCCTGTCAGTGGATAACGCAGCCGATTCCTGAGCAACTCTCCGCTAAAACCGCCGATCTTAAAAATCTGCTCGCCGATTTTCCGGTTGGGGAATGGTGTGCGCCAGTGTCAGGCCCGGAACAAGGGTTTCGTAATAAAGCCAAAATGGTGGTGAGTGGTAGCGTTGAAAAACCACTGCTCGGTATGCTGCATCGAGACGGCACACCGGAAGACCTTTGTGACTGCCCGCTTTATCCTGCCTCATTTGCGCCCGTTTTTGCGGCGCTAAAACCGTTTATCGCCCGAGCGGGGTTAACGCCCTACAACGTGGCGCGTAAGCGTGGCGAACTGAAATACATTCTGCTGACTGAAAGCCAGAGCGATGGCGGCATGATGCTGCGCTTTGTACTGCGTTCTGATACCAAGCTGGCGCAACTGCGTAAGGCGCTGCCGTGGTTACAGGAACAACTACCGCAGCTGAAAGTTATTACCGTCAATATTCAGCCGGTACATATGGCGATTATGGAAGGGGAGACGGAGATCTACCTGACTGAACAACAGGCGCTGGCAGAGCGTTTTAATGACGTACCGCTGTGGATCCGTCCGCAAAGTTTCTTCCAGACTAATCCGGCGGTCGCCAGCCAGCTGTACGCTACCGCGCGCGACTGGGTACGGCAGCTGCCAGTTAAACATATGTGGGATCTGTTCTGTGGCGTGGGGGGCTTTGGTTTACACTGCGCGACGCCTGACATGCAGTTAACCGGGATCGAAATTGCACCAGAGGCCATTGCCTGTGCGAAGCAGTCAGCCGCTGAACTGGGCTTAACGCGTTTGCAATTTCAGGCGCTGGACTCCACTCAGTTTGCCACCGCCCAGGGGGAAGTGCCTGAGCTGGTGCTGGTTAACCCGCCGCGCCGCGGCATTGGTAAACCGCTATGTGATTATCTCTCAACGATGGCACCGCGTTTTATTATCTACTCCAGCTGTAACGCCCAAACCATGGCGAAAGATATCCGCGAACTGCCAGGTTACCGCATCGAACGGGTACAGCTTTTTGATATGTTCCCGCACACCGCGCACTATGAAGTGCTGACGCTGCTGGTGAAGCAATAAAAAAGCCGCAGGTGCGGCTTTCTGAATCTTACTGCGGGAACCACTGGTCATTGATTTTCTGATATGTACCGTCAGCTTTAATTGCTGCCAGCGCATTATTCAGTTTTTCCAGCAGAGCTTTGTTATCCGGACGTACAGCGATACCCAGGCCGGTGCCGAAGTACTGCGGATCGGTCACTTTCTCAGTCGCAACGCCCAGTTGTGGATTGGTTTTCAGCCATTCGTTTACCACCGCTGTGTCACCAAATACCCCATCAATACGACCATTTTTCAGGTCGATAAAGGCATTCTGATAACTGTCATAGGAGACAGTTTTCACTTCCGGGTGCTGATCCTGAATATATTTCTGGTGCGTGGTGCCGTTTTCCATCCCAATACGTTTGCCTTTCAGATCGGCAAACGTTTTGTAGGTATCTTTTTTGGCAATCACGACGGCTGAGTTTTCATAGTAGGGCGTGGTAAACGATACCTGTTTGCTACGCTCCGGCGTGATATCCATACCGGAGATTACGGCGTCATATTTTCTGAATTTCAGTGACGGGATCAGGCTGTCGAACGCGTGATTAGTAAAAGTACATTCTGCCTGCATTTGTTTGCACAAGGCTTTTGCCAGGTCGATATCAAAGCCGACAATCTCATTATTAGCACCTATAGATTCAAAGGGTGGATAGGTGGCTGAAACGCCAAAATTGATTTTCTCTGCGGCAGAAGCACCGAAAGTAAAGGAAGCAAGTAATGCGGCAAGAACTAACTTTTTCATGATGGAACTCCCGTCTGTCAATCTTATGATTTTTGGCCGTGTCTGCGGCATGGGATAACAATGCCATCAAGTGAATTTATATGCAATAAATATGATTAAATAATTTGCATGGAATTAAAAAAGACGGACAACTTAGTTGGTTGCCCGTCTTCATTATAAGATCTTATGCATTATGCAGGTCGGGTAAGACGTCCACGACGCATCCGGCATCAGCACGCAGCCACATTAATTCCGCCGTTCGAATGCCAGCGCTTTACGCTCGATCAGACGCATCATCAGCGTCAGCAGGCCGTTAACGACCAGGTAAATAATCCCTGCCGCACCGAACACCATTACATCGTAGGTGCGTCCGTACAACAACTGGCTGTAGCCCATCACTTCCATCAGCGTAATGGTGTAAGCCAGAGAGGTACTTTTGAACACCAGCACCACTTCGTTGGAATAAGAAGAGAGCGAGCGTTTAAAGGCATACGGCAGCAGGATCGCCAGCGTATCTTTTTTGCTCATTCCCAGAGCGCTACAGGACTGCCACTGACCTTCCGGGATCGCACGAATTGCACCGTAAAACAGCTGCGTGGTATACGCCGCACTGTTCAGCGACAACGCAATCAGCGCACACAGCCACGGTTCTGACAGCAAATGCCACAGTGCCGGATACTCCTGCAACGTCGGGAACTGGCCCGGCCCGTAATAAATCAGGAAGATCTGCACCAGCAGCGGCGTACCGGTAAACAGCGTAATATAACCCCGCACCAGCCACACCAGTACCGGCGTTTTCAGCGTCAGGATGATGGTAAAAATCAATGCCAGAATCAGTGCCACAATCAGCGAGGCAACGGTTAGCGTCAGGCTGGTGTGCAGCCCTTTCATCAGTTCGGGTAAATACTCAAACATTAGCTGGGCCTCCGCTCAAAACGTGTCGCGCGCAGGTCAATGCGTTTGAGAATGTACTGACTGAGCAGGGTGATCACCAGGTAAATCGCCGCCGCCACAATATACCAGGTAAATGGTTCCTGGGTACGAGTAGCAATGCTTTTAGTTTGTAGCATTAAATCATTCACACTAATCAAACTGACCAGCGCGGTATCTTTCAGCAGCACCAGCCACTGGTTACCGAGGCCAGGCAGCGCATGACGCCACATCTGCGGCATCACCAGACGGAAAAAGATAGCCGATTTCGACAGCCCCAGCGCCTGGCCGGATTCCCACTGACCCATCGGCACCGCTTTCAACGCGCCGCGCAGCGTTTGCGAGGCATAGGCGGCATACAGCAGCGACAGAGCGATGACACCACAAAGGAACGGGCTAACGTCGAAGTTCTCAATGTCCATCTGCACCGGGATCTGCACGAACCCAAGATTGATAGTGAAGCCATCCGAAAGCGTCAGCAGCAGCTGCGAGGAGCCAAAATAGATAAACAGCACCACCAGAATTTCTGGCAGGCCACGCAGAATGGTTACCAGCGCTGAACCTGCCCACGCGACAGGACGCCATTTTGCAGACTCCCATACCGCAAAGAACATCGCCAGCGCCAGCCCGACAATCAATGCACAAACGGCAAGGCCGACGGTCATCCCGGCGGCGCTTGCTAAAGGAAAAAATTCATTCATCAGGAATTACTTCTGGAACCATTTGTTATAGATGGTTTCGTAAGTGCCATCTTTCTTCACTTTTTCCAGCGCAGTGTTGAGTTTCTGCTGCAGTTCAGTGTTGCCCTGACGTACCGCGATGCCGAGGCCAGTACCGAAATAATCTTTATCGGTCACTTTATCGCCCACTGCCGCCAGTTTCGGGTTGTCTTTCAGCCACTCGGTGACCACTGCAGTGTCACCGAATACGCTGTCGATACGACCGTTTTGCAGATCCAGTTTTGCGTTCTGGTAGCTGTCATACGGAACGGTGGTGATTTCCGGGTGCTTATCCATAATGAACTTCTGGTGTGTCGTCCCGTTCTGAACGCCGACTTTTTTGCCTTTCAGCTGATCAACACTGGTGTATTTGCCTTGCTGACCCACAAACAGGGCAGAGTTGTCATAGTACGGCGTGGTAAACAGCACCTGCTTTTCACGCTCCGGAGTGATATCCATGCCCGCCATCACTGCTTCTACGCGACGGAATTTCAGGCTTGGGATCAGGCTGTCAAACGCCTGGTTAGAGAAAGTACAGGTTGCATCAATCTCTTTACACAGTGCCTGTGCCAGGTCGACGTCAAAACCAACGATCTGGTTGTTTGCATCAATCGATTCAAACGGAGGATAGGAGGCTTCGGTAGCAAAACGAATAGTTTCGGCAGCTGTGGCGGAAAGACTAAAACCTGCAATTAACGCGGCAATCAGAACTTTTTTCATTGTTGTTATCCCGAATATTAGTGAGAGAGATAGTTTTTAAATGCTTCGGTTTGCGGCTCGGTAAAGCAGCTCGCGTCGCCTTGTTCTACTATATGACCGTTTTCCATATACACTACTCGGCTGGCGGTTTTACGCGCCACTTCAACTTCGTGGGTGACGATCACCTGGGTAATATTCGTTTCTGCCAACTCACGAATGATGCTGACGATTTGTGCCGTAATTTCCGGGTCCAGTGCGGCGGTCGGTTCATCGAACAGCAGTACCTGCGGTTCCATCATCAACGCACGGGCAATAGCAACACGCTGCTGCTGACCACCAGAAAGATGCAGCGGGTAACGATCGCTATAAGGTTTGAGACGCAGACGTTCCAGCAGTTTTTCTGCACGGGTCAGCGCCTGATCTTTGCTCAACCCCAGTACACGGCAGGGCGCTTCAATCAGGTTTTGCTGCACGGTCAGATGCGGCCACAGGTTGTATTGCTGAAACACCATGCCAACGTTACGACGCAAATCGCGAATCGCTTTGTCAGAGGGTGTTTTGGTGAAATCGAAATGGTTGCCTGCAATGTTGAGCGTACCGGAGCGCGGCATCTCAAGCAGATTGAGTACACGCAGCAGCGAGCTTTTACCCGCGCCGCTGGGGCCAAGTAACACCAGCGTTTCGCCCTGTGGGCAATCCAGCGTGATATCGAACAGCGCCTGATGCGCGCCGTAGAAGCAATTAATGCCGTTTAATTGAATACTCATTGACACTCGTATACTGGCAGTCTGATAGCTATTGAGGTCGAAGATAGTACCTTTGACAGAATAATTATGCAATATTTCTGCTTTAAAAGTTAAAAGCAAAGCGCATTATTCAATAAACATAGCACAAAATAACGGGGGCGGTGGTCGGCGAGCATAAATGTCGGCATTCCTCACGAAATGCCGGACAATTTACGGGGTTTATTGGTTGATCAAGGCGTTAGCGATTCTCGATGGACTGACGGAGCGTACCCGATGTGGCATGAACGCTACCGCCTAAGTAGCGCACATCGTCGATGACCCAACACTGGCCTTCCTGAATCATTAACACTTCATCCTGCCAGCCCTGGTCACCCTGTTTGAGATCCACGCGCAATGGAATGTTACGGGCATCACGATTAGGGATAGTCGATGCACTGGCAACGTGGGCGCTGTCTGGCAAGGTGGTTCGACTGGAGAACGGATCGCTGCTTAACAATTCACGATGACTGTTATTGCGGCTGGCATCGCTAAGTAGGGTTGCCAGTTTGTCACTCAAATAGGGGCGCAGGGCGGTAATGTCATTGCTGCGATGTTGAATGCGGTAGTCATAGAATTGTTGAGCCACGCTGTCAGGGCCACCCTGGACACAGGAACCGGTGCGGAGGCCGTTATCTTTATAAGCTGGCGTGACGGTGGTACAGGCACTCAGCAGCAGTGCACATGGAATAAGTAGAGATAGTGAACGGTAGCGCATAATCATTTCCTTATTAGCTTGCTGTCTGCGTCACACTACGACCAAACGTTATCAGATTATTTAATACATTGTTTTTAATACAATTCTGAAACAATCTGAACACCTGATTGGGTTTGAGTCCATTGCTGGCTACCCACTCAAGGTTGCTCGTAGCTGACTTACTTAAATTACCCAAACAATAGACAGTGTAAACCATTTGTGAGGTTGAGCGTGTTATATGGCTGAAATGATCATTTAAGGTAAATATGATAGTTCTGAAATGGCGGGATAAATCCTCCTGTAGAGGTTAAGAGCATCTGCAAGAAGCCAGTTTCACATTTATAACGCGTGATAAATGAACGCGGTTATTGTCTAATCATTACAGAATTTTTCACATGCAATAAGAGATCCTGCGATTAAGATGATTGCTAAAATCACATTGTATTTTTGAAAATGAGCGAAATTTGATAGTCCCAGCTTTGACTTTTGATAATATTATATATGCTACAGTTGTGGGTAAAGAATTTAAGCTAATGAGTTTGAGCGAAGAATAAATCAAACTGTATCAGTGTTTCGTTAATTAATATGAGTATAAATGCGTTGTGCTTTTATAATAATAAAGCACGAGGAGTTCAGTGGAATATCTTTTCCCTTGGGTGATTTTTAATATGATAAACAATATATCTGATCAAGCATCATCATTTCCAGGCACACAACTGAATCAAAGTGATAATTTCCTCGATTCACTGAAGGAATTTTTCGCGATATTAAATTCCAGTCGTAAGGGTGAGTTGTCTACATGGGACACCATCTACTTGCATCTGATATTAGCAATAAATGCTGATAGTGATCTCATAAAAAATGATGAGTTGCTAGCGGAAAATATTCCATCAGCGAATTATCAATTTAATATATTTTTTAGTAATGCTTTCGAGATTGATGTTAAAAAATATCTTGGCAAATCAGAAGATAACGAAGTTGAAATAAAAGTGGGTAATGAAAGAATTACCATTGGAATACGTAATGTATCGAATGGGAAACTTGAAAGACAAAAATTTCTTTTCCCACTAGACTATGAGAATAAATTACAACATCAATTAGACAAGTATTTTACGATTGAATCGCACCCATTATTATACAGGCATACTATGGGTAGTAAGATTGCGAATGTGATTTTTGAAAAATTATACAGTCGTATTGACTTTAACAAAGAGCAATATATATCCTTTATAAAGGATGCGTTTATTCATTTTTATGATTATAGCAGGCGATATGTAATTAGTGAGAATATCGAAAAAGACGCTGTAACAAACAATATCGCATTGATGGGTACTTTTTATGACAGTGAAAATACGTCAGGTGAGGTTTTAAATAATGATTTTACAGAAGAAGAGTCATTTGAAACTGCGTTAGATGTAGAGCATGCAATAGTGCTTGGATTTGCTGATGATAATTTTGAAACAAGACCTGTTCATTATCAGGATTTATTAACACGATTTAGTGCCTTTCAAGATACCGTGTTTAATCTGTTTCCTGAAATGCACTCTGCGCATTACAACGATATTTGTAGCGTAAGTGTGGATATGACAAAGGGAACGCAATGCATGATCCACTTGATGGTGAATGAAGAAGTTTTCATGTCGTTGCCTGTTCCAGTTGCCACGATGGTATGTGAAGATGCAACTAATTTAGTCAATCTTAAAACACTACTCAATGATGGTTGCTTTATTAAATATAGTCATTTTAATGATGTGGCATTAATAAAGCAAAACATAAGTAATCTCTATTTATCACACACTGTTGTGAATGAAAGCATATTGAAAAAATGTTGTTTTGAAAACGGCAGTTTAGGTGATGTTAAAATAACAAATAGCAATATAGTAAACAATGTATTCAAAAACGTTTCGTTTAGAACCGTTAAAATTAACAATGTGAATACTCATTCTTTAAAATTTATTAACTGCCATTTTTTCAATGTTGATATGATAAGAGTTAATTTCAGTAAATGTCTTTTTCATGACTGTAGTATGCATGGTGTCAAGATAAAACCATGGTTGCCAGTAAAATGGACAAAAGAATTAATAAATGATTATTTGTATGGCTGTTTACTATCTCTGTACTCTATCTGTGCAAGAGATATATATAATATGATCGCCGGTAATAACGTGAAGGTTGCTGCGGATGCTTTTCTTGAAATACTTTATTCTCTTAAAAATAAATATTGTATTAAACTATTAAGCGCTCAGGATCGGGCGTTTATATACGAATTTGCAAGAATGATCTTCGCTTATATTAATGACAAAAGCATTGAGATCTTATTACTTTCTTGTTTTGCGGCGGCTGACCAAAAAGCAATCCAGAGATATATACCTCAGGCGCAAGATGGGGAAGACTTTAGGAATCATTTACAATATAAGTTGACTCTTCCCACTCATTAATGTTGCTGGTACTACATAATACGACAGGTAAGCGGTGCTCCATAATAAAACTAATATCGGGTTATGCAACGGATAATTGTACAGGCTTATGTACCTGTTTTTGACACAATGAGATGATTTCCTAAACTGATCAAAACCTTCTTCCCAACATGGCATATCAGTCCGATAATGCTTTAGAGATCGAAGGCTTAACAAACAAGGAGATCGATCATGCAATTTTCTACAACCCCAACTCTGGAAGGCCAGACCATCGTCGAATATTGCGGTGTGGTGACCGGCGAAGCGATTTTAGGTGCCAATATTTTCCGTGATTTCTTTGCCGGTATCCGCGATATCGTTGGCGGACGCTCCGGGGCTTATGAAAAAGAATTGCGTAAAGCGCGGGAGATTGCCTTTGAGGAGCTCGGCGATCAGGCCCGGGCGCTGGGGGCTGATGCCGTAGTCGGTATTGATATCGACTACGAAACGGTCGGGCAAAATGGCAGTATGCTGATGGTTAGCGTCAGCGGTACGGCGGTGAAAACGCGTCGATGAGAAGAGTCTTCTGGCTGGTCGCCGCCGCTCTGTTACTGGCAGGGTGTGCCGGCGAAAAGGGCATTGTCGAGAAAGAGGGATATCAGCTTGATACCCGACGCCAGGCGCAGGCGGCGTATCCGCGCATTAAAGTGCTGGTTATCCACTACACCGCAGATGATTTTGATAGCTCGCTGGCGACACTGACCGATAAGCAGGTCAGTTCGCATTATCTGGTGCCTGCTGTGCCACCGCGATACAACGGTAAACCGCGCATCTGGCAACTGGTGCCGGAACAGGAGCTGGCCTGGCATGCGGGGATTAGCGCCTGGCGCGGGGCAACGCGCCTTAACGACACCTCTATTGGCATTGAGCTGGAAAACCGTGGCTGGCAGAAATCATCCGGAGTGAAATATTTTGCCCCGTTTGAACAGGCACAGATTCAGGCGCTTATTCCGCTGGCGAAAGATATTATTGCCCGTTATCACATCAAGCCGGAAAACGTAGTAGCGCATGCGGATATTGCGCCGCAGCGCAAAGACGATCCGGGGCCGTTATTCCCCTGGCAACAACTGGCGCAGCAGGGGATTGGTGCCTGGCCGGATGCGCAGCGGGTGAACTTTTACCTTGCCGGGCGCGCGCCGCACACACCGGTAGATACCGCGTCATTGCTGGAGCTTTTGGCGCGCTACGGTTATGACGTTAAACCTGATATGACACCGCGCGAGCAGCGGCGCGTGATTATGGCGTTCCAGATGCATTTCCGCCCGACGTTATACAACGGCGAAGCGGATGCAGAAACTCAGGCGATTGCCGAAGCGTTGCTGGAGAAATACGGGCAGGATTAGCGCGGCAGTTTTCCGTGGTCGCGTAGCCAGGCGGCAGTTTTCTCGATACCTTCATCCAGGGTGAGGACTGGTTGATAACCTAACTCTTCCTGCGCACGCGTAATATCCAGCGTAAAGTCAAAATTCAACTTGGAGACGCCGTAGTGGGTCAGCGGCGGCTCTTTTGCTGACTTGCGGCCTAAACGCTCCATGCTGCGGGCGATCATATCCAGCATCGGGTAGGGGACGGAACGAATACGACAGTCAATATTCAACTCGTCGATCAGCTTCTGCACGATGCTGCGCAGTGTGCGATGCTCGCCATTGGTGATGTTGTACACACGCCCGGAAGGTAGCTTATCGCAGGCTTCCTGGCTTGCCAGCCACATGGCGTGCACGGCATTTTCATAGTAGGTCATATCCACCAGCGCACTGCCGCCGTGCGGTAACAGAATGCTGCCGTAGTGGTGCATCATATGCGCCAGACGGGGAATAAAGACTTTATCGTGCGGTCCGAACAGACTTTGTGGGCGCAGAATAGTAAAGCGCGTTTGTGGATTCGCCTGCGAAAGCATATTGATCACCTCTTCGCTGGCTGCTTTGCTGCGGGCAAACTCGTTGGCGAAGCGGTGAGGGCGAAAATCTTCTTTAATATCGCGATGGTGGTGATAATCGAAGTACAGGGAGGGGGAAGAGATATGAATAAAGTTACGCACACCCCAGGCGACAGCCCATTCACCCAGGCGGCGAGTGGCGCGAACGTTAGCCAGATCGAAAGCCTGTTGTGTCCCCCAGGGCGAGGTAAAGCTGGAGCAGTGCCACAGCGTATCAATGCCCGCGAGCATCACTTTAGCTTGTGATGAGACCAGCTCGGTCAGATCCGCCGGAACAAACTCTGCGCCCATTTTTTCCAGCAATTTACCCATTGCCTCGTTGCGACCGGTCGCTCGCACGCTGATGCCTTTCTGGCATAAAAACTCTACCGCGTTTCGACCTAAGCCGCTGGTGGCGCCGGTAACCAGTACCTTCATATCAATCCACTGTTGTTGAGAAAATGACGTGCGCATTCTTCCGTGATTTCCCCCATGATGCAATGGGAAACATGAAAGAATAACGTAGGTTTTGTCGATTAATCTGTGCTTTGTTCTGCCAGTCTGGCGATTTGTTTTGCCATTCCGCGAAAAATAAACAGATGCGCGGGGATCATCAATAACCAGTAAAACAGCCCCGGCATACCGTGCGGATGCCAGAATGCGCGAACATCGATAGTACGATAGTCGCCTTTATCTTCCAGGGTAAAACACAGTCGTCCCAGCCCCGGCGCTTTCATGCCAAATAACAGCGTAAGTTGTTTTTCCGGTTCAACGACAATCACTTTCCAGCTATCCACCGCATCGCCGGTCTGCAAATATTCACGCTCCGGGCGGCCTTTCGCTAACTTATGACCGATCGCAAGGTCCATCAACGCCCGTGTCTGCCACAAAATATTGCCAAAGAAATAACGCTCTTTACCGCCGATTTGATTCACCACCTGCCATAAAGCCGCAAGGCTGGCGGACGTTTTAACGGTAAACCCCGCCTGTTTGGCGAAATAACCGTACTCCGGTCGCCAGCGGGCAAAGGCCTGAGCGTCGTATCCCCAGTCGCTGGAGTTGACCAGCTTTTCTTCCTCTTTCAGGGTGCGACGTACCGCGTCATCGAAAGCAATCAGCCGTTGTGGGATGAGTGCACGTAACGCGGTGTCATCTGCCAGCAGATCGTGTTTCAGCCCCTGAATCAACGCTTTGGCGGTGGTGGGCGGTACGGAAGTAATCACATTGAGAAACCACACCGAAATCCAGCGGGTCGGAAAGGGGATGGGGATCAACCAGCGGCGCTTACCGCTCACCGCCATAAAATGTTCAAACTGTTGCTGATAACTGAGCACTTCTGGTCCGGCGGCTTCGAAGATGCGATGTTCGCTGGCCGGATGATCTAACAGCGCCACCAGATAGTGCAGCAAGTTTTCCAGCGCGATGGGCGTGGTGCGTGAACGAACCCAGCGTGGCGGCGTTAACACTGGTAGGTTGTAGACCATATCGCGCATGACTTCGAACGCCGCTGAACCTGCGCCAACGATTATTCCGGCACGCAATTCGGTCACCGGGACACCCGCTTCACGAAGAATATCCGCCGTAGCCTGACGGGCGCGCAGATGGTCAGACTGCTCATGTGGCGGGGCCTGCAACGAACTGAGGAAGATTAATTGCTTAACAGGGACTTCGCGTAGCGCATCGCGGACGTTGAGAGCCACCTGGCGCTCCTGAGCGATAAAATCGCCGCCTTCGCCCATGCTGTGCACCAGAAAATAGACGGTATCGATATCCTGCAACAGGGCCGGAAGGTTATCCGGCCAGCTGAGATCGACTTTATGGCAACTGACGTTTGCCAGTTGCAGCTTTGCAAGCCTGTTGACATGACGTGCCGCCGCCAGGATCTGATGCCCTTGCTGGCTGAGTGTGCGCACCAGATGCTGACCAATGTAGCCACTGGCACCGAGAACTAAAATGCGTTGCGGCACGTCTCCCTCCTTAACGCGCCAGGAATGCGCGCCAGTGGGCGGCGACTTCCGCCAGTTGTGCACGCGAGACGTCAAGATGGGTCACCAGGCGGACAATCGGCGAGGCGTTAATCAGCACGTTTCTCGCTTTCATGTATTCGCCTAACGCGGCAGCATTTTCTTCCCCGACGCGAACAAACAGCATATTGGTGTCCTGACGCATCACATCCGCGCCTGCTTCACGCAACTGCTCCGCCATCCAGTCGGCGTTGTCGTGGTCTTCCTGTAAGCGCGCGACGTTATTTTTCAGGGCATACATCCCGGCGGCAGCCAGAATGCCGGACTGGCGCATCCCGCCGCCGGTCATTTTCCGCCAGCGGATGGCGCGTTTAATGTAATCACGATTACCGACGAGTAATGAACCGACTGGCGTCCCAAGACCTTTCGACAGGCAAATGGTGAACGAATCACAATATTGCGTGATCTCTTTCAGTTCGCAGCCGTAAGCCACCACGGCATTAAAGATGCGTGCACCGTCAACATGCAGCGCCAGATTGCGCTCGCGAGTAAATTCCCATGCTTCTTTCAGGTATTCCCGCGGCAGCACTTTGCCGTTGTGGGTGTTTTCCAGACTGAGTAATTTGGTGCGGGCGAAATGGATATCGTCGGGTTTGATTTTCATCGCCACTTTATCCAGCGGTAGCGTGCCGTCGGCAGCAGCGTCGATGGGTTGCGGCTGAATACTGCCCAGCACCGCTGCGCCACCGGCTTCAAACAGATAATTATGCGCGGCCTGACCGACGATATACTCTTCGCCGCGTTCGCAGTGACTGAGCAGAGCGACCAGGTTAGCCTGGGTGCCGGTCGGCAGAAAAATGGCGGCTTCTTTACCGGAAAGCTCTGCTGCATAGTCCTGCAGAGCATTAACGGTAGGGTCGTCTCCGTAAACGTCGTCCCCAACCGGGGCGGCCATCATTGCTTCGAGCATGGCGCGGCTCGGTCGGGTAACGGTATCACTGCGTAAATCAATCATGGCATGTCCTTATTATGACGGGAAATGCCACCCTTTTTACCTTAGCCAGTTCGTTTTCGCCAGTTCGATCACTTCATCACCGCGTCCGCTGATGATTGCGCGCAACATATACAAGCTAAATCCTTTGGCCTGTTCGAGTTTGATCTGCGGTGGAATGGCTAACTCTTCTTTGGCGACCACCACATCCACCAACACCGGACCGTCGATGGAGAAGGCGCGTTGCAGGGCTTCATCGATTTCAGAGGCTTTTTCTACACGAATACCCGTAATGCCGCACGCTTCGGCAATGCGGGCAAAGTTGGTGTCGTGCAGCTCAGTACCGTCTGTCAGGTAGCCTCCGGCTTTCATCTCCATCGCCACAAAGCCCAGCACGCTGTTATTAAAGACGATAATTTTCACCGGCAGTTTCATCTGCACTACTGAGAGGAAATCGCCCATCAACATGCTAAAACCGCCATCGCCGCACATGGCGACCACCTGACGTTCCGGCTCGGTTGCCTGCGCACCCAACGCCTGCGGCATGGCGTTAGCCATCGAACCGTGGTTAAACGAACCTAACAGGCGACGCTTGCCGTTCATTTTTAGATAACGTGCCGCCCACACCGTTGGCGTACCAACGTCACAGGTGAAAATAGCGTCATCGGCGGCAAAATGACTAATTTGCTGCGCCAGATATTGCGGGTGAATGGCTTTCTCGCTCGGTTTAGCTAAATCGTCCAGCCCTTTGCGGGCGTCGCGGTAATCTTCCAGCGCTTTATCCAGAAACTTGCGATCGGTTTTTTCTTCCACCAGTGGCAGCAATGCACGCAGAGTCGATTTGATATCGCCGACCAGTGCCATATCCACCTTGCTGTGAGCGCCGATGCTGGCTGGGTTGATATCAATCTGAATGATTTTGGCATCGGTCGGGTAGAACGCGCGGTATGGAAATTGTGTGCCGAGCAGCACTAAGGTGTCGGCATTCATCATAGTGTGAAAACCTGACGAGAAGCCGATTAATCCCGTCATTCCGACATCATACGGATTATCGTATTCGACATGTTCTTTACCGCGCAGGGCATGAACAATAGGTGCTTTAATTTTCCCGGCAAACTCAACTAACTCTTTATGCGCCCCCGCGCAGCCGCTACCACACATCAGGGCGATATTGCTGGAATAACGCAGCAGTTGCGCCAGTTTGCGTAACTCTTCTTCTTCCGGCGTCACGACTGGCTGTGGCGCATGATACCAGTGCGAGGTTGCCCCTTCTGGCGCAGGTTTTAACGCCACGTCGCCCGGTAATACGACAACGGAAACGCCACGGTTAAGCACCGCTTTGCGCATGGCAATCGCCAGCACTTGTGGGATTTGCTCCGGGCTGGAAACCAGCTCGCAATAGTGACTACATTCGCGGAATAGCTCTTGTGGGTGGGTTTCCTGGAAATAGCCGCTGCCAATTTCGCTGGAAGGGATATGAGCGGCAATCGCCAGTACCGGAACGTGATTGCGGTGGCAATCGAACAGGCCGTTGATTAAGTGCAGGTTGCCGGGGCCGCACGATCCGGCACAGACCGCCAGTTCTCCTGAAAGTTGTGCTTCAGCGCCAGCGGCAAAGGCCGCCACTTCTTCATGGCGGGTGGACATCCACTCGATGGTGCCCATGCGATTAAGACTGTCACTAAGACCGTTCAGAGAGTCGCCCGTGACTCCCCAGATGCGTTTCACGCCTGCCGATTCGAGTGTTTTGGCGATATAAGCTGCAACCGTTTGTTTCATGGTTCTCCATCTCCTGAATGTGATAACGGTAACAAGTTTAGTTCATCTGACGGAGGGGGAAGGGATGGGGGAAAAAGGAGGCACTAACGGTTAAATAGCCCGATGAAAGGAATATCATCGGGCATAAGGCGATTATGCGAGAACCAAATCCCCCTGCGGATGGCAGGAGCAGGCCAGTACGTAACCTTCAGCGATTTCGGCGTCGGTCAGCGTCATTGTGCTGCTTACCGTATATTCACCGGAAATCACTTTCGTTTTACAGCAGCCGCAAACACCTGCACGGCAGGCGGCGACAACCGGAACGTTATTGCTTTCCAGCGCCTCCAGTAGCGTGGTGCCAACCGGGGCGTAAAATTCTCGTGCCGGTTGCAGTTTGGTGAATTTCAGACCGCTGGTCGCCGCTTCCGCTACTGGGGTGAAGAATTTCTCTTTAAAGAAACGCGTCACGCCGAGCGCTTTCACTTCCTGCTCTACCCAATCCATATACGGAGCCGGGCCGCAGGTCATCACGGTACGTGAAGCTAAGTCAGGGACACCTGCCAGCAGTTCGCGAGTGAGACGACCAGCGATAAAGCCTTCGGTAACGTTATTTTCTGCCACCAGCGTCACCGGATAGTTGCGCCACTCGTCGGCGAAAATAACATCCTGCGGCGAACGCACGTTGTAGATCACCTGCACATCGGCCTGCGGACGGTTCTTCGCCAGCCAGCGACGCATCGACATAATCGGCGTGACGCCGCAGCCTGCCGCCAGCAACAGGAATTTATCTTCTGCTTTATCGTCGCAGGTAAATTCCCCCATCGCGTCCGAAAGCCAGAGATAATCACCGCGTTTTACATCGCGCGTCAGCCACTGGGAGCCGACACCGTCATCAATCCGCCGCACAGTCAGGGTGATGTATTCACTCACGCCTGGCGTGGAGGAAATGGTGTAAGCACGCAGCGTTTCCGCTGAGTTACGCACGCTGACCAGTGCATATTGCCCGGCGCGATATGGGTAGTAATCGTGGCAAATCAGGGAAATCGTCCATACATCCGGCGTTTCTTGCGTAATGTGATGAACCTGCATCCGCCACGGGCATTGATTCGTTGGCATCGTCATCGACAAACTCCTTACGCGCTCAACAGTTGCTTCATGTCTTCTTCAACAGTGGTGATAGAACGCAGGCCGAATTTCTCGTTCAGCACCGCCAGCAGATCTGGTGTCAGGAAACCTGGTGCAGTCGGGCCGGTGACGATATTTTTCACACCCAGAGAAAGCAGTGTCAGCAGAATGACAATCGCTTTCTGTTCAAACCACGAGAGCACCAGCGACAGCGGCAGATCGTTGACACCGCAGCCCAGTTTTTCTGCCAGCGTTACCGCCAGAATAATCGCTGAGTAAGCATCGTTACACTGACCAGCATCTACCAGACGCGGCAGACCTTCGATATCGCCAAACTCGAGTTTGTTAAAGCGATATTTACCACAGGCGAGAGTCAGGATCAGACAGTCATCCGGCACGTTGGTGGCGAAATCGGTGAAGTAGTGACGCTCGCCGCGTGCGCCGTCACAGCCGCCAAGCAGGAAGATATGACGCAGTTTTTCACGGCTTACCAGATCAATCAGCGTATCCGCTGCGCCAAGCAGCGTTTGACGACCAAAGCCTACGGTGATCAGGTGCGGAATTTCGCTGTACGGGAAGCCCGCCATTTGTTGCGCCTGGGCGATGACCGCAGAGAAATCTTCGCCATCCAGATGACGCACACCCGGCCAGCCAACGATGCTGCGGGTCCAGATACGATCGTCATAAGCGCCTACGGTTGGGTCGATGATGCAGTTCGAAGTCATCACGATGGGGCCAGGGAAACGAGCGAACTCCACTTGCTGATTCTGCCAGCCGCTGCCGTAGTTACCGACCAGATGCTTGAATTTACGCAGCTCCGGGTAGCCATGCGCAGGCAGCATTTCGCCGTGGGTGTAGACATTAACGCCCGTGCCTTCGGTCTGTTCCAGCAGGTTGTAGAGATCTTTGAGATCGTGACCGGAAATCAGAATGCATTTACCCGCCGTCGCTTTGACGTTGACCTGGGTTGGCGTCGGGTGACCGTATTTACCGGTTTCGCCTGCATCCAGAATGCTCATCACTTTGAAGTTCATCTGGCCGATTTCCATTGAACACTCAAGAAGCGCGTTCATATCGGCAGGCCAGGTCCCCAGCCACGCCATGATTTTATGATACTGGGCATAAATATCGTTGTCGTATTGACCGAGAACATGCGCGTGTTCCATATAGGCCGCCGCACCTTTCAGGCCATACAGGCACAGCAGACGCAGGCCAAGAATGTTTTCGCCAATCGCCGCTTTATCTTTGTTAGGGGTAAATTCTGCTGCCTGACGTTGCAGCTCGCCGAGATCATCGCTCACCAGTTGCAGGTCAGCC
This sequence comes from Escherichia sp. WS1265, assembly GCF_046487585.1. NCBI lineage: Bacteria > Pseudomonadati > Pseudomonadota > Gammaproteobacteria > Enterobacterales > Enterobacteriaceae > Escherichia > Escherichia sp. WS1265. The sequence goes on from NZ_JBJQJE010000009.1 coordinate 111,974, forward strand.
ATCGGGTTATCGACGCGCGCGTTGGCATCTACAGCCAGGCATTGTGCTTTCAGCACCTCGCGCAGGGCAATCGCTTCACGAGCGTAGCCGACTATACGCGGAGAATCGAAGTTAACGTTGGTCAGGGTTGAGAAAAATGCGCGTGGCGCAAAGCTGTCTACATCGTGGTTGATGATGCCGTATTCACGCGCTTTTACCGCCCAGGCCGAAAGCCCTTGCAGCGCCGCGATGAGTAAATCCTGAAGGTCAGAGGTTTCCGCCGTTTTACCACACATCCCCTGCGCGTATGAGCAGCCGTTTCCTGCCGGAGTACGGATAGTTTGTTCACATTGCACACAAAACATGATCACACCTTTTAAAGTTATATTTAATATACATGTTTAAGGTTAAGACGCTTAACGCGGGGATAAAAGGGATTTTTCATGCAACTTTAAGGGAGATTGATTTAGCGCAATTTTGGCGGCAGGGATCTACCGCCAGAGAGGTATTATGCAGAGAAAAAGGCGATGAGGATCGGCACTAACAGGCTAAGAATAAAACCGTGAACAATCGCCGCCGGGACCATATCCAGCCCGCCAGTACGTTGAAGAACGGGCAGGGTGAAATCCATTGATGTGGCACCGCATAAGCCCAGTGCAGTCGAGCGGCTGCGGCGAATCAGCCCAGGGATCAACATAATAGCAATCAGCTCACGGGCCAGATCATTAAAAAACGCCGCGCTCCCGATTACCGGACCAAAAGATTCGGTCAATAAAATACCGGAAAGAGAATACCAGCCGAAACCGGAGGCCATTGCCAGCGCGGTATTGATGGGAAGATCAAGAATAAAGGCGTTAATTAAACCACCAATTAATGAACTGGCAACCACCACCACGGCGACAATCATTCCCCGGCGATTAAGGACAATCTGCTTTAAGGTCATGCCATTATTGCGCAACTGAATACCGACGAGGAAAAGTAGCAGAATTAAGGTGTATTCACTGGCTTCGGTCGCATGTTGTAAGAAAGCCAGTCCACTCAGGCCAATGGCAAAACCAATCACTACTACGCCGCACAGTTTTAGCGACTCCAGCGCCATCGCAATACGCGACGGGAGTTTTTCTTGCTGGTGGTGGTTGCGCCACGGCAGACCGCGCTCCAGCCACAACAACGCAATAATATTGCAGAGTAAAATAATGGTAATGCTGACGGCGGAATAATGCAGAATTGCCAACAGGTTACTGGCGAGGTTATCGAGAAACGCCAGACTGATACCCATAAAAAAGAGAATAAGGTAAACCATCCAGCTTAAGAGCTGATTAATAACTCTTAATGCAGCTTTTTGGCGAAGAGGAATGAGGTAACCCACAATCAGGGGAACCAGAATGATTAACAGCCCAGAAAACATGAAAACCCAGTCCTTGCAAAGATGAAGTCGAAATGCGCGATGACACACTACTGAAAGCGGAAGGACGAGTAAAGTTGCAATTAAAAGGAAATGTTATGCATAAGGATCGGTAGGGTATTCATTTTCATTTAAAGATATTCTTGCGCTTTAATTACAAACCGCACCGGTGTTGGTGGCGTCAAAATCGCCGAGGCGTTCCCTGAAGGCCGGGGCAGCCCACATGGATGTGGGCTGAGGGCGCGTTTTACAGGGATGTTACCTCGCGCCCGACCCGGTAGCCGCAAGGGATAAGTCGAGGGCACCGCGCAGCGGCGATTTTGTTCGCCAGAGCCCGGGGGGGCAGGGGGCGGCGGCGATTGGCCGCCCCCTGCGCGCTCCCTGCGCCAGTGACTATATGTGGCTTAACACATCAAGGAGCGCAACAGGAAGATGAATCAATATATTTAAAAAAGGCCTGACATTGCGCCAGGCCTTCTGCGTTAATTAATTACGTTTTTCCAGTAGAGTCCGGTAAATCAGACCACCGATAATACCGCCGACAATTGGCACCACCCAGAAGAACCACAGTTGTTCTAACGCCCAGCCGCCCTGGAAGATAGCAACCGCGGTGCTGCGCGCCGGGTTAACAGAAGTGTTAGTCACCGGAATACTGATTAAGTGAATCAGGGTTAAGGCCAGACCAATAGCGATCGGCGCAAAACCAGCAGGAGCGAATTTGTCGGTTGCGCCGTGGATCACCAGCAGGAAACCTGCACTCAATACCAGTTCAACTACCAGCGCGGAAAGCATGGAATAACCGCCTGGCGAATGCTCGCCATAACCGTTAGAAGCAAAACCGCTGGCTGCCGCGTCAAAACCCGTTTTACCACTGGCAATTAAATACAGCAGCGCTGCCGCAACAATACCGCCGACAACCTGGGCAATTACGTAGCCAACGACTTCTTTTGCCGGAAAACGTCCGCCAGCCCATAAACCAATAGTGACCGCCGGGTTAAAATGACCACCAGAAATATGACCAACAGCAAAGGCCATCGTCAGAACGGTCAGACCGAATGCCAGCGCCACGCCGGCAAAACCAATGCCTAATTCCGGGAAGCCTGCGGCCAGTACGGCACTACCACAGCCACCAAAAACAAGCCAGAAAGTACCAAAACATTCAGCTGCTAATTTTCTGAACATATCCACCTCAATTAAAAATTGACCCTGTGAAAAATATGGTCGTTTTATAGGGTCGTCGTAAAAAAGTGACGACGGAAATAATGCGCGGCTATTTTAAAAACGAAGGCGAGTCATTCACCAGATAAATAAATCCAGTAAATTTGATTTAGGGCAACAGCGGGTTGCCCCATATAGTCATTTGTCTGATTGACAGTGTAGTGCAAGCAAAAGATTTAATCCTTTAGGCGTAATAAAAAATAATTTATCATGCTAATTATTTGATTTTGTTGTTTTTGCAGGCTTATCAGCAAGAGGGAGTATAACGCGATTATTCGCTCATTTTTCAGACATTTGCCATGCTTAAATGTGATGTCATCACGTATTAGCATGGCCTTTCCCGTTATACTGCCAGCGTAAAGGATAAGTCACATATTTCTGGAGGGGATATGATTCTTGAGCGCGTTGAAATTGTGGGTTTTCGCGGTATCAACCGTTTGTCGTTGATGCTGGAACAAAACAACGTCCTGATTGGGGAGAACGCGTGGGGTAAATCCAGCTTGCTGGACGCCTTAACTCTGCTGCTATCGCCAGAATCAGATCTCTACCATTTTGAGCGCGACGATTTCTGGTTCCCGCCGGGAGATATCAACGGGCGAGAACATCATCTGCATATTATTTTGACCTTCCGCGAATCGCTGCCAGGCCGACATCGGGTTCGCCGCTATCGGCCGCTGGAAGCGTGCTGGACGCCATGCACCGATGGCTATCACCGTATTTTTTATCGTCTGGAAGGGGAGAGTGCGGAAGACGGCAGCGTGATGACACTGCGCAGTTTTCTCGATAAAGACGGACATCCGATTGATGTCGAGGATATTAACGACCAGGCACGCCATCTGGTGCGTTTAATGCCGGTGCTGCGCTTGCGTGATGCCCGTTTTATGCGCCGTATTCGTAACGGCACGGTGCCAAATGTCCCTAATGTGGAAGTCACCGCGCGCCAGCTCGATTTCCTCGCCCGTGAGCTATCCTCACATCCGCAAAATCTCTCTGATGGGCAGATTCGTCAGGGACTTTCCGCAATGGTACAGCTGCTTGAGCATTATTTCTCTGAGCAGGGGGCCGGACAGGCGCGATATCGTTTAATGCGGCGGCGAGCCAGCAATGAGCAACGAAGCTGGCGCTATCTGGATATCATCAACAGGATGATTGACCGACCAGGAGGGCGCTCGTATCGGGTTATTTTGCTCGGCCTGTTTGCTACTTTATTGCAGGCAAAAGGCACATTGCGACTGGATAAAGACGCCCGTCCATTGTTGCTGATCGAAGATCCAGAAACCCGTTTACACCCCATTATGCTTTCAGTTGCCTGGCATCTGTTGAATCTTCTGCCATTGCAGCGCATTGCCACCACCAACTCGGGTGAGCTGCTTTCGTTAACGCCGGTAGAGCATGTTTGCCGACTGGTACGTGAGTCCTCGCGCGTTGCCGCCTGGCGTCTGGGGCCGAGTGGTTTGAGTACCGAAGACAGCCGACGCATCTCTTTCCACATTCGTTTTAATCGTCCGTCATCGCTGTTTGCACGCTGCTGGCTGCTGGTGGAAGGCGAAACGGAAACCTGGGTTATCAATGAACTGGCGCGTCAGTGCGGACATCATTTTGATGCCGAAGGGATCAAGGTCATTGAGTTTGCCCAGTCCGGGCTAAAGCCACTGGTTAAATTTGCCCGGCGAATGGGGATTGAATGGCATGTACTGGTCGATGGCGATGAAGCAGGGAAGAAATATGCCGCTACGGTACGCAGCCTGTTGAATAACGATCGGGAAGCCGAACGAGAACATTTAACGGCGTTACCGGCGCTGGATATGGAACATTTTATGTATCGCCAGGGATTTTCCGATGTGTTCCACCGCGTGGCGCAAACCCCGGAAAATGTACCGATGAATCTGCGCAAAATTATCTCGAAAGCGATCCATCGCTCTTCCAAACCCGATCTTGCCATTGAAGTGGCAATGGAGGCAGGACGTCGTGGTGTGGATTCCGTACCGACGCTGCTGAAAAAAATGTTCTCACGCGTGCTGTGGCTGGCGCGCGGTCGCGCGGATTAACCGCGAAACATCGTGGCCATTTGTGGCTGAATAGCGTCGAGCATCTCATAGCGCCGACGGTATTCAGCCCGTTTTTTACTGGCGATTTCGGCAATCTCTTTTCGTGCTATCTGTGCTGGAAGGCGGTAATGGCGTTCAGCATCACATACGCCGCCAACCGACTCCCAGAACGCGTTGTAATCAGCATGGATCTTGCCTTCTTTATCGCGATAACGCAGGCTGCGGTAAATATGTGTTTCATTGCTGACGGCAATGATCTGCTCTACCTGCAAACGTTGGGCAAACAGACAGGCTGCTTCCATCACAAGGCGTTTGGGAAATAGCCCGTGGCAGGCTTTCGTCGCATTCTGGATTTCCTGATGTGGAATTTCCCATTTTGCGCCTTGCAGTCCGCCAATAAACATTGTTCTTTTCCCCTGATATTCACACAGGGTAAACGTGATCTCTGCCAGAGGAATACCTTCGCTGTTGCGGAACAGGATTGTGCTGTCACCTTCTTTATCCATTGAGATCATCATGGTCAGCTCAAGTGTGAACTGCTCGCCGTTTTTGCCTTCCAGCTTCGCCAGTTGCAGCCCGGGGGTATTCAAATATAAGCTGAATTCTTCCGCCGACATACACCCGCGGAGTAACGCATAATGGTAACGTAACGCCTCCAGCAATTGCTTACGGCTAAGATTCGCCGCAAGGTAAGGGCGATGCAGACGCACAGGCAGTCGCGGCTGGCGCGTTAACAACACATTGAGATTAGGCCAGTGGGAAAGTTCGTTCATCCACTCAACGCTTAAACGCGGCATAATCAACGAGCGCAGCAAAAATTTCTGGCGAAAACTACGGCGATGCCAGAATTTACCCGGCCGACACTGTCCACGTGCCAGACTAAGAAAAAGTGACAGGCTGCTGAGAGATTCAGATGGCGTAAAGGTCCGTTCAGTTAGCTGCGACATATTCATGAAATCAATGGTTATACATGACGTCGATTTCACCATTGCGTATCTTAACCAAACATCAATAGTGTGATTACTAACGTAAATTTTAGGGTTTTGTTGATATTTCGTTGAAGTTAATGACCCGGATTGGCATATGGAGTATTCAGAATATTTATGAAAAAGCGGAAAACCGTGAAGAAGCGTTACGTTATTGCGCTGGTGATAGTCATTGCCGGGCTGATTACGTTATGGAGAATTCTTAACGCACCCGTGCCGACTTATCAGACGCTGATTGTGCGCCCCGGTGATTTACAGCAAAGCGTGCTGGCGACCGGAAAGCTGGACGCGCTGCGTAAGGTTGATGTGGGCGCGCAGGTCAGCGGTCAGTTGAAAACGCTGTCGGTGGCGATTGGCGATAAAGTAAAAAAAGACCAGCTTTTAGGGGTTATTGATCCTGAACAGGCTGAAAACCAGATTAAGGAGGTGGAAGCAACGCTGATGGAGCTACGCGCGCAGCGGCAGCAGGCGGAAGCGGAGCTGAAACTGGCGCGGGTGACGTATTCCCGTCAGCAACGTCTTGCACAAACGCAAGCGGTTTCACAGCAGGATCTTGATACCGCCGCGACGGAGATGGCTGTGAAACAGGCGCAAATTGGCACCATTGACGCGCAAATCAAGCGCAATCAGGCCTCTCTCGATACGGCTAAAACCAATCTCGATTACACCCGCATCGTTGCTCCGATGGCCGGGGAAGTCACGCAAATCACCACTCTGCAAGGCCAGACGGTGATTGCCGCACAACAAGCACCGAACATTCTGACGCTGGCAGATATGAGCACCATGCTGGTAAAAGCGCAGGTTTCTGAAGCGGATGTAATCCACCTGAAGCCGGGGCAAAAAGCCTGGTTTACGGTACTTGGCGATCCACTGACGCGCTACGAGGGGCAAATCAAGGATGTACTACCGACGCCGGAAAAGGTTAACGACGCTATTTTCTATTACGCCCGTTTTGAAGTCCCCAACCCCAATGGTTTGCTGCGGCTGGATATGACTGCGCAAGTGCATATTCAGCTCACCGATGTGAAAAATGTGCTGACGATCCCTCTGTCGGCGTTAGGCGATCCGGTTGGCGATAATCGTTATAAAGTCAAATTGTTGCGTAATGGTGAAACACGCGAGCGTGAAGTGACGATTGGCGCACGTAACGATACCGATGTTGAGATTGTCAAAGGGCTGGAAGCGGGCGATGAAGTGGTGATTGGTGAGGCCAAACCAGGAGCTGCACAATGACGCCCTTGCTCGAATTAAAGGATATTCGTCGCAGCTATCCTGCCGGTGATGAGCAGGTTGAGGTGCTGAAGGGCATCAGCCTCGATATTTATGCGGGTGAGATGGTGGCGATTGTTGGCGCTTCGGGTTCCGGCAAATCGACCCTGATGAATATTCTCGGCTGTCTGGATAAGGCCACCAGCGGCACCTATCGCGTCGCCGGTCAGGATGTTGCCACGCTGGACGCCGATGCGCTGGCGCAACTGCGCCGCGAGCATTTCGGCTTTATTTTCCAGCGTTACCATTTGCTTTCGCATTTAACCGCCGAGCAGAACGTTGAAGTACCCGCCGTCTATGCCGGTCTTGAGCGGAAACAGCGGCTGCTTCGCGCCCAGGAGTTGCTGCAACGGCTGGGGCTGGAAGACCGTACAGAGTATTATCCGGCACAGCTTTCGGGTGGTCAGCAACAGCGCGTCAGCATCGCGCGGGCATTGATGAACGGCGGTCAGGTAATTCTTGCCGATGAACCAACCGGCGCACTGGACAGCCATTCTGGCGAAGAGGTGATGGCGATCCTGCATCAGCTGCGCGATCGCGGGCATACGGTGATTATCGTCACCCACGATCCGCAGGTCGCTGCTCAGGCCGAGCGGGTGATCGAAATTCGCGACGGCGAAATTGTGCGCAATCCTCCCGCCATTGAAAAAGTGAATGTTGCTGGCGGGACGGAGCCTGTTGTCAACACGGTGTCTGGCTGGCGGCAGTTTGTCAGCGGTTTTAACGAGGCGCTGACGATGGCATGGCGGGCGCTGGCAGCGAATAAAATGCGTACTTTACTGACCATGCTGGGGATTATTATCGGTATTGCGTCGGTGGTTTCCATTGTCGTGGTGGGCGACGCCGCCAAACAAATGGTGCTGGCGGATATTCGTTCTATTGGTACGAATACTATTGATGTCTATCCCGGGAAAGATTTTGGCGATGACGATCCGCAATATCAGCAGGCGCTGAAGTACGACGACTTAATCGCCATCCAAAAACAACCGTGGGTCGCCTCAGCCACACCTGCCGTCTCGCAAAACCTGCGCCTGCGTTATAACAATGTTGATGTTGCTGCCAGTGCCAATGGCGTGAGCGGCGATTATTTTAATGTCTATGGCATGACCTTCAGTGAAGGGAACACCTTTAATCAGGAGCAGCTGAACGGTCGTGCGCAGGTGGTGGTGCTCGACAGTAATACTCGCCGCCAGCTTTTCCCCCATAAAGCAGATGTGGTTGGCGAGGTGATTCTGGTCGGAAACATGCCCGCCAGAGTCATTGGTGTGGCGGAAGAAAAACAGTCGATGTTTGGTAGCAGTAAAGTGCTGCGTGTCTGGCTACCTTACAGCACGATGTCCGGGCGAGTTATGGGCCAGTCGTGGCTCAACTCCATAACTGTCAGGGTGAAAGAAGGATTTGACAGCGCCGAGGCGGAACAGCAACTCATGCGTTTACTTTCACTGCGCCACGGAAAGAAGGATTTCTTTACCTGGAACATGGACGGCGTCTTGAAAACCGTTGAAAAGACCACACGTACTTTACAACTGTTTCTGACGCTGGTGGCGGTGATTTCGCTGGTGGTGGGCGGTATTGGTGTAATGAATATTATGCTGGTGTCAGTGACCGAGCGGACGCGGGAAATTGGCATTCGCATGGCTGTAGGTGCGCGAGCAAGCGATGTTTTGCAACAGTTTCTGATCGAAGCCGTACTGGTTTGCCTGGTCGGTGGCGCGTTGGGAATAACACTGTCACTGTTAATTGCTTTCACCTTACAGCTTTTCTTACCCGGCTGGGAGATTGGTTTTTCACCGTTGGCGCTGCTGCTGGCGTTTCTCTGCTCGACGGTCACCGGGATTTTATTTGGCTGGTTACCCGCACGAAATGCGGCACGATTGGATCCAGTAGATGCTCTGGCACGAGAGTAATTTTTGAGATAAAAATGCCAGCCGATCGGGCTGGCATTTTGCCTTTAGGATGTACACAATGAGACAGAAGAGCTATGCGACTGCCGCTTCTACTTCGACGGGCACAATAACACTGGCGTGATTGCCTTTTGGCCCCTGGTGGACATCAAACTGAACGGATTGTCCAGCTTTTAGCGTTCTGTAACCATCCATCTGAATGGTGGAATAATGAGCGAAAATATCTTCGCCGCCGCCTTCAGGGCAGATGAAACCAAACCCTTTGGCATTGTTGAACCACTTAACAGTACCCTTTTCCATGCTTCGACATCCTTCGCAAATCTTATACAAGTAAGATGGAATAAACCGGGGTCAGAGAGGGGGCTGTTCAAAACCTCGCCAACTCTAGAAATACAATTTAGAGAATTAGGGCGAGCCGTCAAGCATTTGACAGGGGCCAGGGGGCAGGTATGAATCAAAAATTTGAAGCAGTTAACGCTATTGACAGGAATGTGACAGATGTCGCTGATGCCAACGATAGATGATAGTTATCTATCATGTGGAGTAGATTGGTCAGGCAAATAAGCTCTTGTCAGCGGCAGGGCGTTCTGCCGATAACCGTAACCGAAGATGATAACTGACAATGGGTAAAACGAACGACTGGCTGGACTTTGATCAACTGGCGGAAGAAAAAGTTCGCGACGCGCTAAAACCGCCATCTATGTATAAAGTGATATTAGTCAATGATGATTACACTCCGATGGAGTTTGTTATTGACGTGTTACAAAAATTCTTTTCTTATGATGTAGAACGTGCAACGCAATTGATGCTCGCTGTTCACTACCAGGGGAAGGCCATTTGCGGAGTCTTTACCGCCGAGGTTGCAGAAACCAAAGTGGCGATGGTGAACAAGTACGCGAGGGAGAATGAGCATCCATTGCTGTGTACGCTAGAAAAAGCCTGAATGCAGGCATAAAAATTGGGGGAGGTGCCTATGCTCAATCAAGAACTGGAACTCAGTTTAAATATGGCTTTCGCCAGAGCGCGCGAGCACCGTCATGAGTTTATGACCGTCGAGCACTTGTTACTGGCGCTGCTCAGTAACCCATCTGCCCGGGAGGCGCTGGAAGCGTGTTCTGTGGATTTGGTTGCGCTCCGTCAGGAACTGGAAGCCTTTATTGAACAAACCACACCCGTTCTGCCTGCCAGTGAAGAGGAGCGCGACACACAGCCAACGCTGAGTTTTCAGCGTGTACTGCAACGTGCAGTCTTCCATGTTCAGTCCTCCGGTCGCAATGAGGTTACCGGTGCAAACGTTCTGGTCGCTATCTTTAGCGAACAGGAGTCGCAGGCGGCATATCTGTTGCGTAAACATGAAGTCAGCCGTCTCGATGTGGTGAACTTTATCTCTCATGGCACGCGTAAAGACGAGCCGACACAGTCTTCTGATCCTGGCAGCCAGCCAAACAGCGAAGAACAAGCTGGTGGGGAGGAACGTATGGAGAATTTCACGACGAACCTGAATCAGCTTGCGCGCGTGGGCGGAATCGACCCACTGATTGGTCGTGAGAAGGAGCTGGAGCGTGCTATTCAGGTTCTCTGCCGTCGCCGTAAAAACAACCCGCTGCTGGTGGGGGAATCTGGTGTCGGTAAAACCGCGATTGCGGAAGGTCTTGCCTGGCGAATTGTTCAGGGCGATGTGCCGGAAGTGATGGCTGACTGTACAATTTACTCTCTCGATATCGGTTCTCTGTTAGCGGGCACAAAATATCGCGGCGACTTTGAAAAACGTTTTAAAGCGTTGCTCAAGCAGCTGGAGCAGGATACTAACAGCATCCTGTTTATTGATGAGATCCACACCATTATCGGTGCGGGTGCAGCCTCTGGTGGCCAGGTCGATGCGGCTAACCTGATCAAACCGCTGCTCTCCAGCGGTAAAATTCGCGTAATTGGTTCGACAACCTATCAGGAGTTCAGCAACATTTTCGAGAAAGACCGTGCTCTGGCGCGTCGCTTCCAGAAAATTGATATTACTGAACCGTCGATCGAAGAAACTGTTCAAATCATCAACGGCCTGAAACCGAAGTATGAAGCGCACCACGACGTGCGTTATACCGCAAAAGCGGTGCGTGCAGCGGTAGAGCTGGCGGTGAAATACATTAACGATCGTCATCTGCCGGATAAAGCCATTGACGTTATCGACGAAGCGGGCGCTCGCGCACGCCTGATGCCGGTAAGCAAACGCAAGAAAACCGTTAATGTGGCGGATATTGAGTCCGTGGTGGCCCGTATTGCGCGCATTCCAGAGAAGAGTGTTTCTCAGAGTGACCGCGATACCCTGAAAAACCTCGGCGATCGCCTGAAAATGCTGGTCTTCGGTCAGGATAAAGCCATTGAGGCGCTGACTGAAGCCATTAAGATGGCGCGTGCAGGTTTAGGTCACGAACATAAACCGGTCGGTTCGTTCCTGTTTGCCGGCCCTACCGGGGTCGGGAAAACAGAGGTGACGGTACAGCTTTCGAAAGCTTTGGGCATTGAGCTTCTGCGCTTTGATATGTCCGAGTATATGGAACGCCATACCGTCAGCCGTCTGATTGGTGCGCCTCCGGGATACGTTGGTTTTGATCAGGGCGGTTTGCTGACTGATGCGGTCATCAAGCATCCACATGCGGTGCTGCTGCTGGACGAAATCGAGAAAGCGCACCCGGACGTGTTCAATATTCTGTTGCAGGTGATGGACAACGGTACGCTGACCGATAACAACGGACGCAAAGCGGACTTCCGTAACGTGGTATTGGTGATGACCACCAACGCTGGGGTACGAGAAACTGAGCGTAAATCGATTGGTCTTATCCACCAGGACAACAGCACCGATGCGATGGAAGAGATCAAGAAGATCTTTACGCCGGAGTTTCGTAACCGTCTCGACAACATTATCTGGTTCGATCATCTCTCCACCGACGTGATCCATCAGGTAGTGGATAAATTCATCGTCGAGTTGCAGGTTCAGTTGGATCAGAAAGGTGTTTCTCTGGAAGTGAGCCAGGAAGCGCGTAACTGGCTGGCCGAGAAAGGTTACGACCGGGCAATGGGCGCACGTCCGATGGCGCGTGTCATCCAGGACAACCTGAAAAAACCGCTCGCCAACGAATTGCTGTTTGGTTCGCTGGTGGACGGCGGTCAGGTCACCGTCGCGCTGGATAAAGAGAAAAATGAGCTGACTTACGGATTCCAGAGTGCACAAAAGCACAAGGCGGAAGCAGCGCATTAATCTAATTGTTAGGTAGGTTGGTGAAGTCCGTAATCTCGAAAGAGGTTACGGACTTTTTGTTTGTAGGCTGGGGCGGTGAAAACCCTATTTTGGGAGGTGAAGGTAATTTGTTGATAATTAATGGTGCTGGAAGGTAAGAATAAAAAAGGGTGGCAGCAGGAAAATGAGATGATTTTGCTTTATTAACAACGAGCTAAACGTGTAGTATTTGAGTTCACTGCCGTACAGGCAGCTTAGAAAGCCAACCGAAAGAAAAACTCGATTTTTATACCGTTCACTGCCGTACAGGCAGATAAAATGCGAAAAAAAACTCGTACTTTCGTACGAGCTTTTCTTTAAATATGGCGGTGAGGGGGGATTGACTCGCTTCGCTCGCCCTGCGGGCAGCCCACTCACTGCGTTCGTGGTCTGTCCAACTGGCTGCGCCAGTTGTCGAACCCCGGTCGGGGCTTCTCATCCCCCCTGGAGTGCAATATGCGAAAAAAAAGCTCGCACTTTCGTACGAGCTCTTCTTTGAATATGGCGGTGAGGGGGGGATTCGAACCCCCGATACGTTGCCGTATACACACTTTCCAGGCGTGCTCCTTCAGCCACTCGGACACCTCACCAAATTGTTTTGCTACCAAACCTCATGGGTGGCAACGGGGCGCTACTATAGGGAGTTGGAGTAAAACGGTCAAGAAGAATTTTAATGATAATTATTGTTTGCTCATACTGTAAACAAGTTGTGCAGTATATCTACATCGAGACAAGTTATGGACTTATACTTCCAAAGTACTTCATACATATCACAAAATAAAAAGGTCGGTTAAACCGACCTTTTACTCGTTCTTTCTCTTCGCCCATCAGGCGGTAAAACAATCAGCGACTACGGAAGACAATGCGGCCTTTGCTCAGGTCGTACGGGGTCAGTTCAACAGTCACTTTGTCGCCCGTCAGGATGCGGATGTAGTTTTTGCGCATTTTACCGGAGATGTGTGCAGTAACCACGTGACCGTTTTCTAACTCTACGCGGAACATGGTATTAGGCAACGTTTCAAGAACGGTACCTTGCATTTCAATATTGTCTTCTTTGGCCATCTAATCCTCTGGGGTATCACTACCGTAATTTGAACCGGCAAGATAATGCCGAAGTTCTGTAAATAAGTAAAGATTTGCGCGCTAAATCGCAACAAACAGGTTCGGCACATTACTCCGAAAACACACGGCTAAGCCGCACCAAAAGCGCAACGTATAAGGGAGCGGTGAGATAAACGATGGGCGTTACCTGACGCGAAAAATTCCTTATCGGCAGCGGGGTAATGAGCGTAACCAACTCTGCGACCGCAATTATAACACTCTGGGGAGAAATGTGCCGAAAACATTCATTCTTGTGGTGAAAACAAGCACCGTGGTACCCAGAAATTATTCGGCAATCGTCCGAGGCGCATTTGATTGAGATAATTGAGGTAATCCCGGCGGGGAATTTCGCAGGCACCAAGCGACGCTGTGTGATCGTTAAGGACCTGGCAGTCGATAAGTTTACCGCCATGACCAATAAATTCCTCACAGAATACCAGAAGCGCCGTTTTAGACGCATTTTCCATCCGGCTGAACATGGACTCGCCACAAAATAGCGTTCCCTGGGCCACGCCGTACATACCGCCGACAAGCTCATCTTCACGCCAGACTTCAATAGAGTGGGCATGACCGAGTTCGTGAAGGCGATGGTAGGCTTCGACCACGCCACGCGTGATCCAGGTTCCTTCTTCGCGATCGCTGGCACAGCCTTCAATGACCTGACCAAAAGCGTAATTCATCGTGACTCGATAGGGCGAGCGTTTATGAAATCGCTTCATACTACGGCTGATATGCAGTGATTCAGGCCAAAGCACCGCGCGAGGATCGGGCGACCACCAGAGGATGGGGTCGCCTGGAGAAAACCACGGAAAAATACCACGCTGGTAAGCCATTAACAGGCGCGCAGGGCTAAGATCGCCCCCCAGTGCCAGCAGGCCGTTAGGCTCACGTAATGCGCCTTCCGGGGAAGGGAAGGCTATTGAATGGCGAGAAAGCTGAACCAGGCGCATGACCGCAAAACTCCACGCTAGTCGGATCGTTCAATAATAGCTTACAAACCCTGCTTAAACTGGTAATAACGCCCCTGTCTGGCAAGCAGTTCTGCGTGAGTACCTTGCTCAATAATTTGCCCGTTGTCCATCACTATTAATTGTTGGAAACGAGAGAGTCCGCGAAGTCGATGGGTGACCATTAACACCGTTTTCTCATGCATCATTTCTGCAAGCAATTCAAGGATCTGACTTTCGGTTGTGGCATCTAAGCCTTCTGTAGGTTCATCCAGCAATACCAGAGGCGCATCATGTAACAGCGCACGGGCGATAGCCAGACGGCGCAGTTCACCACCGGAGAGCTGGCGTCCGCCTTCACCTAACCAACTGTTGAGACCTGCATCCTCGAGCAGCTTCTCCAGACCAACGCGACGTAAGATCTCCGCCAGAGCCTCATCACTACTGCCAGGTGAGGCGAGTAACAGATTATCACGCAGCGTGGCGCTAAACAGATGCACTCGCTGAGGAACAACGCTGATGGTCTGTCGTAGAGTCGCTTCATTCAGGCTGGCTATGGGGCTATCGTTAAGCAAAATCTTGCCTTGTTGCGGGTCCCATGCGCGGGTCAGCAGTTGTAACAGTGTTGATTTGCCGCATCCGGTTCGCCCGAGAATCGCTATATGTTCCCCGGCGTTTACCTGAAGAGAAATCCCTTTAAGTGCCTGTTGGGATTGCTCCGGATAAGTGAATTGAACATCCCGTAACGTCAGCGAAACGCGATCGGCAACACGAGTTTGGGTATCAGGGAAGGTGACTTCCGGTTTTTGATCCGTTAAGTCAGTGATCCGAACGGCAGAGGCAATGACTTGCCCCAGATGCTGAAATGCACCTGTTACTGGTGCCAGTGCTTCAAACGCGGCTAACGCGCAGAAGACAAACAGGGCAATTAACGCGCCGGGTTCAGCATTGCCGCCAACGCCGCCAGACGCCATCCACAGCATCAGGATCACCGCTAACGCGCCAATGAGCAGCATTATCGCTTGCGATAATGCGGTGAGTTCAGATTGACGACGTTGCGCTTCCAGCCACTGAATTTCGGTATTCTCTAACTGCGTGCGATAACGATCGCTGGCACCAAAAATGGTCAGCTCAGCTTGCCCTTGCAGCCAGGCCGTCAGTTGTTGGCGATACTGCCCGCGAAGATGAGTCAGATTTTGCCCGGTGCTTTTTCCCGCACGATAAAACAGTGGTGGCATCAGGAAAAGCGTCAGTAACATAATGCCGCCCAGCGTAAAGGCGAGGGTGAAATCAAGGAAACTTAACCCGATTGTCACCACCATAATCACCACAAAAGCGCCCACCAGCGGCGAGATAACGCGCAGGTAAAGATGATCGAGCGTATCAACATCCGCCACCACGCGGTTGAGCAATTCGCCCTGACGATAGCGCGCCAGTCCGGCAGGGGATAGGGGCAGCAATTTGCTGAAGGTGTAAATGCGCAGATGCTGCAACACGCGGAAAGTCGCGTCGTGACTTACCAGACGTTCAAAATAGCGCCCGGCAGTACGGGTGATTGCTGCGCCACGCACGCCCGCAGCGGGTAGCATATAGTTGAAGCTGTACAGTCCGGCAACCCCCGCTACCGCTGAGGCGGAGAGGAACCAGCCGGAAAGTGTCAACAGACCGATACTGGCGAGCAGTGTGACAATTGCCAGCGCAATACCAAGACTTAACATCCATTTATGACGTTTATACAGTGCCAGATAGGGTAGCAAAGCGCGCATTTAAATCTCCTCCTGACGATGGGCCAGCAATGTGGAGAAAGGACCACCAGCCACGCTTAATTCCGCGTAACGTCCTTGCTCAATAATCTGACCATCCTGCATTACCCAAATGACATCCCAGTCAGCAAGATCTTCTAACTGGTGGGTGACCATTAACGTTGTCTGGCGCAGAGAGGCGGCATTAAGCGCCTCCATTACGCGCTGTTCACTGTGAGCATCAAGGCTGGCAGCGGGTTCATCCAACAGTAATAGCGAACAGGGATTTAGTAATGCTCGGGCCACCGCCACGCGCTGTGCCTGCCCCACGGAAAGGCGGGCAGCCTGGTCGCCAACAGGCGTATCAACGCCTTGTGGCAGGAGCGGTAGAAACTCACTGACCCAGGCGTTATTCAGCGCTGTTTGTAACTCGTGTTCGCTGGCATCAGGTCGTGCCAGTAGTACGTTATCCCGTAGTGTTGCTGCCGGTAATTGTGGGTTTTGCCCAACCCAGGAGAGATGTTTACGCCATGATTCTGGTGATAAATCGCGTAATTCTATCCCGTTGATTCGTAGCGATCCCTGATATGAGAGAAAACCAGAAAGCGTGTTCAGCAGTGAGCTTTTACCTGAACCGCTGCGACCAACCAACACCGCACATTGGCCTGCTGGCAAAGTAAAGTTCAGCGGTCCGGCCAGCGTTTTACCTTCCGGCGACGTGATAAACAGCTCCTCGGCCTCAATGGTCACCGGATCGGTCGATGCTAATTCCGCATCACCACGTTGCGGATGGGCGAGCGGGGTTTCCATAAACGTTTTCAGACTGTCAGCTGCGCCAACAGCCTGGGCTTTAGCATGATAAAACGTACCGAGATCGCGTAATGGCTGGAAAAACTCCGGCGCAAGGATCAGGGCCAGAAAACCCGCAGCCAGCGTCACGCCAGTATCGTAGTGACCAAAATCCAGCTCGCCGAGATAGGAAAAACCAAAGTAGACCGCCACCAGAGCAATTGACAGCGAGGTAAAAAATTCGAGAATGCCGGAGGATAAAAACGCCAGCCGTAGCACTTCCATTGTCCGTTGGCGGAAATCTTCCGAAGCAGAACGAATACTTTCAATTTCAGCTTCACCACGACCAAAAATACGCAATGTTTCCATGCCGCGCAGGCGATCGAGAAAATGCCCACTTAAGCGAGCAAGAGCGAGAAAGTTGCGTCGGTTAGCATCGGCAGCCCCCATTCCAACCAGC
This sequence comes from Escherichia sp. WS1265, assembly GCF_046487585.1. Taxonomy (NCBI): domain Bacteria; kingdom Pseudomonadati; phylum Pseudomonadota; class Gammaproteobacteria; order Enterobacterales; family Enterobacteriaceae; genus Escherichia; species Escherichia sp. WS1265. The sequence goes on from NZ_JBJQJE010000009.1 coordinate 129,090, forward strand.
GCCATAAATAACGGAATTAACGGAGCAGTGCCCAGCAGAATGAGCGCCGCAGCCCAGTTAGAGGGGAAGATAGCCACCACAATCAGCAACGGCACCGACACTGCCAGCGCCATTTGCGGCAGGTAGCGTGCATAGTAATCATGCATATCGTCAATTTGCTCGAGTACCAGCGTCGCCCAGCTCCCCGCCGGTTTACCCTGAATCCACGCTGGCCCTGCTTGTTGCAGACGGTCGAGAACCTGACGGCGGATGGCAAAGCGGATATGCTGCCCGGCGTGATAACCCACCCGTTCGCGTAACCAGACCACCCATGCGCGCAGTACAAAGGTCAGAACCAGTAACGTAAAGGGAAGCAGCAGGGCTTCACGGGGAATATTCTCCATAATCATATGTTGCAGAATTCGCGCCATGAACCAGGCCTGGGCAATGATCAATATGCCGCTTACAAAGCCCAGCAGACGAGAAATATTCAGCCAACGTTGGGAGATGACGCTTTGCTGTTTTAACCAGCGGGTTAACTCTTTTTGACGGGATTTATTCATTGCACGCTTAGCAGGTGAGTTATCAGAATTATTTGCAGAGCAATGTTACAACGAGGAAAAAATAAAGGCGACCCATAGTCGCATGGTGTCGCCTTCTTTACTTTTGTTACTGATTTGTAAAATTATTTTGCGTCAGCTAAACCATCGAGGTAGCGTTCCGCATCAAGTGCTGCCATGCAGCCTGTACCAGCAGATGTAATAGCCTGGCGATAAATGTGATCCATCACGTCGCCTGCGGCAAAGACGCCAGGGATGCTGGTCTGGGTGGCATTACCATGAATACCCGACTGTACTTTGATGTAGCCGTTTTCCAGTTCCAGCTGCCCTTCGAAAATAGCCGTATTCGGGCTGTGACCGATAGCAACAAACAGACCGGCAACGTCGAGTGACTCGATATTATCGCTGTTTTGCGTATCGCGCAGACGAACGCCAGTGACGCCCATCTGATCGCCGGTCACCTCTTCCAGCGTACGGTTGGTGTGTAGAATGATGTTGCCGTTCTCCACTTTATCCATCAGACGCTTAATAAGGATTTTTTCCGCGCGGAAACCGTCACGGCGGTGAATCAGATGCACTTCCGAAGCGATGTTAGACAGATACAGCGCCTCTTCAACCGCGGTATTGCCGCCGCCGATGACCGCAACTTTCTGGTTGCGATAGAAGAAACCGTCGCAGGTTGCACAAGCAGAAACCCCACGGCCTTTAAACGCTTCCTCAGAAGGAAGGCCGAGATAGCGTGCAGAAGCTCCGGTGGCAATAATTAGCGCGTCGCAAGTGTATTCGCCGCTATCGCCAGTCAGACGGAACGGACGATTCTGCAAATCAACTTTGTTGATGTGATCAAAGATGATTTCAGTTTCAAATTTGGTGGCATGTTCGTGCATGCGCTCCATTAATAACGGACCGGTCAGATCGTTTGGATCGCCAGGCCAGTTTTCCACTTCCGTGGTGGTGGTCAGTTGGCCGCCTTTTTCCATGCCGGTAATCAGCACAGGTTGCAGGTTGGCGCGCGCCGCGTAGACAGCAGCGGTGTATCCCGCCGGGCCTGAACCCAGGATAAGCAGTTTACTGTGTTTGGTCGTGCCCATGAGATCCCCATAGTTGTTGGCAGACAATGGGCAGGATTGTAGGGAATTTACAGACGTAAAAAAAGAGTATGACGATTTTGTTAACAATTTGTGCAATCGGCAGCATCGATAAGCCGGTCAAACTCTCCCGTCATTATCACCTCTGCTACTTAAATTTCCCGCTTTATAAGCCGATTAAATGATGAATAAACGCCTCTGGTAATGAATATCTGGCATGTTGTACTAAAAATCGATGTTTTGCTTTGACAATCCCCTGGTGTTTTGCGAAAACATTCGAGGAAGAAAAAAAACAGTATTCTTATATGCGCATAACCATGCATGTAAATACCATGTTTACCGTGCTAGTGAAATCTACGTATGGCGTGGACAGACGCCATTCGTGATGTCGATAGCTGCCACAAGGCAACGGTCTTCTCACCGTAGACCCAGGCATTGCGCGCCGTGAATCTTCATGATTTCGGTCTATCGTGACGGGTAGCGACTCTGAACAGTGATGTATCAGGGTCAGACAGGAGTAGGGAAGGAATACAGAGAGACAATAATAATGGTAGATAGCAAGAAGCGCCCTGGCAAAGATCTCGACCGTATCGATCGTAACATTCTTAATGAGTTGCAAAAGGATGGGCGTATTTCTAACGTCGAGCTTTCTAAACGTGTGGGACTTTCCCCAACGCCGTGCCTTGAGCGTGTGCGTCGGCTGGAAAGACAAGGGTTTATTCAGGGCTATACGGCGCTGCTGAACCCTCATTATCTGGATGCATCACTTCTGGTATTCGTTGAGATTACTCTGAATCGTGGCGCACCGGATGTGTTTGAACAATTCAATACCGCTGTACAAAAACTTGAAGAAATTCAGGAGTGTCATTTAGTATCCGGTGATTTCGACTACCTGTTGAAAACACGCGTGCCGGATATGTCAGCTTACCGTAAGTTGTTGGGGGAAACCCTGCTGCGTCTGCCTGGCGTCAATGACACACGGACATACGTTGTTATGGAAGAAGTCAAGCAGAGTAATCGTCTGGTTATTAAGACGCGCTAACACGGAACAGGTGCAAAATCGGCGTATTTTGATTACACTCCTGTTAATCCATACAGCAACAGTACTGGGGTAACCTGGTACTGTTGTCCGTTTTAGCATCGGGCAGGAAAAGCCTGTAACCTGGAGAGCCTTTCTTGAGCCAGGAATACACTGAAGACAAAGAAGTCACATTGACAAAGTTAAGTAGCGGCCGCCGCCTTCTGGAGGCGTTGCTGATCCTTATTGTCCTGTTTGCCGTCTGGTTGATGGCTGCCTTACTAAGCTTTAACCCTTCGGACCCCAGCTGGTCGCAAACGGCCTGGCATGAACCTATCCATAATTTAGGTGGGATGCCCGGTGCATGGCTGGCAGATACGCTGTTCTTTATTTTTGGCGTGATGGCTTACACCATTCCCGTCATTATTGTCGGCGGTTGTTGGTTTGCCTGGCGTCATCAGTCCAGCGACGAATACATTGATTATTTTGCCGTTTCGCTACGCATCATTGGCGTTTTGGCGCTCATCCTTACCTCCTGTGGTCTGGCGGCAATCAACGCTGACGATATCTGGTATTTTGCCTCCGGTGGCGTCATTGGCAGCTTACTAAGCACTACGCTACAACCACTGCTACACAGTAGCGGGGGAACTATTGCGCTGCTCTGCGTTTGGGCTGCGGGTCTGACGCTGTTCACCGGTTGGTCATGGGTGACCATTGCTGAAAAACTCGGCGGCTGGATTTTAAACATTCTCACCTTCGCCAGTAATCGTACCCGTCGCGATGATACCTGGGTCGATGAAGATGAGTATGAAGATGACGAAGAGTATGAAGATGAAAATCACGGCAAACAGCATGAATCACGCCGTGCTCGTATTCTTCGCGGCGCGCTAGCGCGTCGTAAACGGTTGGCGGAAAAATTCATTAATCCGATGGGGCGGCAAACAGACGCTGCGTTGTTCTCCGGTAAGCGGATGGATGATGACGAAGAGATTACCTACACTGCACGCGGTGTGGCTGCCGACCCTGACGACGTCCTCTTTTCGGGCAATCGTGCAACGCAGCCAGAATATGACGAGTACGATCCATTATTAAACGGTGCGCCAATTACCGAACCTGTTGCTGTAGCAGCTGCTGCTACCACGGCGACGCAAAGCTGGGCTGCACCGGTTGAACCTGTGACTCAGACGCCACCTGTTGCCTCTGTTGATGTTGCACCTGCACAACCTACAGTAGCCTGGCAGCCTGTACCGGGGCCACAAACGGGAGAGCCGGTGATTGCTCCTGCACCGGAAGGTTACCCACAGCAGCCACAATATGCGCAGCCTGCAGTGCAATATAATGAGCCGCTGCAACAACCTGTACAGCCACAGCAGCCGTATTATGCGCCTGCGGCGGAACAACCTGTTCAGCAACCGTATTACGCAACTGCGCCGGAACAGTCTGCGCAACAGTCGTATTACGCCCCTGCGCCGGAACAGTCTGCGCAACAGCCGTATTACGCCCCTGCGCCAGAACAATCGGTGGCAGGTAACGCCTGGCAAGCCGAAGAGCAGCAATCCACTTTTGCTCCACAGTCTACATACCAGACTGAGCAAACTTATCAGCAGCCAGTCGCTCAGGAGCCGTTGTACCAACAGCCGCAACCTGTTGAACAGCAGCCTGTTGTGGAGCCTGAACCCGTTGTAGAAGAGACAAAACCCGCGCGTCCGCCGCTTTACTACTTTGAAGAAGTGGAAGAGAAGCGAGCCCGTGAACGTGAACAACTTGCGGCCTGGTATCAACCGATTCCAGAACCGGTTAAAGAACCAGAACCGATCAAATCTTCGCTGAAAGCACCTTCTGTTGCAGCAGTACCTCCAGTAGAAGCCGCTGCCGCTGTTTCTCCGCTGGCATCTGGCGTGAAAAAAGCGACACTGGCGACGGGGGCTGCCGCAACCGTTGCCGCGCCAGTCTTCAGTCTGGCAAATAGCGGTGGACCGCGTCCGCAGGTCAAAGAGGGGATTGGCCCGCAGTTGCCACGACCGAAACGTATCCGCGTGCCAACTCGTCGTGAATTGGCGTCTTACGGTATTAAGCTGCCCTCACAGCGTGCGGCGGAAGAAAAAGCCCGTGAAGCCCAGCGCAATCAGTACGATTCTGGCGATCAGTACAACGATGATGAAATCGATGCGATGCAGCAGGATGAACTGGCACGTCAGTTCGCCCAGACACAGCAGCAACGCTATGGCGAACAGTATCAACATGATGTGCCCGTAAACGCAGAAGATGCAGATGCTGCGGCAGAGGCTGAACTGGCTCGTCAGTTTGCGCAAACTCAACAACAACGTTATTCCGGCGAACAACCGGCTGGGGCGAATCCGTTCTCGCTGGATGATTTTGAATTTTCGCCAATGAAAGTGTTGCTGGATGATGGTCCACACGAACCGTTGTTTACGCCAATTGTTGAACCTGTACAGCAGCCGCAACAACCGGTTGCACCGCAGCAGCAGTATCAGCAGCCACAACAGCCGGTTGCGCCACAGCAGCAATATCAGCAGCCGCAACAGCCGGTTGCGCCGCAGCAGCAGTATCAGCAGCCACAACAGCAGGTTGCGCCGCAGCCACAATATCAGCAGCCGCAACAACCGGTTGCGCCACAGCAGCAATATCAGCAGCCGCAACAGCAGGTTGCGCCGCAGCAGCAGTATCAACAGCCGCAACAACCGGTTGCACCGCAGCCGCAGTATCAGCAGCCACAACAGCCAGTTGCGCCACAGCCGCAGGATACCCTGCTTCATCCGCTGTTGATGCGTAATGGTGACAGCCGTCCGTTGCATAAACCGACGACGCCGCTGCCTTCTCTAGATTTGCTGACACCGCCGCCGAGCGAAGTGGAGCCGGTAGATACCTTTGCGCTTGAACAAATGGCGCGTCTGGTGGAAGCGCGTCTGGCTGATTTCCGTATTAAAGCCGATGTCGTCAATTACTCTCCGGGGCCGGTTATCACTCGCTTTGAACTTAACCTGGCACCGGGCGTAAAAGCGGCGCGCATTTCTAACTTGTCACGGGACCTTGCCCGTTCACTTTCGACGGTTGCGGTGCGTGTCGTTGAAGTTATTCCTGGCAAACCCTATGTAGGTCTGGAGTTACCGAATAAAAAACGACAAACCGTTTATCTGCGCGAAGTATTGGATAACGCCAAATTCCGTGATAATCCGTCGCCATTAACCGTGGTGCTGGGTAAAGATATCGCCGGTGAGCCGGTGGTTGCCGATCTGGCGAAAATGCCGCACTTGTTGGTTGCGGGGACTACCGGTTCCGGTAAGTCTGTCGGTGTGAACGCGATGATCCTGAGCATGCTTTATAAAGCGCAGCCAGAAGATGTGCGTTTCATCATGATCGACCCGAAAATGCTGGAGCTTTCGGTTTATGAAGGCATTCCGCATCTGTTAACGGAAGTCGTTACTGATATGAAAGATGCCGCCAACGCGCTGCGCTGGTGTGTTAACGAGATGGAGCGTCGTTATAAACTGATGTCTGCGCTGGGTGTGCGTAATCTGGCGGGTTATAACGAAAAAATTGCTGAAGCCGATCGCATGATGCGTCCGATTCCAGACCCGTACTGGAAGCCGGGTGACAGTATGGATGCTCAGCATCCGGTGCTGAAAAAAGAACCATACATTGTGGTGCTGGTGGATGAATTTGCCGACCTGATGATGACGGTAGGTAAAAAAGTGGAAGAGCTTATAGCACGTCTGGCGCAAAAAGCCCGTGCCGCGGGTATCCACCTCGTACTGGCAACGCAGCGTCCATCGGTTGATGTTATTACTGGTCTGATTAAAGCGAATATTCCGACCCGTATCGCCTTTACCGTATCCAGTAAGATTGACTCACGTACCATTCTTGATCAGGCTGGCGCGGAATCACTACTGGGTATGGGGGATATGCTTTACTCTGGGCCGAACTCCACGTTGCCGGTACGTGTTCATGGTGCTTTTGTTCGCGATCAGGAAGTTCATGCCGTGGTGCAGGACTGGAAAGCGCGTGGTCGCCCACAGTATGTTGATGGCATCACCTCCGACAGCGAAAGCGAAGGTGGCGCGGGCGGTTTCGATGGCGCTGAAGAGCTGGATCCGTTGTTCGATCAGGCGGTGCAGTTTGTCACTGAAAAACGCAAAGCATCAATTTCTGGCGTACAGCGTCAGTTCCGCATTGGTTATAACCGTGCAGCGCGTATTATCGAACAGATGGAAGCGCAGGGGATTGTCAGCGAACAGGGGCACAACGGTAATCGTGAAGTGCTGGCCCCACCGCCGTTTGACTAATTAATGCATCGTAGGCCGGATAAGGCGCGGTAGCGTCGCATCCGGCAATCTGGTAACTGAAAATTCAGTATTTTCTTCTTTCCTCAAGCTGATTATTAGCCTGGAATAGAGAGTAGAGGGAGCTCCCGGTCGGGAGTGACGTAATTTGAGGAATAATGATGAAAAAAATTGCCATCACCTGTGCATTACTCTCAAGCTTAGTAGCAAGCAGCGTTTGGGCTGATGCCGCAAGCGATCTGAAAAGCCGCCTGGATAAAGTCAGCAGCTTCCACGCCAGCTTCACACAAAAAGTGACTGACGGTAGCGGCGCGGCGGTGCAGGAAGGTCAGGGCGATCTGTGGGTGAAACGTCCAAACTTATTCAACTGGCATATGACTCAACCTGATGAAAGCATTCTGGTTTCTGACGGTAAAACACTGTGGTTCTATAATCCGTTCGTTGAGCAAGCTACGGCGACCTGGCTGAAAGACGCCACCGGTAATACGCCGTTTATGCTGATTGCCCGCAACCAGTCCAGCGACTGGCAGCAGTACAATATCAAACAGAATGGCGATGACTTTGTCCTGACGCCGAAAGCCAGCAATGGCAATCTGAAGCAATTCACCATTAACGTGGGACGTGATGGCACAATCCATCAGTTTAGCGCGGTGGAGCAGGATGATCAGCGCAGTAGTTATCAACTGAAATCCCAGCAAAATGGGGCTGTGGAAGCAGCGAAATTTACCTTCACCCCGCCGCAAGGCGTCACGGTAGATGATCAACGTAAGTAGAGGCACCTGAGTGAGCAATCTGTCGCTCGATTTTTCGGATAATACTTTTCAACCTCTGGCCGCGCGTATGCGGCCAGAAAATTTAGCACAGTATATCGGCCAGCAACATTTGCTGGCTGCGGGGAAGCCGTTGCCGCGCGCTATCGAAGCCGGGCATTTGCATTCTATGATCCTCTGGGGGCCACCGGGTACCGGCAAAACAACCCTCGCTGAAGTGATTGCCCGCTATGCGAACGCTGATGTGGAACGTATTTCTGCCGTCACCTCTGGCGTGAAAGAGATTCGCGAGGCGATCGAGCGCGCACGGCAAAACCGTAATGCTGGTCGGCGGACCATTCTGTTTGTTGACGAAGTTCACCGTTTCAACAAAAGCCAGCAGGATGCATTTCTGCCGCATATTGAAGACGGCACCATCACTTTTATTGGCGCAACCACTGAAAACCCGTCGTTTGAGCTTAATTCGGCACTGCTTTCCCGTGCCCGTGTCTATCTGTTGAAATCCCTGAGTACAGAGGATATTGAGCAAGTACTAACTCAGGCGATGGAAGACAAAACCCGTGGCTATGGTGGTCAGGATATTGTTCTGCCAGATGAAACACGACGTGCCATTGCTGAACTGGTGAATGGCGACGCGCGCCGGGCGTTAAATACGCTGGAAATGATGGCGGATATGGCCGAAGTCGATGATAGCGGTAAGCGGGTCCTGAAGCCTGAATTACTGACCGAAATCGCCGGTGAACGTAGCGCCCGCTTTGATAACAAAGGCGATCGCTTTTACGATCTCATTTCCGCACTGCATAAGTCGGTACGTGGTAGCGCACCCGATGCGGCGCTGTACTGGTATGCGCGAATTATTACTGCCGGTGGCGATCCGTTATATGTCGCGCGTCGCTGTCTGGCGATAGCGTCGGAAGATGTGGGTAATGCTGATCCACGAGCGATGCAGGTGGCAATTGCGGCCTGGGATTGCTTTACCCGAGTTGGCCCGGCGGAAGGTGAACGCGCCATTGCTCAGGCGATTGTTTACCTGGCCTGCGCGCCAAAAAGCAACGCTGTCTACACTGCGTTTAAAGCCGCGCTGGCGGATGCTCGCGAACGTCCGGATTATGACGTGCCGGTTCATTTGCGTAATGCGCCGACGAAATTAATGAAGGAAATGGGCTACGGGCAGGAATATCGTTACGCTCATGATGAAGCAAACGCTTATGCTGCCGGTGAGGTTTATTTCCCGCCGGAAATAGCACAAACACGCTATTATTTCCCGACAAACAGGGGCCTTGAAGGCAAGATTGGCGAAAAGCTCGCCTGGCTGGCTGAACAGGATCAAAATAGCCCCATAAAACGCTACCGTTAATGTTATCGTTGCGGTAATGTTGTTACTGTATCTCTGTGGTCGCAGGCTGTGGCCACATCTCCCATTTAATTCGATAAGCACAGGATAAGCATGCTCGATCCCAATCTGCTGCGTAATGAGCCAGACGCAGTCGCTGAAAAACTGGCACGCCGGGGCTTTAAGCTGGATGTAGATAAGCTGGGCGCTCTTGAAGAGCGTCGTAAAGTATTGCAGGTCAAAACGGAAAACCTGCAAGCGGAGCGTAACTCCCGATCGAAATCCATTGGCCAGGCGAAAGCGCGCGGGGAAGATATCGAGCCTTTACGTCTGGAAGTGAACAAACTGGGCGAAGAGCTGGATGCAGCAAAAGCCGAGCTGGATGCTTTACAGGCTGAAATTCGCGATATCGCGCTGACCATCCCTAACCTGCCTGCAGATGAAGTGCCGGTAGGTAAAGACGAAAATGACAACGTTGAAGTCAGCCGCTGGGGTACCCCGCGTGAGTTTGACTTTGAAGTTCGTGACCATGTGACGCTGGGGGAAATGCACTCTGGCCTCGACTTTGCAGCCGCAGTTAAGTTGACCGGTTCCCGCTTTGTGGTAATGAAAGGGCAGATTGCTCGCATGCACCGCGCACTGTCGCAGTTTATGCTGGATCTGCATACCGAACAGCATGGCTACAGTGAGAACTATGTTCCGTACCTGGTTAACCAGGACACGCTGTACGGTACGGGTCAGCTGCCGAAATTTGCTGGCGATCTGTTCCATACTCGTCCGCTGGAAGAAGAAGCAGACACCAGTAACTATGCGCTGATCCCAACGGCAGAAGTTCCGCTGACCAACCTGGTACGCGGTGAAATCATTGATGAAGATGATCTGCCAATTAAGATGACCGCCCACACCCCATGCTTCCGTTCTGAAGCCGGTTCATATGGTCGTGACACCCGTGGTCTGATCCGTATGCATCAGTTCGACAAAGTTGAAATGGTGCAGATCGTGCGTCCGGAAGACTCAATGGCGGCGCTGGAAGAGATGACCGGTCATGCGGAAAAAGTCCTGCAGCTGCTGGGACTGCCGTACCGTAAAATCATCCTTTGTACCGGCGACATGGGTTTTGGTGCTTGCAAAACTTACGACCTGGAAGTATGGATCCCGGCACAGAACACCTACCGCGAGATCTCTTCCTGCTCCAACGTCTGGGATTTCCAGGCGCGTCGTATGCAGGCACGTTGCCGCAGCAAGTCGGACAAGAAAACCCGTCTGGTTCATACCCTGAACGGTTCTGGTCTGGCTGTTGGTCGTACGCTGGTTGCAGTAATGGAAAACTATCAGCAGGCTGATGGTCGTATTGAAGTACCAGAAGTTCTGCGTCCGTATATGAACGGACTGGAATATATTGGCTAATACCCAATTTTTCTGAATCTAAAAAGCGCCTGCGGGCGCTTTTTTTGTCTCCCTTTGATACCGAACAATAATTACTCCTCACTTACACGTAATACTACTTTCGAGCGAAAATCTACCTATCTCTTTGATTTTCAAATTATTCGATGTATACAAGCCTATATAGCGAACTGCTATAGAAATAATTACACAATACGGTTTGTTACTGGAATCAATCGTGAGCAAGCTTGAGTGAGCCATTATGAAAACGAAAATCCCTGATGCGGTATTGGCTGCTGAGGTGAGTCGCCGTGGTTTGGTAAAAACGACAGCGATCGGCGGCCTGGCAATGGCCAGCAGCGCATTAACATTACCTTTTAGTCGGATTGCGCACGCTGTCGATAGCGCCATTCCAACAAAATCAGACGAAAAGGTTATCTGGAGCGCCTGTACAGTTAACTGTGGTAGTCGCTGCCCGCTACGTATGCACGTCGTGGACGGTGAAATCAAATATGTCGAAACGGACAATACCGGCGATGACAATTACGACGGCCTGCACCAGGTTCGCGCCTGTTTGCGTGGGCGTTCCATGCGTCGCCGTGTCTATAATCCGGACCGCCTGAAATATCCGATGAAACGAGTCGGGGCGCGCGGTGAAGGCAAATTCGAGCGCATTAGCTGGGAAGAAGCCTACGACATCATCGCGACCAATATGCAGCGCCTGATCAAAGAGTACGGCAACGAGTCTATCTATCTGAACTATGGTACCGGTACGCTGGGCGGCACCATGACCCGCTCCTGGCCGCCGGGAAATACCCTGGTCGCGCGCCTGATGAACTGCTGCGGCGGTTATCTGAACCATTACGGTGACTACTCTTCCGCGCAAATTGCGGAAGGTTTGAACTATACCTACGGCGGCTGGGCAGATGGTAACAGCCCGTCGGATATCGAAAACAGTAAACTGGTAGTGCTGTTTGGTAATAACCCTGGCGAAACGCGAATGAGTGGCGGTGGGGTGACTTACTATCTTGAACAGGCGCGCCAGAAATCTAATGCTCGCATGATCATCATCGATCCGCGCTATACCGACACCGGTGCCGGGCGCGAAGATGAGTGGATCCCTATTCGTCCGGGAACAGATGCCGCACTGGTTAACGGTCTGGCGTATGTCATGATCACCGAAAACCTGGTGGATCAGGCATTCCTCGATAAATATTGCGTTGGCTACGACGAGAAAACACTGCCAGCCAGTGCGCCGAAAAATGGTCACTATAAAGCTTATATTCTGGGTGAAGGGCCAGATGGCGTGGCTAAAACGCCGGAATGGGCCTCGCAAATCACCGGTGTTCCGGCAGACAAAATCATCAAATTGGCTCGTGAAATCGGTAGTACCAAACCGGCGTTTATCAGCCAGGGATGGGGCCCGCAGCGTCACGCTAACGGTGAAATCGCAACCCGTGCTATCTCGATGCTGGCGATTCTGACCGGTAACGTTGGTATTAACGGGGGCAACAGCGGCGCGCGTGAAGGTTCATACAGCTTACCGTTTGTCCGTATGCCGACCCTCGAAAACCCGATCCAGACCAGCATTTCTATGTTTATGTGGACCGATGCCATTGAACGTGGCCCGGAAATGACGGCGCTGCGTGATGGGGTGCGCGGGAAAGATAAGCTGGATGTGCCGATCAAAATGATCTGGAACTATGCTGGTAACTGCCTGATTAACCAGCATTCTGAAATCAACCGTACCCATGAAATCCTTCAGGATGATAAGAAGTGCGAGCTGATTGTGGTTATCGACTGCCACATGACTTCATCGGCGAAATATGCTGACATCCTGCTGCCTGACTGCCCGCTTCCGAACAGATGGACTTTGCACTGGATGCATCCTGCGGGAATATGTCTTACGTGATTTTCAACGATCAGGTGATTAAACCGCGCTTTGAATGTAAGACCATCTATGAGATGACCAGCGAACTGGCAAAACGTCTTGGCGTTGAGCAACAGTTCACTGAAGGCCGTACACAGGAAGAGTGGATGCGGCATCTGTATGCCCAGTCGCGGGAAGCGATTCCTGAACTGCCAACGTTTGAAGAGTTCCGCAAGCAGGGGATCTTTAAAAAGCGCGACCCACAAGGGCATCACGTTGCTTATAAAGCCTTCCGTGAAGATCCGCAGGCAAATCCACTGACCACGCCATCGGGTAAAATTGAGATTTATTCGCAGGCGCTGGCTGACATTGCCGCTACCTGGGAATTGCCAGAAGGCGATGTGATCGATCCACTGCCGATCTATACGCCGGGCTTTGAAAGTTATCAGGATCCGCTGAACAAACAATATCCGCTGCAGCTTACTGGCTTCCACTACAAATCTCGCGTTCACTCAACTTACGGCAACGTTGATGTGCTGAAAGCAGCTTGCCGTCAGGAAATGTGGATCAACCCGCTTGATGCACAAAAACGCGGTATCAACAACGGCGATAAGGTCAGGATCTTTAACGACCGTGGTGAAGTTCATATTGAGGCGAAAGTGACGCCACGAATGATGCCGGGTGTGGTCGCACTGGGTGAAGGTGCCTGGTATGACCCGGATGCAAAACGTGTCGATAAGGGCGGTTGTATTAACGTACTGACCACTCAACGTCCGTCTCCTCTCGCTAAGGGGAATCCGTCACATACAAACCTGGTTCAGGTTGAAAAGGTGTAAGGAGTAACCGATGACAACCCAGTATGGATTTTTTATTGATTCCAGCCGTTGCACCGGTTGCAAAACCTGCGAGCTGGCCTGTAAAGACTATAAAGATCTGACGCCGGAAGTCAGCTTCCGCCGCATTTATGAATATGCTGGTGGTGACTGGCAGGAAGATAACGGTGTCTGGCATCAGAACGTGTTTGCCTACTATCTGTCGATTTCATGTAACCACTGCGAAGATCCGGCTTGTACTAAAGTCTGCCCGAGCGGTGCGATGCATAAACGTGAAGATGGTTTTGTTGTGGTCGATGAAGATGTGTGCATTGGCTGCCGCTACTGCCATATGGCTTGCCCGTATGGCGCACCGCAATATAACGAAACGAAAGGCCATATGACCAAATGCGATGGTTGTTATGACCGTATTGCGGAGGGGAAAAAGCCGATCTGTGTTGAATCTTGCCCGCTGCGGGCGCTGGATTTCGGCCCTATCGACGAGCTGCGTAAAAAACATGGCGATCTGGCGGCCGTTGCGCCGTTGCCGCGAGCTCACTTTACCAAACCGAATATTGTGATCAAACCCAATGCCAACAGCCGCCCAACCGGGGATACCACTGGCTATCTGGCAAACCCGAAGGAGGTGTGAGATGGGAAGTGGATGGCATGAATGGCCGCTGATGATCTTCACGGTCTTCGGGCAATGTGTAGCAGGTGGTTTTATCGTTCTGGCTTTGGCGCTGCTCAAAGGCGACCTGCGAGCAGAAGCACAGCAGCGTGTTATTGCCTGCATGTTTGGTTTATGGGTGCTGATGGGCATTGGCTTTATCGCCTCTATGCTTCATCTTGGTTCACCGATGCGCGCCTTTAACTCGCTCAACCGGGTAGGGGCTTCAGCACTCAGTAACGAAATCGCCAGCGGTTCGATCTTTTTTGCTGTTGGTGGCATCGGCTGGTTACTGGCAATGCTGAAAAAGCTGTCACCGGCATTGCGTACGCTGTGGCTGGTGGTGACAATGGTTCTCGGCATAGTCTTTGTCTGGATGATGGTGCGTGTCTATAACAGCATTGATACCGTTCCGACCTGGTACAGCATCTGGACGCCGGTGGGCTTCTTCCTGACGATGTTCATGGGCGGCCCGTTACTGGGTTACCTGTTGCTGAGTCTGGCTGGCGTCGATGGCTGGGCGATGCGTCTGCTGCCAGCCATTTCTGTACTGGCACTGGTAGTGAGTGGTGTGATGTCAGTGATGCAGGGCGCAGAGCTGGCAACTATTCATAGCTCTGTGCAGCAGGCCGCAGCGCTGGTGCCGGACTATGGTGCGCTGATGTCCTGGCGGATCGTGCTTTTGGCTGTTGCCCTGTGCTTGTGGATTGCACCACAGCGAAAAGGTTATCAGCCTGCGGTTCCGCTACTTTCCGTATCATTCATTCTGCTTCTGGCAGGGGAATTAATCGGTCGTGGCGTATTCTATGGTTTGCATATGACCGTGGGGATGGCCGTCGCAAGCTAATCATAACAACCGGGGTTTCGGCCCCGGTTCTCTTTTATTTCTGCTTCGTTAACGTGTCATAACTGGTCATCAAATTACGATAATCAGGAATATGGTTAGAGAACAACGTCGCCAGTCCTTCAATATCATTACGCCAGTCACGATGCAGCTCGCACGCCACGCCGAACCATGTCATCAATTGCGCACCAGCTTGCGACATGCGATCCCATGCCGAATGCCGGGTAATTTCATTAAAGGTCCCTGACGCGTCAGTCACGACAAAGACGTCAAACCCTTCTTCAATGGCTGAAAGCGCCGGGAATGCCACGCAAACTTCGGTTACCACACCGGCAATAATTAACTGTTTTTTACCTGTCGCTTTGACAGCTTTTACAAAATCTTCGTTATCCCAGGCGTTAATATTTCCCGGGCGAGCAATGTAAGGTGCATCGGGAAACTGTGCTTTCAGTTCTGGAACTAATGGGCCGTTAGGACCGGTTTCAAAACTGGTGGTAAGAATAGTAGGTAAGTTGAAATACTTAGCCAGGTCGCCCAGCGCCAGCACGTTATTTTTAAACTTATCGGGTTCGATATCCCGTACAAGGGAAAGTAAACCAGCCTGGTGATCAACAAGCAAAACGGCAGCATCATTTTTATCAAGACGAACATACGGTTTGGTCATCCTCTTCTCCTTTCGAGAGTCAGTGGTACGTCTGAAATCGGTCAGACGCGATGCATTGCTCTGAAAGCATAGACGGGAAATATGAGTTTGCTTTGACCATGAAATTTTTCGACTGAACGAAGCGTATGAAATTTGTGTTAGATCAATAAAAACAATCAGATGAGATTAATCGTCTCTCCAGCATTAGCGTTATGAATGAGTAATATAAATCGATAATACCTCCGCTGCGATATGCGCGTATTTTCACCCATTGACAATGTTTTTGGCGGTGGCATGATGCGCATGAAATTTGAACTTCCTCACGGTTTTAATTCATGTCCACGTATACCCGGCCTGTCATGCTTTTGCTGTCTGGCCTGCTTTTGTTGACTCTGGCGATCGCAGTGTTAAATACACTCGTGCCGCTTTGGCTCGCCCAGGAACACATGTCCACATGGCAGGTAGGCGTCGTCAGCTCATCCTATTTTACCGGCAACCTGGTCGGTACATTGCTGACAGGGTATGTCATTAAGCGCATTGGCTTTAACCGCAGCTATTATCTGGCCTCCTTCATTTTTGCCGCTGGCTGTGCCGGCCTTGGCCTGATGATTGGATTCTGGAGCTGGTTGGCTTGGCGTTTTGTCGCCGGCGTCGGCTGTGCCATGATTTGGGTGGTTGTTGAGAGCGCGCTGATGTGCAGTGGGACGTCACGTAACCGTGGGCGTTTGCTTGCTGCGTATATGATGATTTATTACGTGGGAACGTTTTTAGGCCAGTTACTGGTCAGCAAAGTTTCAACCGAGCTGATGAGCGTATTGCCGTGGGTTACAGGTTTGACATTGGCAGGGATCTTACCGCTGTTGTTTACGCGTGTCCTGAATCAGGAGGCTGAAAATCATGATTCGACGTCAATTACGGCAATGCTAAAACTCCGTCAGGCGCGGCTTGGCGTGAATGGCTGCATTATCTCAGGAATCGTTCTGGGATCTCTATATGGCCTGATGCCGCTGTACCTCAATCACAAAGGGGTGAGCAATGCCAGCATTGGTTTCTGGATGGCGGTACTGGTCAGTGCGGGTATCCTCGGACAATGGCCGATTGGACGTCTGGCGGATAAGTTTGGTCGACTGCTGGTGTTGCGTGTTCAGGTCTTTGTCGTCATTCTCGGCAGTATCGCGATGCTTAGCCAGGCGGCGATGGCCCCTGCGTTATTCATCCTCGGTGCCGCTGGCTTTACGCTATATCCGGTGGCGATGGCCTGGGCTTGTGAGAAAGTTGAACATCATCAACTGGTGGCGATGAACCAGGCCTTACTGTTGAGCTATACCGTGGGAAGTCTGCTTGGCCCGTCATTTACCGCTATGCTAATGCAGAATTTCTCCGATAATTTATTGTTTATCATGATCGCCAGCGTATCGTTTATCTATTTGCTGATGCTGCTTCGCAACGCCGGTCATACGCCGAAACCCGTTGCTCACGTGTAAATGAATTAACGCAGAGTGTGAACTTACTGTTTCACACTCTGCTTTTTTGTTTCTTCTATCTGACTTGCTTTTTTCAAAATTTTATTCGTTTCAAAATAAAATGTGCAGCAGGTTATAATTTTGCATTTCGCTATTTCCGCACTTCTTATTTGCCGCGCATAATCCCTCGTTTTACAGATGCCCCTTTAATTTTGGCGAAGGATTTGTCTATGGCTGGGAATGTTCAGGAAAAACAGCTGCGATGGTACAACATTGCGCTGATGTCTTTTATCACTGTCTGGGGTTTTGGCAACGTTGTTAATAACTACGCCAACCAGGGGCTGGTGGTTGTTTTTTCATGGGTGTTTATCTTTGCGCTCTATTTCACACCTTATGCGCTAATTGTTGGTCAGTTAGGCTCGACCTTCAAAGATGGGAAGGGCGGGGTCAGTACCTGGATTAAACACACGATGGGACCCGGACTGGCTTACCTCGCCGCGTGGACCTACTGGGTAGTGCATATTCCCTATCTGGCACAAAAACCCCAGGCAATACTGATTGCGCTCGGTTGGGCGATGAAAGGCGACGGTTCGCTAATCAAAGAATATTCAGTCGTAGCGTTACAGGGGTTAACGCTGGTGCTGTTTGTCTTCTTTATGTGGGTTGCTTCACGCGGTATGAAATCGCTGAAAATCGTCGGTTCTGTGGCAGGGATTGCGATGTTTGTTATGTCGCTCCTGTATGTGGCGATGGCGCTAACCGCGCCTGCGATTACTGAAGTGCATATTGCGACCACAAACATTACCTGGGAAACGTTCATTCCTCATATCGACTTTACCTACATTACCACTATTTCAATGCTGGTTTTCGCGGTTGGCGGAGCAGAGAAGATTTCTCCTTACGTTAATCAAACGCGCAACCCAGGAAAAGAATTTCCAAAAGGGATGTTATGCCTGGCGGTGATGGTTGCGGTTTGTGCCATTCTGGGCTCACTGGCGATGGGGATGATGTTTGACTCGCGTAATATCCCGGATGACTTAATGACTAACGGTCAGTATTACGCCTTTCAGAAGCTGGGCGAGTATTACAACATGGGTAATACTTTAATGGTGATTTATGCCATTGCGAATACCCTGGGACAAGTAGCTGCGCTGGTATTCTCGATTGATGCGCCGCTTAAAGTGTTATTAGGCGATGCTGACAGCAAATATATTCCAGCCAGTTTATGTCGTACCAACGCTTCTGGTACGCCCGTTAATGGCTATTTTCTGACCCTGGCGCTGGTGGCGATCCTGATAATGCTACCGACTCTCGGCATTGGTGATATGAACAATCTCTATAAATGGCTGTTGAATCTTAACTCGGTAGTGATGCCGCTGCGTTATTTATGGGTATTTGTTGCATTTATTGCAGTTGTTCGCCTGGCGCAGAAATATAAGCCGGAATATGTCTTTATTCGTAATAAGCCGCTGGCAATGACCGTCGGAATTTGGTGTTTTGCCTTTACCGCTTTTGCCTGCCTGACTGGTATTTTCCCGAAAATGGAAGCCTTCACCGCAGAGTGGACATTCCAGTTGGCGCTGAATGTTGCAACGCCGTTTGTGCTGGTAGGATTAGGGCTGATATTCCCGCTGCTGGCGCGTAAAGCGAATAGCAAATAATTATTGTGGTCGGTGACGCTGACTCTGGCAGATCTGACCCGTTTTTACATAATCGAGAAATGCGCGCAAGCCGCAGGACATATACTGGCGGTTTGGGTAATACATTTGGAAGCTGTGCTGTAAGGGCGTTAGAAATAGAGCTCTGAATTATTTATGCAGCGCGGAATAAAAAGGCGGCAACTCAAAAAAGTTGCCGCTTTACGGGGAAATTAGAACATTACCTTATGACCGTACTGCTCAAGAATGCCTTTCACGCGTTCCATGGTCTCTTTCTTCGGTGGTTTAACACCATCGAGTTTGTATTCTTCACCCATCGCCACCCATTTGTGTTTGCCCAGTTCGTGGTAGGGGAGAAGCTCGATTTTCTCAACGTTGCCCATATCACGGGTAAATTCACCGAGGCGATGCGCTGAATCGTCATCGTCAGACCAGCCTGGGACAACAACGTAGCGGATCCACACCTTCACATTTTTATTCGCCAGATATTTAGCAAACTCCAGCGTGCGGTGGTTGGAAACTCCAACCAGATTTTGGTGGATCTCGTCGTTCATCTGTTTGAGATCGAGCATTACCAGGTCGGTTACTTCCAGCAGTTCATCAATCACCGGATCGTAACGACGAACAAAACCGTTGGTATCCAGACAGGTATGAATGCCTTCTTTTTTGCAGGCGCGGAACCAGTCACGAACAAACTCAGCTTGCAGGATTGCTTCACCGCCGGATGCGGTAACGCCGCCGCCGGAAGCGTTCATAAAGTGGCGATAGGTCACCACCTCTTTCATCAAATCTTCAACGGTAACTTCTTTACCGCCATGCGTGTCCCAGGTGTCGCGGTTATGACAATACAGGCAGCGCATCAGGCAGCCCTGGAAAAAGGTGATAAAGCGAATACCCGGGCCGTCTACGGTTCCACAGGATTCAAAGGAGTGAATGCGACCAATAACTGACATTGCGGTGTTTCTCCAGATGTGGCCCATCTGAGGCCGTGTTGGTGCGCAGCTCGAAGGCTACGTCGAGTCTGTTTTGGCAGTCACCTTAAAGTATAGATAGCTGACAAAAAAGGCTCTCGTGCTAAAAAAGGCCCCACTTTCGTGGAGCCTTTATTGTACGCTTTTTACTGTACGATTTCAGTCAAATCTAATTACATAGATTGAGTGAAGGTACGAGTAATAACGTCCTGCTGCTGTTCTTTAGTCAGCGAGTTGAAACGTACTGCGTAGCCAGATACACGGATGGTCAGCTGCGGATATTTTTCCGGGTTTTCCATCGCGTCGAGCAGCATTTCACGGTTCATCACGTTAACGTTCAGGTGCTGACCACCTTCGATGGATGCTTCGTGGTGGAAGTAACCATCCATCAGACCAGCCAGGTTGGTCTTACGAACTTCGTCGTCTTTACCCAGTGCGTTCGGAACGATAGAGAAGGTGTAGGAGATACCATCTTTAGCGTAAGCAAACGGCAGTTTAGCAACGGAAGTCAGAGAGGCTACTGCACCTTTCTGGTCACGACCGTGCATCGGGTTAGCACCCGGTCCGAACGGCGCGCCAGCACGACGACCGTCTGGGGTGTTACCAGTTTTCTTACCATACACAACGTTAGAAGTGATGGTCAGAACAGACTGAGTCGGGATAGCGTCACGGTAGGTGTGCAGTTTCTGAATTTTCTTCATGAAACGTTCTACCAGGTCAACAGCCAGGTCATCTACACGCGGATCGTTGTTACCAAACTGCGGGTATTCGCCTTCGATTTCGAAGTCGATAGCCAGACCGTCTTCGTCACGAATCGGTTTAACTTTCGCATATTTGATTGCAGACAGGGAGTCAGCAGCAACGGACAGACCAGCGATACCACACGCCATGGTGCGGATAACGTCACGGTCGTGCAGCGCCATCAGAGAGGCTTCGTAGCTGTACTTGTCGTGCATGTAGTGGATGATGTTCAGTGCAGTGATGTACTGTTTAGCCAGCCAGTCCATGAAGTGATCCATGCGCTCCATCACTTCATCGTAGTTCAGGAGATCGCCTTTGATCGGCTCAGACTTCGGACCAACCTGCATTTTCAGTTTTTCGTCAACGCCGCCGTTGATTGCGTACAGCATGGTTTTCGCCAGGTTTGCACGCGCACCGAAGAACTGCATTTGTTTACCAACGATCATCGGGCTTACGCAGCAAGCGATAGCGTAGTCATCGTTGTTGAAGTCCGGACGCATCAGGTCATCGTTCTCATACTGCAGAGAAGAGGTGTCGATGGACACTTTAGCGGCGAATTTCTTGAAGTTCAGCGGCAGTTTTTCAGACCACAGAATGGTCATGTTCGGTTCCGGAGACGGACCCATGGTGTACAGGGTGTTCAGGAAACGGAAGCTGTTTTTGGTAACCAGGGTACGACCGTCGAGGCCCATACCACCGATAGATTCGGTTGCCCAGATCGGGTCGCCAGAGAACAGTTCATCGTATTCCGGAGTACGCAGGAAGCGAACCATACGCAGTTTCATGACCAGGTGGTCAACCATTTCCTGCGCTTCTTGTTCGGTGATCTTGCCAGCTTTCAGGTCACGTTCGATGTACACATCCAGGAAGGTGGAGGTACGACCGAAGGACATTGCAGCACCGTTCTGAGACTTAACAGCAGCCAGGTAGCCAAAGTAAGTCCACTGGATAGCTTCCTGAGCGTTGGTAGCCGGACCAGAGATGTCGTAGCCGTATTTCGCAGCCATTTCTTTCATCTGACCCAGAGCGCGGTGCTGTTCAGCGATTTCTTCGCGCAGACGGATAGTCTGTTCCAGGTTTACGCCGTTTTCCAGATCAGCCTGCAGAGAGGTGAACTGTGCAAGTTTGTCTTTCATCAGGTAGTCGATACCGTACAGCGCAACGCGACGGTAGTCACCGATGATACGACCACGGCCATAAGCATCTGGCAGACCGGTCAGAACACCGGATTTACGGCAACGCAGGATGTCCGGAGTGTAAACGTCGAACACGCCCTGGTTGTGAGTTTTACGGTATTCAGTGAAGATTTTTTTGATCATCGGGTCCAGTTCGCGGTTGTACGCTTTGCAGGAACCTTCGATCATTTTGATACCACCGAACGGGATAAGAGCACGTTTCAGCGGAGCTTCAGTCTGCAGACCAACAACTTTTTCCAACGCTTTGTTGATGTAGCCAGCGTCGTGAGAGGTGATGGTGGAAGCAACAGCGGTGTCAAAGTCAACTGGCGCGTGAGTGCGGTTTTCCAGTTTAACGCCTTCCATTACTTTGTCCCACAGGGTGGTGGTCGCTTCAGTAGCGCCAGCCAGGAAGGACTCGTCACCCTCGTACGGAGTGTAGTTTTTCTGAATGAAGTCACGGACGTTTACTTCATTCTGCCAGTCACCTTTGGTAAAACCTTCCCAGGCTGTGGCTAACTTTTCATTAAGCTCGGACATGTAACACCTACCTTCTTAAGTGGATTTTTTATTTACTGCGTACTTCGACAACCATTAATGGTGATCGTTTTCACGCAGATAAATGACCCAGTATGTCAACCCAACCAACAAACCACCGCCGATAATATTACCGATCGTAACCGGAATCAGGTTATCAGTGATGAAGTTCATCACGGTCAGGTGAGAAAAATTTTCCGGTGCAGAACCGACAGCGGTCCAGAATTCCGGAGATGCGAAGTCGCGGATTACAATACCCATCGGGATCATAAACATGTTTGCGATACTGTGCTCAAAACCGCTGGCAACAAACATCGCGACCGGCAGCACCATAATGAACGCTTTATCCATCAGGCTGCGGCCAGAATAACTCATCCATACTGCCAGACATACCATCAGGTTTGCCAGGATACCAAGACAGACGGCCTCAATAAAAGTATGGTGCACTTTGTGGTCGGCGGTTTGTAGGACGTTTAGTCCCCATTGACCATTCGCGGTCATATACTCGCCGGAAAGCCACATTAAAAGTACAAACAGCAGTGCGCCGACCAGGTTGCCAAAATAGACATTTAGCCAGTTTTTCGCCAACTGACCCCAGGTGATGCGCCCACTCGCCTTAGCAACAACAATCAACACTGTGGAAGTAAAGAGATCGGCTCCGCAGACAACACAAAGAATCAGCCCCAGAGAGAAGCAAATGCCGCCAACCAGTTTTGCCATGCCGAAGGGCATTGTTCCTGTGCCAGTGGTTGCTGTGATATAGAAGACGAATGCGATTGAGATGAAAACACCGGCGGTAATCGCCAGATAGAAAGTCTTAAGCGGATGTTTCGTTGCTTTATAGACACCTGCCTCTTCGGCCACTTTGGCCATTGCTGCAGGAAGTAAAAGATCAAAAGGGTTGTCAGCTTTCACACTAACTCTCTCTTTATTAAGTCGGCGACGAGATACTAACAAAGCATTATAGATGAGAAATTGATATAGATCATATCTCGCCTGGCTTATAGGCCCGTAACTCGCATGGTTTTTATGCAAATACGGAGTAAATATTTGATTATCCAAATAAAAATAAATTTTAAAAATTAACAAATGAGTTGAATTTTTTCCGTATCCTCCGCTAAAACAGTTAATTAAAAGGGAGCACCAGGAGAATAAAGTAACAATATCGATCGTATTTATTAAATACAAATTACCGATATTTAACTTTATAATTACAATTATTTTATTAATGCAAATATATGTAAAGCGGGGCATTAAAAAAACGCCCCGTAATATAACTCAGACGAATCATTAAGCCTACATTGCGTAGGCTATTTGATTTTATTTTGCCCAGAATGCTGCTTTGGCGCGCTGCAGCTTTTCGTAGGCCTTCAACAACGACTGATGTGCAGCAAACGCGTGCAGATCGCTATCTACTGGTTGCAAGCCATAAAACGCCGCTTCGCCGCTCATTGCCGCACTGGCGGCTTCCACGGCATCTGCGCCGTACATGCGAACAAACGCATTCAAATATTGCAGCGGCTGGCGATCTTCTTCCTGCGCCAGTAATAACAACGTTTGCAGGCAGCGATAATAGTTGGCGCGTTCCGGACTAAATACTGATGAGTTAAACTCCATCGTCCATTCGGTCCAGACCAGAGCCTGTTCCAGATCGCCACCAGCCAGCGCCAGCATGGCTTTTAATTCACCGATACGCAGGGTGTACCAACCGTTATCCGACCCGGTCGCCAGACCCAACAGCTCACGCACGCGGGTAAAGTCATCAAAACCTTCTTCATCCAGTTGCTCGATGAGGTTCAGGTAATCTTCTTTTTCCCACTCGCTGCCTGGTAACGAAAGAATCGTTTCACGTAAATGGCTGCCCATACTGTTATTCGCCAGCCACAGATCTTCAGCCGGATAAATATCGGACATGCCAGGCACGATAATTCGGCAAGCATAAACGCCCAGATGCTCGTAATCGGCAATATAAACTTCTTTATCTTCTTTGTTGAAGATAGCCATCAGCGTAGCAAACTCTTCTTCCGTAGTGCCGGAGAAATTCCAGTCCACAAACGGATAATCGGCATCCTGCTTGAACAGGTCCCAGGAGATTAAACCGCTGGAATCGATAAAGTGCGTTTCGAGGTTGGTATGTTCAGCAACTTCTTCATCATCGAAGGTTGGCGGAGTAAACACATCCAAATCTTTCAGGCCACGACCTTGCAGCAGCTCGGTCACGGTACGTTCCAGTGCTACGCCAAAATCAGGATGCGCACCGAAAGAGGCAAAGCAGGTACCGTTAGCAGGATTGAACAGTACCACGCAAATCACCGGATACTGGCCGCCAAGCGAACCATCATAAGCAAAGATTGGGAAACCTTCTGCTTCCAGCGTTTCGATGGCTTCAACCACCGCTGGGTAACGCGCCAGCACGTCTGCCGGGATTTCCGGCAAGCTGATGCTTTCAGCAATAATGCGGTTTTTCACGTAGCGTTCGAAAACTTCGGACAACCCCTGAACGCGTGCTTCGTTTCGGGTATTGCCAGCGGACATACCGTTAGAAACGTACAGGTTACCAATGATATTCATCGGAATATAAACGATCTGATTGTCGGACTGACGCGTAAACGGCAGACCGCAAATACCACGATCTTCGTTACCGGATTGCAGGTCAATCAGCATGCTGCCGGTCAGTTCATTCTCCGGATCGTAAAATGCGCGCAGACGGTCATCGAGCAGCCCTTCTGGTACATCGTCGTTTTCGGTCAGTGGGAACCATTTTTCGTTGGGATAATGCACGAATGGACTGTTGGCGATGGTTTCGCCCAGCCAGAAGTCAGCAAAAAAGTAGTTGGTAGACAGACGCTCGAAATATTCACCGAGTGCAGAAGCCAGCGCCGCTTTTTTGGTTGCGCCTTTACCGTTGGTAAAACACAGTGCGCACTCTTTGTCGCGAATATGTACAGACCAGACGTTAGGCACGGGATTCAGCCAGGAGGCCTCTTCAATCTGAAAGCCGAGGTCTGAAAGTTTTTGCTGGAAGCGAGCGATGGAATCTTCCAGAGCGGCATCTTTGCCGGGGATAAATGTTTGCGTCATGAAAATCACTTTAGTCGTACGGAAAGCGCGCAATAATACGGGTTTTATCTCAAAGGCGCTATCACCGCCGCCATGCCGATGAACTGTTGACTATGCTTTTAGCGGATAAACCACGTTAAGAGCATAAAAATGAAGGCGTTCGATCTCCACCGTATGGCATTTGATAAAGTGCCTTTTGATTTCCTTGGCGAAGTTGCACTACGTAGTCTTTATACCTTTGTACTGGTCTTTTTGTTCCTCAAAATGACCGGAAGACGCGGTGTGCGGCAGATGTCGCTGTTTGAAGTTTTAATCATTCTGACGCTAGGATCAGCGGCGGGAGATGTGGCGTTTTATGATGATGTGCCGATGGTCCCGGTACTTATCGTCTTTATTACTCTGGCGTTGTTATACCGCCTGGTAATGTGGTTGATGGCGCACAGTGAAAAACTGGAAGATCTTCTGGAAGGCAAGCCAGTTGTCATTATTGAAGATGGCGAGCTGGCCTGGTCGAAACTCAATAACTCCAACATGACGGAATTTGAGTTCTTTATGGAGCTACGATTGCGTGGCGTGGAGCAGCTGGGGCAGGTACGTCTGGCGATTCTCGAAACCAACGGGCAAATCAGTGTCTATTTCTTTGAAGATGACAAGGTGAAACCGGGTTTACTTATTTTACCCAGTGATTGTACGCAGCGTTACAAAGTGGTACCCGAGTCGGCGGACTATGCCTGTATTCGTTGTAGTGAAATCATTCATATGAAAGCGGGGGAAAAACAATTATGTCCGCGCTGTGCAAATCCAGAATGGACGAAGGCAAGTCGGGCAAAACGGGTGACCTGACAGTAAAAACATCGGCTTTTTGCTAATAATCCGAGAGATTCTTTTGTGTGATGCAAGCCACATTTTTGCCCTCAACGGTTTTACTCATTGCGATGTGTGTCACTGAATGATAAAACCGATAGCCACAGGAATAATGTATTACCTGTGGTCGCAATCGATTGACCGCGGGTTAATAGCAACGCAACGTGGTGAGGGGAAATGGCTCAAATCTTCAATTTTAGTTCTGGTCCGGCAATGCTACCGGCAGAGGTGCTTAAACAGGCTCAACAGGAACTGCGCGACTGGAACGGTCTTGGTACGTCGGTGATGGAAGTGAGTCACCGTGGCAAAGAGTTCATTCAGGTTGCAGAGGAAGCCGAGAAGGATTTTCGCGATCTTCTTAACATCCCCTCCAACTACAAAGTATTGTTCTGCCATGGCGGCGGTCGCGGTCAGTTTGCTGCTGTTCCGCTGAATATTCTCGGTGATAAAACCACCGCAGATTATGTTGATGCCGGTTACTGGGCGGCAAGTGCCATTAAAGAAGCGAAAAAATACTGCACGCCTAATGTCTTCGACGCCAAAGTGACTGTTGATGGTCTGCGCGCGGTTAAGCCAATGCGCGAATGGCAACTCTCTGATAATGCTGCTTATATGCATTACTGCCCGAATGAAACCATCGACGGTATCGCTATCGACGAAACGCCAGACTTCGGCAAAGATGTGGTGGTCGCCGCCGACTTCTCTTCAACCATTCTTTCCCGTCCGATTGACGTCAGCCGTTATGGTGTAATTTACGCTGGCGCGCAGAAAAATATCGGCCCGGCTGGCCTGACAATCGTCATCGTTCGTGAAGATTTGCTGGGCAAAGCGAATATCGCGTGTCCGTCGATTCTGGATTATTCCATTCTCAACGATAACGACTCCATGTTTAACACGCCGCCGACATTTGCCTGGTATCTGTCTGGTCTGGTCTTTAAATGGCTGAAAGCGAACGGCGGTGTAGCTGCAATGGATAAAATCAATCAGCAAAAAGCAGAACTGCTGTATGGGGTGATTGATAACAGCGATTTCTACCGCAATGACGTGGCGAAAGCTAACCGTTCGCGGATGAACGTGCCGTTCCAGTTGGCGGACAGTGCGCTTGACAAATTGTTCCTTGAAGAGTCTTTTGCTGCTGGCCTTCATGCGCTGAAAGGTCACCGTGTGGTCGGCGGAATGCGCGCGTCTATTTATAACGCCATGCCGCTGGAAGGCGTTAAAGCGCTGACAGACTTCATGGTTGAGTTCGAACGCCGTCACGGCTAATGCCGAAATTTTGCTTAATCCCCACAGCCAGCCTGTGGGGTTTTTATTTCTGTTGTAGAGAGTTGAGTTCATGGAATCCCTGACGTTACAACCCATCGCTCGTGTCGATGGCACTATTAATCTGCCCGGTTCCAAGAGCGTTTCTAACCGCGCTTTATTGCTGGCGGCATTAGCACACGGCAAAACAGTATTAACCAATCTGCTGGATAGCGATGACGTGCGCCATATGCTGAATGCATTAGCAGCGTTAGGGGTAAGCTATACGCTTTCAGCTGATCGTACGCGTTGCGAAATCATCGGTAACGGCGGTCCATTACACGCAGAAGGTGCCCTGGAGTTGTTCCTCGGTAACGCCGGAACGGCAATGCGTCCGCTGGCGGCAGCTCTTTGTCTGGGTAGCAATGATATTGTGCTGACCGGTGAACCGCGTATGAAAGAACGCCCCATTGGTCATCTGGTGGATGCGCTGCGCCTGGGCGGGGCGAAGATCACTTACCTGGAACAAGAAAATTATCCACCATTGCGTTTACAGGGCGGCTTTACTGGCGGCAACGTTGAAGTTGATGGCTCCGTTTCCAGCCAGTTCCTCACCGCACTGTTAATGACTGCGCCTCTTGCGCCGGAAGATACGGTGATTCGTATTAAAGGCGATCTGGTTTCTAAACCTTACATCGACATCACACTCAATCTGATGAAGACGTTTGGTGTTGAAATTGAATATCAGCACTATCAACAATTTGTCGTTAAAGGCGGGCAGTCTTATCAGTCTCCGGGTACTTATTTGGTCGAAGGCGATGCATCTTCCGCTTCTTACTTTCTGGCAGCAGCAGCAATCAAAGGCGGCACTGTAAAAGTGACCGGTATTGGACGTAACAGTATGCAGGGTGATATTCGCTTTGCTGATGTGCTGGAAAAAATGGGCGCGATCATTTGCTGGGGCGACGATTATATTTCCTGCACGCGTGGTGAACTGAACGCTATTGATATGGATATGAACCATATTCCCGATGCGGCGATGACCATTGCCACGGCGGCGTTATTTGCAAAAGGCACCACCACGCTGCGCAATATCTATAACTGGCGTGTTAAAGAGACCGATCGCCTGTTTGCGATGGCAACAGAACTGCGTAAAGTTGGTGCGGAAGTAGAAGAGGGGCACGATTACATTCGTATCACTCCACCGGAAAAACTGAACTTTGCCGAGATCGCGACATACAATGATCACCGGATGGCGATGTGTTTCTCGCTGGTGGCGTTGTCAGATACACCAGTGACGATTCTTGATCCCAAATGCACGGCCAAAACATTTCCGGATTATTTTGAGCAGCTGGCGCGGATTAGCCAGGCAGCCTGAATGAACAACGTGCAATAAATAGCCAAATCTTTCTTTATCAAAACGTCGGTACATTGCCGGCGTTTTTTTTCGGACCTTGTGAGTCATTTTGATTAATGGTAGCGTCGTTTGTCAATGTAAGCTATTGATACATAATATTTATATATGATTAATCAACGGATGATTCACATGAAGAATACTAAATTACTGCTGGCGATTGCGGCCTCTGCAGCATTACTGACAGGGTGTCAAAATACCCACGGTATTGATACCAATATGGCTATCAGCTCAGGTTTAAATGCCTATAAAGCAGCAACGTTAAGCGATGCTGATGCAAAAGCGATTGCCAATCAGGGCTGTGCCGAAATGGACAGCGGCAATCAAGTCGCAAGTAAATCCAGCAAGTACGGTAAACGTCTGGCAAAAATCGCCAAAGCATTGGGTAACAATATTAATGGCACGCCGGTCAACTATAAGGTTTATATGACCAGCGACGTCAACGCATGGGCGATGGCGAACGGCTGTGTTCGTGTCTACAGTGGCCTGATGGACATGATGAACGACAACGAAATTGAAGGCGTTCTGGGTCATGAACTGGGCCACGTCGCGTTGGGTCACTCGCTGGCTGAAATGAAAGCTTCTTATGCGATCGTTGCCGCACGTGATGCGATTTCCGCTACCAGCGGTGTGGCTTCCCAGCTTTCTCGCTCACAATTAGGTGATATCGCAGAAGGCGCGATCAATGCTAAATACTCCCGCGATAAAGAGTCCGAAGCAGATGATTTCTCCTTTGATCTGTTGAAGAAACGTGGCATCAGCACCCAGGGGCTGGTTGGCAGCTTTGAAAAATTGGCCAGCCTGGATGGCGGTCGTACCCAGTCCATGTTTGACTCTCACCCACCATCAACAGAGCGTGCGCAACACATACGTGATCGTATCGCCTCTGGTAAGTAAATCATTGTCATCTTTCGGGCTGGTCTTCTGCCAGCCCGCTATAATTGCGCAATAAATCCCCATCTGAATACAGACAAAACTGGTTTTTGCACACAACGTTAACGATTTGTGGCGTCGGCGCGTATAATGCGCGCGGTTATGTTAACGGTACGCCTGTTTTAAGGAGATAAAGATGACGGCAATTGCCCCGGTTATTACCATTGATGGCCCAAGCGGTGCAGGGAAAGGCACCTTGTGTAAGGCTATGGCGGAAGCGTTGCAATGGCATCTGCTGGATTCGGGTGCAATTTATCGCGTACTGGCACTGGCGGCATTACATCACCATGTTGATGTTGCTTCGGAAGATGCGCTGGTGCCGCTGGCATCCCATCTGGATGTACGTTTTGTGTCGACCAATGGCAATCTGGAAGTGATCCTCGAAGGGGAAGATGTCAGCGGCGAAATTCGTACTCAGGAAGTGGCGAATGCTGCTTCACAAGTCGCGGCATTCCCACGCGTTCGTGAAGCATTATTGCGTCGCCAACGCGCGTTTCGCGAATTACCAGGCCTGATTGCCGATGGCCGCGACATGGGAACGGTGGTATTCCCTGATGCGCCAGTGAAAATTTTCCTTGACGCCTCCTCGGAAGAACGTGCGCATCGCCGCATGCTACAGTTGCAGGAGAAGGGCTTTAGTGTTAACTTTGAGCGCCTTTTGGCCGAGATCAAAGAACGCGACGACCGCGATCGTAACCGAGCGGTAGCGCCACTGGTTCCGGCAGCCGATGCTTTAGTGTTGGATTCCACCACCTTAAGCATTGAGCAAGTGATTGAAAAAGCGCTACAATACGCGCGCCAGAAATTGGCTCTCGCATAAGCGACCGAATTTGCAGTACCCCCGTTGCAATGGAATGACAGCGGGTATGTTAAACAACCCCATCCGGCATGGAGCCAGGTGGACGTTAAATATAAACCTGAAGATTAAACATGACTGAATCTTTTGCTCAACTCTTTGAAGAGTCCTTAAAAGAAATCGAAACCCGCCCGGGTTCTATCGTTCGTGGCGTTGTTGTTGCTATCGACAAAGACGTAGTACTGGTTGACGCTGGTCTGAAATCTGAGTCCGCCATCCCGGCTGAGCAGTTCAAAAACGCCCAGGGCGAGCTGGAAATCCAGGTAGGTGACGAAGTTGACGTTGCTCTGGACGCAGTAGAAGACGGCTTCGGTGAAACTCTGCTGTCCCGTGAGAAAGCTAAACGTCACGAAGCCTGGATCACGCTGGAAAAAGCTTACGAAGATGCTGAAACTGTTACCGGTGTTATCAACGGCAAAGTTAAGGGCGGCTTCACTGTTGAGCTGAACGGTATTCGTGCGTTCCTGCCAGGTTCTCTGGTAGACGTTCGTCCGGTGCGTGACACTCTGCACCTGGAAGGCAAAGAGCTTGAATTCAAAGTAATCAAGCTGGATCAGAAGCGCAACAACGTTGTTGTTTCTCGTCGTGCCGTTATCGAATCCGAAAACAGCGCAGAGCGCGATCAGCTGCTGGAAAACCTGCAGGAAGGCATGGAAGTTAAAGGTATCGTTAAGAACCTCACTGACTACGGTGCATTCGTTGATCTGGGCGGCGTTGACGGCCTGCTGCACATCACTGACATGGCCTGGAAACGCGTTAAGCATCCGAGCGAAATCGTCAACGTGGGCGACGAAATCACTGTTAAAGTGCTGAAGTTCGACCGCGAACGTACCCGTGTATCCCTGGGCCTGAAACAACTGGGCGAAGATCCGTGGGTAGCTATCGCTAAACGTTATCCGGAAGGTACCAAACTGACTGGTCGCGTGACCAACCTGACCGACTACGGCTGCTTCGTTGAAATCGAAGAAGGCGTTGAAGGCCTGGTACACGTTTCCGAAATGGATTGGACCAACAAAAACATCCACCCGTCCAAAGTTGTTAACGTTGGCGATGTAGTGGAAGTTATGGTTCTGGATATCGACGAAGAACGTCGTCGTATCTCCCTGGGTCTGAAACAGTGCAAAGCTAACCCGTGGCAGCAGTTCGCGGAAACCCACAACAAGGGTGACCGTGTTGAAGGTAAAATCAAGTCTATCACTGACTTCGGTATCTTCATCGGCCTGGACGGCGGCATCGACGGCCTGGTTCACCTGTCTGACATCTCCTGGAACGTTGCAGGCGAAGAAGCAGTTCGTGAATACAAAAAAGGCGACGAAATCGCTGCAGTTGTTCTGCAGGTTGACGCAGAACGTGAACGTATCTCCCTGGGCGTTAAACAGCTCGCAGAAGATCCGTTCAACAACTGGGTTGCTCTGAACAAGAAAGGCGCTATCGTAACCGGTAAAGTAACTGCAGTTGACGCTAAAGGCGCAACCGTAGAACTGGCTGACGGCGTTGAAGGTTACCTGCGTGCTTCTGAAGCATCCCGTGACCGCGTTGAAGACGCTACCCTGGTTCTGAGCGTTGGCGACGAAGTTGAAGCTAAATTCACCGGCGTTGATCGTAAAAACCGCGCAATCAGCCTGTCTGTTCGTGCGAAAGACGAAGCTGACGAGAAAGATGCAATCGCAACTGTTAACAAACAGGAAGATGCAAACTTCTCCAACAACGCAATGGCTGAAGCTTTCAAAGCAGCTAAAGGCGAGTAATTCTCTGACTCTTCGGGATTTTTATTCCGAAGTTTGTTGAGTTTACTTGACAGATTGCAGGTTTCGTCCTGTAATCAAGCACTAAGGGCGGCTACGGCCGCCCTTAATCAATGCAGCAACAGCAGCCGCTAAATTTGCCTTTAAGGAACCGGAGGAATCATGACCAAGTCAGAATTGATAGAAAGACTTGCCACCCAGCAATCGCACATTCCCGCCAAGACGGTTGAAGATGCAGTAAAAGAGATGCTGGAGCATATGGCCTCGACTCTTGCGCAGGGCGAGCGTATTGAAATCCGCGGTTTCGGCAGTTTCTCTTTGCACTACCGCGCACCACGTACCGGACGTAATCCGAAGACTGGCGATAAAGTAGAACTGGAAGGAAAATACGTTCCTCACTTTAAACCAGGTAAAGAACTGCGCGATCGCGCCAATATTTACGGTTAAGTTTTTACTCAAACTTGAACGCGAGAAAAGCACCTGTCGGGTGCTTTTTTCATTTCTCTAATCTGGAACTGGAAGCAGCCTCGCAGAGTTTTGAACAGTTTTCACCCTCTCGTTAAATTCTTCTGAACGTGCCTCGGGGAACGCAAAACTCCCACCAGACAACCGCTCAACAAAGTTGCACATTTTCCATAAACAGGGGAGGGGTGCATGAAAATAACGACAGTCGGCGTATGCATAATTTGCGGAATTTTTCCGTTGCTGGTTTTGCCCCAATTGCCTGGGACATTAACCCTTGCGTTTCTGACTGTCTTCGCCTGCGTACTGGTATTTATCCCTTTTAAAGCCGTCCGTTATATCGCGCTGACGTTGCTGTTTTTTCTTTGGGGCATATCAGCGGCAAAGCAAATTTTGTGGGCAGGAGAAACCTTAACTGGCGCGACGCAGGATGCAATAGTTGAGATCACTGCTACTGACGGCATGACCACTCATTACGGTCAAATCACTCATCTACAAAGTCGACGTATATTCCCTGCGCCAGGCCTTGTGCTGTATGGCGAATATCTCCCGCAAGCGGTTTGTGCCGGACAACTATGGTCAATGAAACTCAAAGTTCGTGCAGTTCATGGCCAACTTAATGATGGCAGCTTTGATAGCCAGCGTTATGCCATTGCCCAGCATCAGCCGCTGACCGGTCGCTTTCTGCAGGCAAGTGTCATTGAACCGAATTGTAGCCTGCGTGCACAGTATCTGGCGTCATTACAAACAACGCTGCAACCCTATCCGTGGAATGCAGTTATTCTTGGTTTAGGTATGGGGGAACGGTTATCCGTTCCCAAAGAAATCAAAAATATCATGCGCGATACTGGAACGGCGCATTTAATGGCGATATCGGGATTGCATATCGCTTTTGCGGCGTTGCTGGCTGCCGGACTCATTCGCGGTGGGCAAGTTTTTCTGCCTGGGCGCTGGATCCACTGGCAAATGCCATTAATTGGCGGAATCTGCTGTGCTGCTTTTTATGCCTGGCTGACTGGGATGCAACCTCCTGCATTGCGTACCGTGGTGGCGCTTGCCATGTGGGGAATGCTTAAGTTAAGTGGGCGACAATGGAGTGGCTGGGATGTATGGATATGTTGTCTGGCGGCAATTTTGCTGATGGATCCTGTTGCCATTCTCTCGCAAAGTTTATGGCTCTCTGCCGCTGCGGTCGCGGCACTGATTTTTTGGTATCAGTGGTTTCCCTGTCCTGAGTGGCAACTGCCGCCGGTATTGCGTGCAGTTGTTTCCCTCATCCATCTGCAACTGGGAATCACACTTCTGCTTATGCCCGTGCAAATCGTCATATTTCATGGCATTAGTCTGACCTCGTTTATTGCAAATCTATTTGCAATTCCCTTGGTGACATTTATAACGGTTCCGTTGATCCTCGCTGCGATGGTTGTGCATTTAAGCGGGCCGTTAATCCTGGAGCAAGGGTTATGGTTTCTTGCCGACCGGTCTTTGGCTCTACTTTTCTGGGGGTTAAAGAGTTTGCCTGAAGGGTGGATCAACATTGCTGAACGTTGGCAATGGTTAACATTTTCCCCATGGTTCTTACTGGTGGTATGGCGATTAAACGCCTGGCGAACGTTGCCAGCAATGTGTGTGGCTGGAGGCTTGCTGATGTGCTGGCCGCTGTGGCAAAAACCTCGACCTGACGAGTGACAGGTGTACATGCTTGATGTCGGGCAAGGGCTGGCAATGGTGATAGCCAGAAACGGCAAAGCGATTCTCTATGACACGGGACTGGCCTGGCCTGAAGGAGATAGTGGGCAACAACTGATTATCCCCTGGCTCCACTGGCATAATCTTGAACCGGAAGGCGTTATTCTGAGCCATGAACATCTGGATCACCGGGGAGGGCTGGATTCAATATTGCATATATGGCCGATGTTATGGATCAGAAGTCCGTTAAACTGGGAACATCATCAGCCCTGTGTGCGTGGCGAAGCGTGGCAATGGCAAGGATTGCGTTTCAGCGCGCACTGGCCTTTACAAGGTAGCAACGATAAAGGAAATAACCATTCCTGTGTGGTTAAGATTGATGACGGGACGAATAGCATTCTTCTAACCGGTGATATTGAAGCCCCCGCTGAACAAAAGATGCTAAGCCGTTACTGGCAGCAAGTGCAAGCAACATTACTTCAGGTACCTCACCATGGCAGTAATACCTCATCATCGTTGCCATTAATTCAGCGAGTGAATGGAAAAGTGGCACTCGCATCGGCATCGCGCTATAACGCATGGCGATTGCCCTCAAGCAAAGTTAAACATCGCTATCAACAACAGGGTTATAAGTGGCTTGATACTCCTCATCAGGGGCAAATAACGGTCAATTTTTCAGCACAAGGCTGGCGGATTAGCAGCCTCAGGGAGCAAATTTTACCTCGTTGGTATCATCAGTGGTTTGGCGTGCCAGTGGATAACGGGTAGAATATGCGGCTATTTCAACAAATGCTGGTTTTTTGAATGCATAACGACAAAGATCTCTCTACGTGGCAGACATTCCGCCGACTGTGGCCAACCATTGCGCCTTTTAAAGCGGGTCTGATCGTGGCGGGCGTAGCGTTAATCCTCAACGCAGCCAGCGATACCTTCATGTTATCGCTCCTTAAGCCACTTCTTGATGATGGCTTTGGTAAAACAGATCGCTCCGTGCTGGTGTGGATGCCGCTGGTGGTGATCGGGCTGATGATTTTACGTGGTATCACCAGCTATGTCTCCAGCTACTGTATCTCCTGGGTATCAGGAAAGGTGGTAATGACTATGCGTCGCCGCCTGTTTGGTCACATGATGGGAATGCCTGTTTCATTTTTTGACAAACAGTCAACGGGTACGCTGTTGTCACGTATCACCTACGATTCCGAACAGGTTGCTTCTTCTTCTTCCGGCGCACTGATTACTGTTGTGCGTGAAGGTGCGTCGATCATCGGCCTGTTCATCATGATGTTTTATTACAGTTGGCAACTGTCGATCATTTTGATTGTGCTGGCACCGATTGTTTCGATTGCGATTCGCGTTGTATCGAAGCGTTTTCGCAACATCAGTAAAAACATGCAGAACACCATGGGGCAGGTGACCACCAGCGCAGAACAAATGCTGAAGGGCCACAAAGAAGTATTGATTTTCGGTGGTCAGGAAGTGGAAACGAAACGCTTCGATAAAGTCAGTAACCGAATGCGTCTTCAGGGGATGAAAATGGTTTCAGCCTCTTCCATCTCTGATCCGATCATTCAGCTGATCGCCTCTTTGGCGCTGGCGTTTGTTCTGTATGCGGCGAGCTTCCCAAGTGTTATGGATAACCTGACTGCCGGTACGATTACCGTTGTTTTCTCTTCAATGATTGCACTGATGCGTCCACTGAAATCGCTGACCAACGTTAACGCCCAGTTCCAGCGCGGTATGGCGGCTTGTCAGACGCTGTTTACCATTCTGGACAGTGAGCAGGAGAAAGACGAAGGTAAGCGCGTGATCGAGCGTGCGACTGGCGACGTGGAATTCCGCAATGTCACCTTTACTTATCCGGGACGTGACGTGCCCGCATTGCGTAACATCAACCTGAAAATTCCGGCAGGGAAGACGGTTGCTCTGGTTGGACGCTCTGGTTCAGGTAAATCAACCATCGCCAGCCTAATCACACGTTTTTACGATATTGATGAAGGCGAAATCCTGATGGATGGTCACGATCTGCGCGAGTATACCCTGGCGTCGTTACGTAACCAGGTTGCTCTGGTGTCGCAGAATGTCCATCTGTTTAACGATACGGTTGCCAACAACATTGCTTACGCACGGACTGAACAGTACAGCCGTGAGCAAATTGAAGAAGCGGCGCGTATGGCCTACGCCATGGACTTCATCAATAAGATGGATAACGGTCTCGATACAGTGATTGGTGAAAACGGCGTGCTGCTCTCTGGCGGTCAGCGTCAGCGTATTGCCATCGCTCGAGCCTTGTTGCGTGATAGCCCGATTCTGATTCTGGACGAAGCTACCTCGGCGCTGGATACCGAATCTGAACGTGCGATTCAGGCGGCACTGGATGAGTTGCAGAAAAACCGTACCTCTCTGGTGATTGCCCACCGCTTGTCTACCATTGAAAAGGCAGACGAAATCGTGGTCGTCGAGGATGGTGTCATTGTGGAACGCGGTACGCATAACGATTTGCTTGAGCACCGTGGCGTTTACGCGCAACTTCACAAAATGCAGTTTGGCCAATGATCGAAAAAATCTGGTCTGGTGAATCCCCTTTGTGGCGGCTATTGCTGCCACTCTCCTGGTTGTATGGCCTGGTGAGTGGCGCGATCCGTCTTTGCTATAAACTAAAACTGAAGCGCGCCTGGCGTGCCCCCGTACCGGTTGTCGTGGTTGGTAATCTCACCGCAGGCGGCAACGGAAAAACCCCGGTCGTTGTCTGGCTGGTGGAACAGTTGCAACAGCGCGGTATTCGCGTGGGGGTCGTATCGCGGGGATATGGTGGTAAGGCTGAATCTTATCCGCTGTTATTGTCGGCAGATACCACCACAGCACAGGCGGGTGATGAACCTGTGTTGATTTATCAACGCACTGGCGCGCCCGTTGCGGTTTCTCCCGTGCGTTCTGATGCGGTAAAAGCCATTCTGGCGCAACACCCTGATGTGCAGATCATCGTAACCGACGACGGTTTACAGCATTACCGTCTGGCGCGTGATGTGGAAATTGTCGTTATTGATGGTGTGCGTCGCTTTGGCAATGGTTGGTGGTTGCCGGCGGGGCCAATGCGTGAGCGAGCGGGGCGCTTAAAGTCGGTTGATGCGGTAATCGTCAACGGCGGTGTCCCCCGCAGCGGTGAAATCCCCATGCATCTGCTGCCGGGTCAGGCGGTGAATTTACGTACCGGTACGCGTTGTGAAGTTGCTCAGCTTGAACATGTAGTGGCGATGGCGGGGATTGGACATCCGCCGCGCTTTTTTGCCACGCTGAAGATGTGTGGCGTACAACCGGAAAAATGTGTACCGCTGGCCGATCATCAGTCTTTGAATCATGCGGATGTCAGCGCGTTGGTAAGCGCCGGGCAAACGCTGGTAATGACTGAAAAAGATGCGGTGAAATGCCGGGCCTTTGCAGAAGAAAATTGGTGGTATTTGCCTGTAGACGCACAGCTTTCAGGTGATGAACCAGCGAAACTGCTTGCGCAACTAACCTCGCTGGCTTCTGGCAACTAGTTACGCCGCGGCAGCGTTCGATTGATGGAGTCATGAATGTCGCTGCCGCACCTCTCTCTTGCTGATGCGCGTAATCTTCACCTCGCCGCGCAAGGCCTGTTAAACAAACCCCGCCGTCGAGCGTCGTTGGAGGATATTCCGGCAACGATCTCCCGCATGTCCTTGCTGCAAATCGATACCATTAATATTGTTGCCCGTAGTCCATATCTGGTGCTTTTCAGTCGTCTGGGAAATTATCCTGCGCAATGGCTGGATGAGTCTCTGGCGCGTGGCGAATTAATGGAATACTGGGCGCATGAAGCCTGCTTTATGCCGCGTAGCGACTTTCGTCTTATTCGCCACCGCATGCTGGCACCTGAAAAAATGGGCTGGAAATACAAAGACGCCTGGATGCAGGAACATGAGGCGGAAATTGCACAGTTAATTCAGCATATTCATGATAAGGGGCCGGTACGTTCAGCCGATTTTGAGCATCCTCGTAAAGGTGCAAGCGGCTGGTGGGAGTGGAAGCCGCATAAACGGCATCTGGAAGGTTTATTTACAGCCGGGAAAGTGATGGTGATTGAACGGCGCAACTTCCAGCGCGTTTATGATTTAACCTACCGTGTCATGCCTGACTGGGATGATGAGCGCGATCTCGTTTCGCAAACAGAAGCAGAAATCATCATGCTGGATAACAGTGCGCGTAGCCTGGGAAT
The DNA here is from genome assembly GCF_046487585.1 of Escherichia sp. WS1265. Classification (NCBI taxonomy): domain Bacteria; kingdom Pseudomonadati; phylum Pseudomonadota; class Gammaproteobacteria; order Enterobacterales; family Enterobacteriaceae; genus Escherichia; species Escherichia sp. WS1265. Next base: position 167,405 of record NZ_JBJQJE010000009.1, read on the forward strand.
ATTCCGCGAACAGTGGCTGGCAGATTACTATCGGCTGAAACGTCCGGCACTGGCAGCGTGGCGCGAAGCGAGGGCTGAACAGCGGCAAATCATTGCTGTGCATGTTGAAAAATTGGGCAATCTTTGGCTGCATGCTGATTTGCTGCCGCTACTCGAGCGTGCGCTGGCCGGAAAGCTCACTGCAACGCACAGCGCGGTACTTTCGCCTTTTGATCCTGTTGTCTGGGATCGTAAACGCGCAGAGCAGCTTTTTGATTTTAGCTACCGGCTGGAGTGCTATACCCCAGCGCCGAAACGCCAGTATGGCTATTTTGTTCTGCCGTTATTACATCGTGGGCAATTAGTTGGGCGAATGGATGCCAAAATGCATCGCCAGACAGGCATCCTTGAAGTTATCTCTCTGTGGTTACAGGAAGGCATTAAACCAACGACAACGCTGCAAAAAGGGTTACGTCAGGCGATTACTGATTTCGCTAACTGGCAGCAGGCAACGCGGGTGACATTAGGACGCTGCCCGCAAGGCCTCTTTACTGATTGCCGCACCGGCTGGGAAATAGACCCCGTCGCATAAATGATTATGATAAGATTTATGCATTCATAACCCGATCCATCTGGAGGAACTATGGATCATCGTCTGCTTGAAATCATTGCCTGCCCGGTTTGCAACGGAAAACTTTGGTATAACCAGGAAAAACAAGAACTTATTTGCAAACTGGACAACCTGGCTTTCCCGCTGCGCGATGGCATTCCAGTGTTGCTGGAAACGGAAGCCCGCGTGCTGACTGCTGATGAGAGTAAATCATGAGTTTTGTGGTCATTATTCCCGCGCGCTACGCGTCCACGCGTCTGCCCGGTAAACCATTGGTTGATATTAACGGCAAACCCATGATTGTTCATGTTCTTGAACGCGCGCGCGAATCAGGTGCCGAGCGCATCATCGTGGCAACCGATCATGAGGATGTTGCCCGCGCTGTTGAAGCCGCTGGCGGCGAAGTATGTATGACGCGCGCCGATCATCAGTCAGGTACAGAACGTCTGGCGGAAGTTGTCGAAAAATGTGCATTCAGCGACGACACGGTGATCGTTAATGTGCAGGGGGATGAACCGATGATCCCTGCGACAATCATTCGTCAGGTTGCTGATAATCTCGCCCAGCGTCAGGTGGGTATGGCGACTCTGGCGGTGCCAATCCACAATGCAGAGGAAGCGTTTAACCCGAATGCGGTGAAAGTGGTCCTCGACGCTGAAGGGTATGCACTGTACTTCTCTCGCGCCACCATTCCTTGGGATCGTGATCGTTTTGCAAAAGGCCTTGAAACCGTTGGCGATAACTTCCTGCGTCATCTTGGTATTTATGGCTACCGTGCAGGCTTTATCCGTCGTTACGTCAACTGGCAGCCAAGTCCGTTAGAACACATCGAAATGTTAGAGCAGCTTCGTGTTCTGTGGTACGGCGAAAAAATCCATGTTGCTGTCGCCCAGGAAGTTCCTGGCACAGGTGTGGATACCCCTGAAGATCTCGAGCGCGTTCGCGCTGAAATGCGCTAATTTCACTTCACGACACTCCAGCCAATTTTGGGAGGAGTGTCGTACCGTTACGATTTTCCTCAATTTTTCTTTTCAACAATTGATCTCATTCAGGTGACACCTTTTATATTGGCGCTCATTATGAAAGCAGTAGCTTTTATGAGGGTAATCTGAATGGAACAGCTGCGTGCCGAATTAAGCCATTTACTGGGCGAAAAACTCAGTCGTATTGAGTGCGTCAATGAAAAAGCGGATACGGCGTTGTGGGCTTTGTATGACAGCCAGGGAAACCCAATGCCGTTAATGGCAAGAAGCTTTAGTACGCCCGGAAAAGCCCGACAACTGGCATGGAAAACCACCATGCTGGCAAGAAGTGGGACTGTCCGTATGCCGACTATTTATGGTGTGATGACGCATGAAGAACACCCCGGCCCCGATGTCCTGCTACTGGAGCGGATGCGTGGTGTTTCGGTGGAGGCACCAGCCCGAACACCAGAACGCTGGGAACAACTCAAAGATCAAATCGTTGAAGCCTTACTGGCCTGGCACCGTCAGGACAGTCGCGGTTGCGTCGGCGCGGTCGACAATACTCAGGAAAATTTCTGGCCCTCATGGTACCGGCAACATGTTGAAGTGCTATGGACCACGCTCAATCAGTTCAATAACACCGGTCTAACGATGCAGGATAAGCGGATCCTGTTTCGTACTCGCGAATGTCTCCCGGCATTATTTGAAGGCTTTAACGACAATTGTGTGCTGATTCACGGTAACTTCTGTTTACGCAGCATGCTGAAAGATTCGCGCAGCGATCAGTTACTGGCGATGGTCGGGCCGGGACTAATGCTTTGGGCACCGCGAGAATACGAACTGTTCCGACTAATGGATAATTCTCTGGCGGAAGATTTGCTCTGGAGTTACCTGCAACGCGCGCCAGTGGCGGAGTCATTCATCTGGCGGCGTTGGTTGTATGTGTTATGGGATGAAGTTGCGCAACTGGTTAATACCGGACGATTTAGTCGGCGCAACTTCGATCTGGCATCAAAATCACTCTTGCCGTGGCTCGCCTGACTAACCTTTTAGCCACTGCCAGATGCGGCCAAGCGTTTCATAGCCAACACGATCGCTATGCATCAACCAAACCGGAGAAGGGATTGCCCGTTCCCACGGATTAAGCGGCGAGTCGATGGCCAACTGATTCGCCGGGGCTGGCAGCGGATTTAGCCCTTCCTGCTGAAAAAAGATCATCGCCCGCGGCAGATGTGATGCGGAGGTCACCAGCAGGAAAGGGGCGTCACCAATTGCCTGTTTCACTGCCGCAGCTTCTTCTTCGGTATCTTTTGGCAAATCCAGAGTGATAATTTGCTCGCGCGGCACGCCCAGCGATTGCGCAACTCGGGCACCTACTTCGGCTGTACTCACCGTATTGGTTTTTGCTACGCCTCCCGTGAAGATCAGTTTTGATCCCGGATTTTCGCGCCATAAGCGAATACCTTCATTCAGGCGGGGCAGACTGTTATTGATTAAATTCGAGCTTGGTGCCCACTGCGGGTTCCAGGTATAACCACCTCCGAGCACCACGATATAGTCCACTTTTTGCGAATTATTCCATGTCGGATAGGTGCTTTCGATGGGACGCAGCAGGCGGTCGGCTACCGGTTGCAAACTCAATAACAAGAGCGCCAGCCACCCAATGCTAATAAAAATCTTCCCGGTTTTTTGAAAACGGCTAAACCACAGCAGCGCCAGGCCAGCGCCAATAATCAACAACATCAGCGGAAGTGGCAGCAACATATTGCCAATCACTTTTTTCAGTGTAAAAAGCATCCTTTCTGGTTCCTTTTTTAACCATATAGCAAGGGATCGCCAGCGATATTACACCAGACGGGTTCATTCTCGCCGTGGCTGTGACAAAATAGCGTCTTTATCAGAAAACGTCTTAGCCAACCGGTGGAGAAAGCAATGCAGGATCGCAATTTTGATGATATTGCGGAAAAGTTTTCCCGTAACATTTACGGCACCACCAAAGGGCAGCTTCGACAGGCTATTCTGTGGCAGGATCTCGATCGCTTGCTGGCGGAAATAGGCCCGCAAAAACTGCGTGTGCTGGATGCTGGCGGTGGAGAAGGGCAGACCGCAATCAAAATGGCCGAGCGTGGGCATCAGGTCATTTTATGCGATCTTTCTGCGCAGATGATCGACCGCGCAAAACAGGCGGCAGAAGCAAAAGGTGTGAGCGACAACATGCAATTTATACATTGCGCCGCTCAGGATGTTGCTTCGCATTTGGAAACGCCCGTTGATCTGATATTGTTCCATGCGGTGCTCGAGTGGGTGGCCGATCCCCGCAGCGTATTACAGACCCTGTGGTCAGTGTTGCGTCCAGGCGGTGTGTTGTCGTTAATGTTCTACAATGCGCATGGCTTGCTGATGCATAACATGGTCGCCGGGAATTTTGATTACGTGCAGGCGGGAATGCCGAAAAAGAAAAAACGGACGCTTTCGCCAGATTATCCACGCGACCCGGCGCAGGTTTATCTGTGGCTGGAAGAAGCTGGTTGGCAAATTATGGGTAAGACAGGCGTTCGTGTGTTTCATGATTATCTGCGCGAGAAGCACCAGCAGCGCGACTGCTATGAAGCATTACTTGAATTAGAAACGCGTTATTGCCGTCAGGAACCGTATATTACCCTGGGGCGTTATATTCATGTCACCGCGCGCAAACCGCAGAGCAAGGATAAAGTATGAGTGAATTTTCCCAGACAGTCCCCGAACTGGTTGCCTGGGCCAGAAAAAATGACTTCTCCATCTCGCTGCCGGTAGACCGACTCTCTTTTCTGCTGGCGGTTGCCACGCTGAACGGCGAGCGTCTGGATGGTGAGATGAGTGAAGGCGAGCTGGTGGATGCATTCCGCCATGTGAGTGATGCGTTTGAGCAAACCAGCGAAACCATCGGCGTGCGCGCCAACAACGCGATCAACGACATGGTGCGTCAACGTCTGCTGAACCGCTTTACCAGCGAGCAGGCGGAAGGGAACGCAATTTACCGTCTGACGCCGCTCGGCATCGGCATTACTGACTATTACATCCGTCAGCGCGAGTTTTCTACGCTGCGCCTTTCTATGCAGTTGTCGATTGTGGCGGGTGAACTCAAACGCGCAGCTGATGCCGCCGAAGAGGGCGGAGATGAATTTCACTGGCACCGTAATGTCTATGCGCCACTGAAATATTCGGTAGCAGAAATTTTCGACAGTATCGACCTGACGCAACGTCTGATGGACGAACAGCAGCAGCAGGTGAAGGACGATATCGCCCAGTTGCTGAACAAAGACTGGCGGGCAGCGATTTCCAGCTGTGAATTGTTGCTTTCAGAAACTTCCGGCACGCTGCGTGAATTGCAGGATACGCTGGAAGCGGCAGGCGACAAATTGCAGGCTAATCTGTTGCGCATTCAGGATGCGACGATGACCCATGACGATCTGCACTTTGTCGATCGTTTGGTGTTCGATCTGCAGAGCAAACTCGACCGTATTATCAGCTGGGGCCAGCAATCCATCGACTTGTGGATTGGCTACGACCGCCACGTACACAAATTTATTCGTACTGCGATCGATATGGATAAAAACCGCGTCTTTGCTCAGCGGTTACGTCAGTCGGTACAAACCTATTTTGATGAGCCGTGGGCGCTAACTTATGCCAATGCCGATCGTCTGCTGGATATGCGTGACGAAGAGATGGCACTGCGCGATGAAGAAGTGACTGGGGAACTTCCTGAGGATCTGGAGTACGAAGAGTTTAACGAGATCCGCGAACAGCTGGCGGCTATCATCGAAGAACAACTTGCCGTGTACAAAACCAGACAAGTGCCGCTGGATCTTGGTCTGGTGGTACGCGAATATCTGTCACAGTATCCGCGTGCACGTCACTTTGACGTTGCGCGCATTGTTATTGATCAGGCGGTACGTCTTGGCGTAGCGCAAGCAGATTTCACCGGACTGCCAGCGAAATGGCAGCCGATTAATGATTACGGAGCCAAGGTACAGGCGCATGTCATCGACAAATATTGAACAAGTGATGCCGGTTAAGCTGGCGCAGGCGCTGGCGAATCCGTTATTTCCGGCGCTGGATAGCGCCTTACGTTCAGGCCGCCATATTGGCCTCGACGAACTGGATAATCATGCATTCCTGATGGATTTTCAGGAATATCTGGAAGAGTTTTACGCGCGTTATAACGTTGAGCTTATTCGCGCACCGGAAGGGTTCTTCTATTTACGCCCACGTTCCACCACTCTTATCCCGCGTTCCGTCTTGTCGGAACTGGATATGATGGTCGGGAAAATCCTCTGTTATCTCTATCTCAGCCCGGAACGGCTGGCGAATGAGGGGATTTTTACTCAACAGGAACTGTACGACGAACTGCTCACCCTGGCCGATGAAGCGAAACTGCTGAAACTGGTGAACAACCGTTCAACCGGTTCAGACGTTGACCGTCAGAAGTTGCAGGAAAAAGTACGTTCTTCGCTCAACCGTCTGCGTCGTTTAGGCATGGTGTGGTTTATGGGCCACGACAGCAGCAAGTTCCGCATTACCGAATCGGTGTTCCGCTTCGGAGCCGATGTGCGTGCTGGCGACGATCCCCGTGAAGCACAGCGTCGCCTGATTCGTGATGGCGAAGCAATGCCGATTGAAAATCATCTGCAACTCAACGATGAAACCGAAGAGAGTCAGCCAGATAGCGGAGAGGAAGAATAATGATTGAACGCGGTAAATTTCGCTCACTGACGCTGATTAACTGGAACGGCTTTTTTGCCCGAACTTTTGACCTTGACGAGCTGGTCACGACGCTTTCTGGCGGTAACGGGGCGGGTAAATCCACCACCATGGCGGCGTTCGTTACGGCGCTGATCCCCGACCTGACCCTGCTGCATTTCCGTAACACTACGGAAGCCGGGGCCACCAGCGGTTCGCGTGATAAAGGTCTGCACGGTAAGCTGAAAGCGGGTGTCTGTTATTCGATGCTCGACACCATTAACTCGCGCCACCAGCGCGTGGTGGTCGGTGTGCGTCTGCAACAGGTTGCCGGACGCGATCGTAAAGTGGATATCAAACCATTTGCCATTCAGGGCCTGCCGATGTCGGTGCTGCCGACGCAGTTGGTGACCGAAACCCTGAACGAACGCCAGGCGCGCGTGCTGCCGCTTAACGAGCTGAAAGACAAGCTCGAGGCGATGGAAGGCGTGCAGTTTAAACAGTTCAACTCCATTACCGATTACCACTCGCTGATGTTCGATCTGGGCATCATCGCGCGTCGTCTGCGCTCCGCATCTGACCGTAGCAAATTCTATCGTCTGATCGAAGCCTCGCTGTATGGCGGGATCTCCAGCGCCATTACTCGTTCTCTGCGCGACTACCTGTTGCCGGAAAACAGCGGGGTGCGTAAAGCGTTCCAGGACATGGAAGCGGCACTGCGTGAAAATCGCATGACGCTGGAAGCGATTCGTGTCACCCAGTCGGACCGTGACCTGTTTAAGCATCTGATCAGCGAAGCCACCAACTACGTGGCGGCGGACTACATGCGTCACGCCAACGAGCGCCGTGTCCATCTCGACAAAGCCCTGGAATTTCGTCGCGAGCTACATACTTCGCGTCAGCAACTGGCGGCTGAGCAGTACAAACACGTCGATATGGCGCGTGAGCTGGCAGAGCACAACGGTGCCGAAGGCGATCTGGAAGCGGATTATCAGGCGGCCAGCGATCACCTGAACCTGGTGCAAACCGCACTGCGTCAGCAGGAGAAGATCGAACGTTACGAAGCGGATCTCGATGAGCTGCAGATCCGTCTGGAAGAGCAAAACGAAGTGGTGGCAGAAGCCATCGAACGCCAGGAAGAGAACGAGGCTCGTGCGGAAGCTGCCGAACTGGAAGTGGACGAGCTGAAAAGCCAGCTTGCTGACTATCAGCAGGCGCTGGACGTCCAGCAAACGCGCGCGATCCAGTATAACCAGGCGATTGCTGCGCTTAATCGTGCCAAAGAACTGTGCCATCTGCCGGACTTAACCGCCGACAGCGCCGCCGAATGGCTGGAAACCTTCCAGGCGAAAGAGCTGGAAGCGACTGAAAAAATGCTCTCTCTTGAGCAGAAAATGAGCATGGCGCAAACCGCGCACAGCCAGTTTGAGCAGGCTTATCAGCTGGTGGTGGCAATCAACGGCCCGCTGGCGCGTAACGAGGCGTGGGATGTCGCTCGCGAACTGCTGCGCGAAGGGGTCGATCAGCGTCACCTGGCAGAGCAGGTTCAGCCGTTGCGGATGCGCTTAAGCGAACTGGAACAGCGTCTGCGTGAGCAGCAAGAAGCTGAGCGTCTGCTGGCAGATTTCTGCAAACGTCAGGGCAAGAATTTTGATATTGATGAACTGGAAGCTCTGCATCAGGAGCTGGAAGCACGCATTGCCTCTCTTTCCGATAGCGTCTCTAACGCCCGCGAAGAGCGCATGGCACTGCGCCAGGAACAGGAACAGCTGCAGTCTCGCATTCAGAGTTTGATGCAGCGTGCGCCGGTTTGGCTGGCAGCGCAAAACAGTCTCAACCAGTTGAGCGAACAGTGCGGCGAAGAGTTCACCTCCAGCCAGGACGTCACTGAATATCTGCAACAGTTGCTGGAGCGTGAGCGCGAGGCGATTGTTGAACGCGATGAAGTAGGCGCGCGTAAAAACGCCGTCGATGAAGAGATCGAACGTTTAAGCCAGCCTGGCGGCTCTGAAGATCAGCGTCTGAACGCGCTGGCGGAGCGTTTTGGCGGCGTGCTGCTGTCAGAAATTTATGATGACGTTAGCCTGGAAGATGCGCCGTACTTCTCGGCGCTGTATGGCCCGTCACGCCACGCCATCGTGGTGCCAGATCTGTCACAGGTAACCGAGCACCTGGAAGGCTTGACCGATTGCCCGGAAGATCTCTATCTGATCGAAGGGGATCCGCAGTCATTCGATGACAGCGTGTTCAGCGTTGATGAGCTGGAAAAAGCGGTGGTGGTGAAAATCGCCGATCGTCAGTGGCGTTATTCACGTTTCCCGGAAGTGCCGCTGTTTGGTCGTGCTGCGCGTGAAAGCCGTATTGAAAGCCTCCATGCCGAGCGTGAAGTGCTTTCCGAACGCTTCGCCACGCTCTCCTTTGATGTACAGAAAACCCAGCGTCTGCATCAGGCGTTCAGCCGCTTTATCGGCAGTCATCTGGCGGTGGCGTTTGAGTCTGATCCGGAAGCAGAAATCCGTCAACTGAACAGCCGTCGCGTCGAACTGGAGCGGGCGCTGAGTAATCATGAAAATGATAACCAGCAGCAGCGTATTCAATTTGAGCAGGCGAAAGAGGGCGTTACGGCGCTGAACCGCATTCTGCCGCGTCTCAACCTGTTGGCTGATGACAGCCTGGCAGATCGCGTCGATGAAATCCGCGAACGTCTGGATGAAGCCCAGGAAGCCGCGCGTTTTGTTCAGCAGTTCGGTAATCAACTGGCGAAACTGGAACCGATCGTTTCGGTATTGCAGAGTGACCCGGAACAGTTCGAACAGTTAAAAGAAGATTACGCGTACTCTCAGCAGATGCAGCGCGATGCCCGTCAGCAGGCGTTTGCCCTGACGGAAGTGGTGCAGCGTCGTGCGCACTTTAGCTACTCTGACTCGGCAGAAATGCTTAGCGGTAACAGCGATCTCAACGAAAAACTGCGTGAACGTCTGGAACAGGCGGAAGCGGAGCGTACCCGCGCGCGTGAAGCGTTGCGCGGACACGCAGCGCAGTTGAGTCAGTACAACCAGGTGCTGGCTTCGCTGAAAAGTTCGTATGACACCAAAAAAGAGCTACTTAACGATCTGCAACGTGAATTGCAGGATATAGGCGTGCGTGCTGATAGCGGGGCAGAAGAGCGGGCACGTATTCGCCGTGACGAGCTGCATGCGCAACTGAGCAATAACCGTTCGCGCCGCAATCAACTGGAAAAAGCGCTCACCTTCTGCGAAGCGGAGATGGACAACCTGACCCGCAAACTGCGCAAGCTGGAGCGTGATTACTTTGAGATGCGCGAGCAGGTAGTGACCGCGAAAGCGGGCTGGTGTGCAGTCATGCGCATGGTGAAAGATAACGGCGTTGAACGCCGCTTACACCGTCGTGAGCTGGCTTATCTCTCCGCTGATGATTTGCGTTCCATGTCGGATAAGGCGTTAGGTGCGCTGCGTCTGGCAGTGGCAGATAACGAACATCTGCGCGATGTGCTGCGCATGTCGGAAGATCCAAAACGTCCGGAACGTAAAATTCAGTTCTTCGTGGCGGTTTATCAGCATCTGCGTGAACGTATTCGTCAGGATATTATTCGTACCGATGATCCGGTGGAAGCTATCGAACAGATGGAGATCGAACTTAGCCGTCTGACCGAAGAATTAACCTCCCGTGAACAGAAACTGGCGATCAGTTCCCGCAGCGTGGCGAACATCATTCGCAAAACCATTCAGCGCGAGCAGAACCGTATCCGTATGCTCAACCAGGGGTTGCAGAACGTATCGTTTGGTCAGGTGAACAGCGTGCGCCTCAACGTGAACGTGCGTGAAACGCACGCCATGCTGCTGGATGTGCTCTCTGAACAGCATGAGCAGCATCAGGATCTGTTTAACAGCAACCGTCTGACCTTCTCGGAAGCGCTGGCGAAATTGTATCAGCGTCTTAATCCGCAGATTGATATGGGGCAGCGCACGCCGCAGACCATTGGCGAAGAACTGCTGGATTACCGCAACTATCTGGAAATGGAAGTTGAGGTTAACCGTGGTTCTGATGGCTGGTTGCGCGCAGAGTCTGGTGCATTGTCGACCGGTGAGGCGATTGGTACCGGTATGTCGATTCTGGTGATGGTGGTACAAAGCTGGGAAGATGAATCTCGCCGCCTGCGCGGTAAAGATATCTCTCCTTGCCGCCTGCTGTTCCTCGATGAAGCAGCGCGACTGGATGCTCGTTCTATCGCCACGCTGTTTGAATTGTGTGAACGTTTGCAAATGCAGCTCATCATCGCAGCGCCGGAAAATATCAGTCCGGAAAAAGGCACCACCTATAAACTGGTGCGTAAAGTCTTCCAGAATACCGAACACGTTCACGTCGTCGGCCTGCGAGGATTTGCGCCGCAACTCCCTGAAACGCTTCCAGGAAGTGACGAAGCGCCTTCCCAGGCGAGTTAAAATGAAGGCGGCAGCAATGCCGCCTTTTCTTTTTCCGAAAACTCCGTTTCTGCACTAAAAAAGTGGCACATTACGGCGCGCTTTTCTTTAAACTTCTTTACATTAGGTTATGTAAAAACGTATCGGCGTTTATATACTGAAGATAAGCCTGATGAGTAACAGGCTTGCTCGTCATACTTTCGTGAGTATTGGCGTTGTACAGGCAAGTCGTAAAATAACAGCCTGGCTATTCAGAGTATGATAAAAACAGGGGGCAAGGGATGTTGCTTAATATGATGTGTGGTCGTCGGCTGTCGGCAATCAGTTTGTGCCTGGCCGTAACATTCGCTCCACTGTTCAATGCGCAGGCCGATGAGCCTGAAGTAATCCCTGGCGACAGCCCGGTGGCTGTCAGTGAACAGGGCGAGGCACTGCCGCAGGCGCAAGCCACGGCAATAATGGCGGGGATCCAGCCATTGCCTGAAGGTGCGGCAGAAAAAGCCCGCACGCAAATCGAATCTCAATTACCCGCAGGTTATAAGCCGGTTTATCTTAACCAGCTTCAACTGTTGTATGCCGCACGCGATATGCAACCCATGTGGGAAAACCGTGATGCTGTTAAAGCCTTCCAGCAACAGCTGGCAGAGGTGGCGATTGCCGGTTTCCAGCCGCAGTTTAATAAATGGGTAGAGTTACTGACCGATCCTGGTGTTAACGGGATGGCACGCGACGTCGTGCTCTCTGATGCGATGATGGGCTATCTCCATTTCATTGCAAATATTCCGGCCAAAGGCACTCGCTGGCTATATAGCAGTAAACCTTATGCGCTTGCAACGCCGCCGCTTTCGGTGATTAACCAATGGCAGCTGGCGCTGGATAAAGGTCAATTGCCGACGTTTGTTGCAGGACTGGCGCCGCAGCATCCGCAATATGCGGCGATGCATGAATCGTTACTGGCCTTACTCAGTGACACCAAACCGTGGCCTCAACTGACCGGTAAAGCAACGTTGCGCCCAGGGCAGTGGAGTAACGACGTACCGGCGTTGCGCGAAATATTGCAACGCACAGGCATGTTGGACGGGGGGCCAAAAATTACTCTCCCTGGCGATGACACGCCAACTGACGCAGTAGTCAGCCCATCCGCTGTTACTGTTGAAACAGCAGAAACTAAGCCGATGGACAAGCAAACGACGTCTCGTAGTAAACCTGCGCCTGCCGTTCGTGCCGCCTACGATAATGAACTGGTGGAAGCCGTAAAACGTTTTCAGGCATGGCAAGGATTGGGGGCAGATGGTGCTATTGGCCCGGCAACGCGTGACTGGTTAAACGTAACGCCCGCCCAGCGTGCTGGCGTGTTGGCACTCAACATCCAGCGATTGCGCTTGCTGCCAACAGAGCTTTCTACCGGGATCATGGTTAACATTCCGGCCTATTCGCTGGTCTACTATCAGAACGGCAATCAGGTGCTGGATTCGCGAGTCATTGTCGGTCGCCCCGATCGCAAAACGCCGATGATGAGCAGTGCACTTAACAACGTAGTGGTAAACCCGCCGTGGAACGTACCACCAACTCTGGCACGCAAAGATATTCTGCCGAAAGTGCGCAACGATCCGGGATATCTCGAAAGCCATGGCTATACGGTGATGCGCGGCTGGAACAGCAGAGAAGCGATTGACCCATGGCAGGTTGACTGGTCTACAATCACGGCCTCGAATTTACCGTTTCGCTTCCAGCAGGCTCCAGGCCCACGGAACTCGCTGGGGCGCTATAAATTCAATATGCCGAGTTCAGAGGCCATTTATTTGCATGACACGCCGAACCACAATCTGTTCAAGCGTGATACACGCGCATTGAGCTCAGGCTGTGTACGAGTGAATAAAGCTTCCGATCTGGCGAATATGCTGTTGCAGGATGCAGGATGGAATGACAAACGTATTTCTGATGCGCTGAAGCAGGGCGATACGCGTTACGTCAATATTCGGCAGTCGATTCCGGTGAATCTCTACTACCTGACTGCCTTTGTTGGTGCAGATGGTCGTACCCAGTATCGTACAGATATTTACAATTATGATCTGCCTGCGCGATCCAGCTCGCAAATCGTATCGAAAGCGGAACAATTAATCAGGTAAATGAAGCAGTTCGGGGAAATCAGTTGTCGTAATAATTAGCATGATCGGGGGCGATTCTCTGCAGCCCCCGTCACTGCTGGGGTTGAGTCATCTTGACGTCTGCTTTACGGGCGGTTAAGGTGCCTCTTGTGCGCCAGAAGTGCATATAAACGATAACATTGACCTGTAGACTTGATTATCATGGACAAATTCGACGCTAATCGCCGCAAACTGCTGGCGCTTGGTGGCGTTGCACTCGGTGCCGCCATCCTGCCGACCCCTGCGTTTGCAACACTCTCTACCCCACGCCCGCGCATTTTGACACTCAATAATCTTCATACCGGAGAGTCAATCAAAGCGGAGTTTTTCGATGGCAGAGGCTATATTCAGGAAGAATTGGCAAAACTTAACCATTTTTTCCGCGATTACCGCGCGAACAAAATAAAGTCCATCGACCCAAGATTGTTCGATCAGTTGTATCGCCTGCAAGGGTTATTAGGTACCCGCAAACCGGTGCAACTCATTTCCGGTTATCGTTCCATTGATACCAACAATGAACTACGCGCCCGCAGCCGTGGAGTAGCGAAGAAAAGCTATCACACGAAAGGGCAGGCGATGGATTTCCATATTGAAGGTATCGCGTTAAGCAATATTCGCAAAGCCGCGTTATCTATGCGCGCAGGTGGTGTAGGATATTACCCACGTAGTAACTTTGTGCATATTGATACCGGGCCAGCACGGCACTGGTAGCAATCGCTTAACGAAACAGGGGCAGTATGAACTATCGTATTATTCCGGTCACCGCATTCTCCCAGAACTGTTCATTGATCTGGTGTGAACAAACCCGTCTGGCCGCACTGGTCGATCCTGGCGGCGATGCGGAAAAAATCAAACAGGAAGTTGACGCCAGCGGCCTGACACTGATGCAGATCCTGCTGACGCATGGTCATCTGGACCACGTTGGTGCAGCGGCGGAACTGGCGCAACATTACGGCGTGCCGGTTTTTGGCCCGGAAAAAGAAGATGAGTTCTGGCTGCAAGGCTTGCCTGCGCAAAGTCGTATGTTTGGTCTGGAAGAGTGCCAGCCGCTGACGCCGGATCGTTGGCTGAACGAAGGCGATACCATCAGCATAGGGAATGTGGCTTTACAGGTGTTACATTGCCCTGGGCATACGCCGGGTCATGTCGTGTTTTTTGATGATCGGGCAAAGCTGCTGATTTCTGGCGACGTTATTTTCAAAGGCGGAGTAGGGCGCAGTGACTTCCCGCGTGGCGATCATAATCAACTGATTTCTTCAATCAAAGATAAGTTGCTGCCACTGGGGGATGACGTGACATTTATTCCGGGTCACGGACCATTATCCACACTTGGTTGTGAGCGCCTGCATAATCCCTTCCTGCAAGACGAAATGCCCGTCTGGTAAAGGCGCATAAAAAAGCCCGCTTTTTAAGCGGGCTTCATTGTTTTTAACGCTTACAGCACTGCCACAATCGCTTCGCACAGCGGAGCCATGTTATCTGGTGTCATCCCGGCTACGTTCACACGACCAGAAGCAACAGCATACACGCCAAACTCTTCGCGCAGACGCAGCACTTGTTCTTTTGTCAGACCACTGAAGGAGAACATGCCGTTCTGTTTGATGATAAAGCTGAAGTCGCGGTTTGCGCCTTTTTCCTGCAGCGTATTGACGAACAACTGACGCATACGCTGAATACGCTGGCGCATATCAGTCAGCTCTTGTTCCCAAATCGCACGTAATGCATCGTTGCTCAGGATGGTGGCAACAACAGAAGCGCCGTGTGCTGGTGGGTTAGAGTAGTTAGCGCGAATCGCCGCTTTCATTTGGCTGAATGCGCGATCAACGGTTTCACTGTCGGCAGCAACCAGAGTACAAGCGCCAACACGCTCGTTGTACAGGCCAAAGTTTTTAGAGTAGGAACTGGCAACAATCAGCTCTTTATGCATAGCCGCGAAAGCGCGCAGTCCTTCAGCATCTTCTTCCAGACCACGGGCAAAACCCTGGTAAGCGAAGTCAAACAGCGGTAACCAGCCTTTCTCAACGGAAAGTTGTGCCAGTGTCTGCCATTGTTCCAGCGTAGGGTCGATACCGGTTGGGTTATGGCAGCAGCCATGGAACAGCACTACGTCGCCAGCCTGAGCTTCGTTCAGGCTGTTAATCAGTGCATCGAAGTCAAGGGTGTGATTTTCCGCATCATAATAAGCGTATTCACGAACTTCCAGACCTGCAGAGTTAAAGACGCTCTTATGGTTCGGCCAGCTTGGGTTGCTCACCCACACACGCTTAACGCTGGTATTTTTTGCCAGGAAATCGGCAGCCACGCGTAGTGCGCCAGTGCCACCCGGAGTCTGTGCCGTGCGAGCACGTTTGTCATTGATCAGGGCGCTACCTTTACCAAACAGCAGCTCCTGAGTGCAGCGACCAAATTCAGGGATGCCGTCAATGCCGAGGTAATTTTTGGTGGTTTCATTTTCGAGCAGATACTGTTCAGCCTTTTTCACACTGGTCAGTACCGGGGTTTTGCCCGTCTCATCTTTATAGACACCAATCCCGAGGTTAATTTTGCCGGGACGTTCATCGGCACGAAACAGATCGGCCAGGCCCAGAATCGGGTCGGCAGGAGCGGCGGTAATGTTCTCAAACATGACGAGGTTCCATTATGGTTACAGAAGGGAAGTCCGCTATCAGGGTAACGGGAGATTTACAAAATTCCAACTATTACTGATGAAAACGCAGGCTGTTTTTGCAAGACGTGAGATTGCTCTGGAAGGCATAAAAAAAACAGGACCAAAGTCCTGTTTTTTCGGCATTTAACAAAGAGGTGTGCTATTAGAACTGGTAAACGATACCCACAGCAACGGTGTCGTCTGAACCTACGCCCAGTTTGTTGTCAGAATCGATCTGGTTGATGATGTAGTCAACATAGGTGGACATGTTTTTGTTGAAGTAGTAGGTTGCGCCCACTTCAAAGTAGTTCACCAGATCAACATCACCGATACCTTCTACGTCTTTCGCTTTAGATTTGGTGTAAGCGATGGACGGACGCAGACCGAAATCGAACTGGTATTGCGCAACTAACAGAACGTCTTGCGTTTTGTTGGCGAAGCCGCTGATGTTTGTAAATTTATTAGTGATCGGCGTAGCGTTACGGGTTTCACCGTAGTTCGCTGCCAGGTAGATGTTGTTCGCGTCATACTTCAGACCAGTAGCCCACTGTTCAGCTTTTTTACCGTTGCCAAGAGGTTGAGCTTCTTGCAGGTTGGTACGGTCAGCGGCGCCATAAGCACCAACGATACCAAAGCCTTCGTATTCGTAGCTGATAGAACCGCCAACACCGTCGCCGTTAGAGCGGCGTGCAGTGTCACGCTCGTTTTTACCCAGGTACTGAACAGCGAAGTTCAGGCCATCAACCAGACCAAAGAAGTTGGAGTTACGATAGGTAGCAACGCCGCCAACACGACCAACGAAGAAGTCATCGCTGTATGCAGTATCACCACCAAATTCTGGCAGCATATCGGTGTAACCCAGTGCATCATAAACCACACCGTAGTTACGGCCGTAATCGAAAGAACCAACGTCAGCGTATTTAAGACCCGCGAATGCCAGACGCGTTTTGTTACCAGTTTGAGCGTCAGCGCCTTCAGAGTTGTTACCCTGGAAGTTATATTCCCACTGACCATAACCGGTCAGATCGGAATTGATTTGAGTTTCCCCTTTAAAACCAAGACGGGCATAGGTCATGTCGCCATTGCCACCGTAACTGTTTTCACCGTTACCCTTGGAGAAATAATGCAGACCGACAGCTTTACCGTACAGATCTACTTTGTTGCCATCTTTGTTATAGATTTCTGCAGCGTTTGCAGTACCTGCTACTAACAGAGCAGGGACGATCACTGCCAGAATATTGCGCTTCATCATTATTTATTACCCTCATGGTTTTTTTATGACACCTGCCACTGCCGTCAATAAGTTCTGTCAATAAAAATTTACGGAACTATTGATGAGAGTTTGGTGTCTTTATGTGTCTGCAGGCATCTTTCCATTCAAACTAACGTTTCGCTACCGTGAAAGTGCTACAAAGATAAAGATTTGGTTTCAAAAAGAAAAAATATGTAACTAAAAGTAAAAACTAAGGAACTTTGTGAACACCGTCATATTTCCATAGAGGCGTGATGATATTTACAGCAATTTTTATCTATTTATATGATTTCCTTATATTTAAATTAACTAAACGGAAATTTTGTTTCTGATGGAAACTTTATCGACCTGGCACTAAATCCTCATTCAGACATCCAGAATGCCAAAAAATAGTATGAAAATTGTGCTATCAGCTAAGAAAAAACTAATCCGCAATAAGAATGCTGGTTATTTTTTGTGCGTAAATGTTGCAATGTAATATTACGTAACAGAATGATCGTTATGGCGGGGTTGTAAATAGATTGCTTGACTTAACAAACAGATAACTTGACAGAAAGGATAAAAAAAGAGCCAGCGGGTGCTGGCTCTTGAAGACGCTAAATTAGAAGCTGGCGTTACGCGGAGTACGTGGGAACGGAATCACATCACGCACGTTTTGCACACCAGTTACGTAAGCAATCAGGCGTTCAAAACCAAGACCGAAACCTGAATGCGGAACAGTACCGTAGCGACGCAGATCGCGATACCACCAGTAATCTTCTTTATTCAGGCCCATTTCCAGCATACGCACGTCCAGCACGTCCAGACGTTCTTCACGCTGGGAGCCACCAATGATCTCACCGATGCCCGGAGCCAGAACGTCCATAGCCGCAACGGTTTTACCGTCTTCGTTAAGGCGCATATAGAACGCTTTAATATCTTTCGGATAGTTTTTAACCACTACCGGTGCTTTAAAGTGTTCTTCCGCCAGATAACGCTCATGCTCAGAAGAGAGATCAACGCCCCAGTAAACTGGGTTTTCAAACTTCCTGCCGCAGTTTTCGAGAATAGTCACTGCGTCGGTGTAATCCACCTGCGCAAAATCGGCTTCAATGAAGCGTTCCAGACGTGAAACGGCATCTTTATCTACGCGTTCAGCGAAGAATTTCATGTCGTCAGCGCGTTCTTCGAGAACCGCTTTGAAGACATATTTCAGCATGGCTTCAGCCAGACCCGCGATATCGTTCAGGTTAGCAAACGCCACTTCCGGCTCCAGCATCCAGAATTCCGCCAGGTGACGGCTGGTGTTGGAGTTTTCAGCACGGAAAGTCGGGCCGAAGGTATAAATTTTGGACAATGCGCAAGCGTAGGTTTCGCCGTTCAACTGGCCAGATACGGTCAGGAAAGACTCTTTACCAAAGAAGTCTTTGTCGAAATCCACTTTGCCCTGATCGTTACGCGGCAGGTTTTCCAGATCCAGCGTAGAAACGCGGAACATTTCGCCAGCCCCTTCGGTATCAGACGCAGTAATCAGTGGCGTTGAAACCCAGAAGAATCCCTGCTCGTTAAAGAAGCGATGCAGCGCCTGCGCCAGCGTATGGCGAACGCGCGCGACGGCACCAATCAGGTTTGTGCGCGGACGCAGGTGAGCGACTTCACGCAGATACTCAATGCTGTGGCGTTTTGCCGCCATCGGGTAAGTGTCTGGATCTTCAACCCAACCAGCAACTTCAACCTTGCTGGCCTGAATTTCAAATTGTTGCCCCTGGCCCGGCGATGCCACGACTTTACCCGTCACAATGACCGAGCAACCGGTGGTCAGACGCAGGACGTCTTCATTGTAATTGGGCAGAGAATTATTGATGACAGCCTGTACAGGATCAAAGCAGGAACCGTCATAAACGGCGAGGAAGGAGATGCCAGCTTTTGAATCTCGGCGGGTACGTACCCATCCGCGTACGGTGACTTCGCTGTCAACGGCTACGCGGCCCTGGAGTACGTCGGCTACAGGCACAACGCTCATAATATTCTCTCTGTTAATAGTCGGAAAAAATAAACACTTGTCCACCCGTAAATGGGGGGGATACCTATGTTACCTGGCATCTGCAATCAGACAAGCAGAATTCGCAAATGCAGCGAAAGATTTCGGAATTAAAGGTAAAAAAAGGGAGCCGATTAGCTCCCTGATGATATTAACTGGCTTTTTTAATATGCGGAAGGTCGAACGCTTTGCGCAGCGCCCGAACAAACGCTTTATCGTGGCAGATAGTTTTGCCAGGGCTGTCAGAAAGTTTCGCCACCGGTTTACCGTTACACTCAACCAACTTAATGACAATATTCAGGGGTTTTACCTGGGGGATATCGCAGGTCAGGCGAGTCCCAATACCAAAACTTAATTGCACGCGGGAAGAGAAGTGGCGGTATAGCTCAACCGCTTTGCGTAAATCCAGATTGTCAGAGAAAACCAGCGTTTTACTCTGTGGATCAATTCCCAGCTTCTCATAATGTGCAATGGCTTTTTCACCCCATTCAACCGGGTCGCCGGAGTCATGACGCAGGCCCTGATAGCGACTGGCGAACTCGACACCGAAATCACGCAGGAAAGCATCCATAGTGATGCAGTCGGTTAATGCAATGCCAAGTTGGTCGGGATATTCTTCCAGCCAGGCAGCAAGTGCAGCTCGCTGGCTGTTGGCAAGATCCGGACTGATTTGCTGATGCGCCTGGAACCATTCGTGTGCTTGTGTTCCCATTGGCGTGAGGGAAAGCCGACGCGCCAGATCGTAGTTGCTGGTGCCCACGAACCAGGATTCCTGTTGCAGACGTTTCACGATGGTTTCTTGTACTTCACGAGAAAAACGTCGGCGGGTGCCAAAATCCATCAGATGGAAGCGCGACATATCAAGACCGGCGGTTAATGCCGAGAAGTCGGCTAATTTGCTTTCCAGCGTGTCGAGGGCTTGCGCAACGTCGGCCTGCGGTGAGCGATAGCGATGTACCATTTCACTGATAACCGCCAGCAAAGGAACTTCCCAGAGGATGACTTCACGCCACGGGCCGCTTAAACGAATATCCAGCTTGCCATTATCGTTGGACACGGTGACTTGTTCCGGGTTAAAGCGGAACTCGCGTAGCCAGTTAAGATAGTCGGCCTTAAAGAAAGGCAGGGCTGAGAGCCATTGATATTCATCATCCTGCAGGCGCAGGTGCTGCATCGCCTGAACCTGTTCACGAATAGCATCGGCATAAATACCCAGCAGATCGTCACCTCGGCAACGAAACTCCGCCGCGACATGCACATCGTAATAGTGATGAAACACGGCTTGCTGCATATGCAACTTATAAGCATCTGTATCCAGCAACGAGTGCAGAACAGGAGAAGCGAATTGTGTCATAGGTGCGCAGTAGCGTCCTCGTACAGGAGCGTTTAGTACAATAAACATCTTCAGGAACTGCTGGAGTATACCTTGTTTCGCAATTTATTGAACCCCGATCACACCATATGCCACCTTTCTGGTCGATGGCATTACGCGGTGTATGTTATAAAAATGTAGCAATAAAGGCGTTTGTACCTGAAAAGATGAAGATTCTGCATAGCGCGATTTACGCAACAGGAATAGACTGAACACCAGACTCTATAAAAGATGCTAAAGGTTATTTATGACTCAACAGCCACAAGCCAAATACCGTCACGATTATCGTGCGCCGGATTACCAGATTACTGATATTGACTTGACCTTTGACCTGGACGCGCAAAAGACGGTCGTTACCGCGGTCAGCCAGGCTGTCCGTCATGGTGCATCAGATGCTCCGCTTCGTCTTGATGGCGAAGATCTTAAACTGGTTTCTGTTCATATTAATGATGAGCCGTGGACCGCCTGGAAAGAAGAAGAGGGCGCACTGGTCATCAGTAATTTGCCGGAGCGTTTTACGCTTAAGATCGTTAATGAAATTAGCCCGGCGACGAATACCGCGCTGGAAGGGCTTTATCAGTCAGGCGATGCGCTTTGCACTCAGTGTGAAGCCGAAGGTTTCCGCCATATTACGTATTATCTTGACCGCCCGGACGTGCTGGCGCGTTTTACCACCAAAATTATTGCCGATAAAACCAAATATCCCTTCCTGCTTTCCAACGGTAACCGCGTTGCGCAAGGCGAACTGGAAAACGGACGTCACTGGGTACAGTGGCAGGACCCGTTCCCGAAACCGTGCTACCTGTTTGCGCTGGTGGCAGGCGACTTCGACGTGCTGCGCGACACCTTCACCACGCGTTCTGGTCGCGAAGTTGCGCTGGAGCTGTACGTCGATCGCGGCAACCTTGATCGTGCGCCGTGGGCGATGACCTCGCTGAAAAACTCCATGAAATGGGATGAAGAACGCTTCGGCCTGGAGTATGACCTCGACATCTATATGATCGTCGCGGTGGATTTCTTCAATATGGGCGCAATGGAGAATAAAGGTCTGAATATCTTTAACTCCAAATATGTGCTGGCCCGTACCGACACCGCCACCGATAAAGATTACCTCGATATTGAGCGTGTTATCGGCCATGAATATTTCCATAACTGGACCGGTAACCGTGTGACCTGCCGCGACTGGTTCCAGCTCAGCCTGAAAGAAGGTTTAACCGTCTTCCGCGATCAGGAATTCAGCTCTGACCTTGGTTCCCGCGCGGTAAACCGTATCAACAACGTGCGCACCATGCGCGGATTGCAGTTTGCGGAAGACGCCAGCCCGATGGCGCACCCGATCCGCCCGGATATGGTCATTGAGATGAACAACTTCTACACCCTGACCGTTTACGAGAAGGGCGCGGAAGTGATTCGCATGATCCACACCCTGCTGGGCGAAGAAAACTTCCAGAAAGGGATGCAGCTCTATTTCGAGCGCCATGATGGCAGCGCGGCAACCTGCGACGACTTTGTTCAGGCGATGGAAGATGCGTCGAATGTCGATCTCTCTCATTTCCGCCGTTGGTACAGCCAGTCCGGTACGCCGGTTGTGACCGTCAAAGACGACTATAATCCGGAAACCGAGCAGTACACCCTGACCATCAGCCAGCGCACGCCTGCTACGCCGGATCAGGCAGAAAAACAGCCGCTGCATATTCCGTTTGCCATCGAACTGTATGACAACGAAGGCAAAGTGATCCCGTTGCAGAAAGGCGGTCACCCGGTGAATTCGGTGCTGAACGTCACCCAGGCGGAACAGACCTTTGTCTTTGATAATGTCTACTTTCAGCCGGTGCCTGCGCTGCTGTGCGAATTCTCTGCGCCAGTGAAACTGGAATATAAGTGGAGCGATCAGCAACTGACCTTCCTGATGCGCCATGCGCGTAATGATTTCTCCCGCTGGGATGCGGCGCAAAGCCTGCTGGCAACCTACATCAAGCTCAACGTCGCCCGTCATCAGCAAGGGCAGCCGCTGTCTCTGCCGGTGCATGTGGCTGATGCTTTCCGCTCGGTACTGCTTGATGAGAAGATTGATCCGGCACTGGCGGCAGAAATCCTGACGCTGCCTTCCGTCAATGAAATGGCAGAACTGTTCGATATCATCGACCCGATTGCTATTGCTGAAGTACGCGAAGCACTCACTCGTACTCTGGCGACTGAACTGGCGGATGAGCTACTGGCTATTTACAACGCGAATTACCAGAGCGAGTACCGTGTTGAGCATGAAGATATTGCAAAACGCACTCTGCGAAATGCCTGCCTGCGTTTCCTCGCTTTTGGTGAAACGCATCTGGCTGACGTGCTGGTGAGCAAGCAGTTCCATGAAGCAAACAATATGACCGATGCGCTGGCCGCGCTTTCTGCGGCGGTTGCTGCACAGCTGCCATGCCGTGACGCGCTGATGCAGGAGTACGACGACAAGTGGCATCAGGACGGTCTGGTGATGGATAAATGGTTTATCCTGCAAGCCACCAGCCCGGCGGCAAATGTGCTGGAGACGGTGCGTGGTCTGTTGCAGCATCGCTCATTTACCATGAGCAACCCGAACCGCATTCGTTCGTTGATTGGCGCGTTTGCGGGCAGCAACCCGGCAGCGTTCCATGCCGAAGATGGCAGCGGTTACCAGTTCCTGGTGGAAATGCTTACCGACCTCAACAGCCGTAACCCGCAGGTGGCTTCGCGCCTGATTGAGCCGCTGATTCGCCTGAAGCGTTACGATGCCAAACGTCAGGAGAAAATGCGCGCGGCGCTGGAGCAGTTGAAAGGGCTGGAAAATCTCTCTGGCGATCTGTACGAGAAGATAACTAAAGCACTGGCTTGATACTTTTGAGCCAAAATGCCGGATGCGACGCTTGATGAACTGAACCCCAAAACCTGGACAGTTTCAGTTAACCGGCTTTTTGATGCTCAGTCCGGTATTCTACCGGACTGAGTCCCCCAAGACTGAGTTTTATTCTTTTTTGATTCCAGTAAGTTATGTATTCGTTAACGGCATTTTCCAGCTCTTCTACATTTCTGTAGTCCCGGCGATAGTACATTTCTTCTTTCAGGTGACCAAAGAAGTTCTCCATTACCGCATTATCAAGGCAGTTGCCCTTGCGCGACATGCTCTGCACTAACCCTTTGTCTGCCAGGGCAGACTGATAACTTTTTATCCGGTAATGCCACCCTTGA